>NZ_JBFNQN010000006.1 GCF_040796495.1 Kineococcus endophyticus | reverse complement strand
GACGTTCCCGCCGTTGCGGGCCAGGTCCCGCAAGAACTTCTTCTTCACCCTGACTGGATGCTGTCGTGGCACGGTCCTCGCAACTCCCCAATCTCAGGGTGTTGCGAGGACCGCTAGAACCGGCCCGACGTGTCCCGCGTGCTGCGACCGGGCGGGACCTTCCTGACCCAGCAGGTCGACGGCCGGAACCTCGACGACCTGGGAGCGGAGTTCGACGCCGCCCCCGCGTTCCCGGACGTGACGCTCGAACACGCTCACCGGGCGGCCGTGGCGGCCGGCCTCGACGTCGAGGTGGCGGAGTCGTGGAGCGGCCCGATCCGGTTCGCCGACGTGTCGACGCTCGTGTCGTTCCTGCGGACGGTTCCCTGGCACCTGCCACCGGACTTCACCGTCGAGCGCCACGCCGGAACCCTCATGACCCTGCACGGGCGCCCACAACTGCAGTTCACCGAACGGCGGTTCCTGCTGCGCGTCCGGAGTCGTCCCCTCGGGAGGGAGGCGGGTCGTCCGGTGCGGAAGGGCGGACCTGGCGGCGCCGGAGTTCTTGGAACAGCTACTGGGTCTTGAACCGGTGGTAGCTGCGGCAGACGGCCCGCAGGTTGCCTGCAGTGGTGGGCCTTGCGGGAAGGGGACGACGTGGTCGAGGTCGCAGTCGACCGCCGGGACCGGGCAGACGGGGGCGGTGCAGGTCTCGTCCCGCGCGGTGACGTAGCGGCGCAGCGTGGCGCAGGCGGGACGGCGCGGCGGAGGTGACCCCGTCGGGGGCTTCGCGGAGGAACGTCGCGGCCATGCCTCACCCTACCGCACAGGAACTGTTTGATCAAAGCGAACTCACTGTGCTGCAACGCTTCCGCAGGGTGGCGATCAGCGCAGTCCCCGTTCCACGAACTCCACGAGCCACGCGAAGCTCTCGTCCACGTCGGTGCCGAGCTGGAAACCTCCGCCGGACTCCAGGGTCGCGAAACCGTGCAGGGCACTGCGCAGCATCCGCAGCGCGTGGACCTCGTCGGCGGCCGGCACCCCGTAGCCGCGCAGCACCACGGCGAGGGATTCCAGCACCCGGGCCGTGGCACGTGCGTACTCGTCGTCGGGGGACGTCGGACGCGCGCCGAGCGTGGCCGCGTACCGGCCGGGGTGGTTCCGGACGAACCCGCGGAACGCCTGCGCCGCAGCGCGGAGCGCGTCCGGACCGGACAACCCCTGCAACGCGTCCCGCAGGGTGTCGCCGAGTTCGGTGGCGGCCAGCGCGGCGATGCGCTGCGCGAGGTCGGCCAAGGACCCCACGTGCTTGTAGAGGGACGGCGGCCGGACCCCCAGCCGGTCGGCGACCATCCCCATCGCGAGCTTCTCGAACCCCAGTTCGTCGGCGAGGTCCGCGCCCGCGAGGGTGACGGCCGCGGCGTCCAGACCCGCCCTAGGCACGGGCGAGCGTCCGCTGCAGGAAGGGCAGGACGAGCGCGGCGACCTGTTCGGGCGCCTCGACGTGCGGGTAGTGCCCGACGCCGTCGAGGACGACGAGTTCCCCGAGGCCGGCGGGCAGGTCCGACACGACGCGCTCCCCCTCGGCGCGCGGGTCGGCCCAGTCGGGGTCGGCGCCGCCCTCGACGACGACGACGGGGCACCGGACGGCGCGCAAGGCCTCCCCCGCGTCAGCGGGGGAACCTGACCCCATGGTCTTGAAGGCGGCCTTCCGCCCGGGGTCGCGCAGCAGGTCCAGGGTCCGCGCGCGCGCCGCGTCCCAGTCCGCCGGTTTCGTCGGCACCGCGAGGTCGAGGTAGCGCCCCCAGGACGGGGCGCTGCCCAGACCCGCGGCGAGAGCGAGGCGCACCATCGCCTGCCGGTGCCGCCGCACGCGGAGGAGCCCCGAGACGTCCACGGACTGCACGCGGGTGAAGGGGGCCAGCTGCACGAGGCCGGCCACGAGGTCGGGGGCCGTGGCCGCCGCGATGGTGGCCGCCCCGCCGCTGATCGACTGGCCCACGAGGACGGCCGGACCGCCGAGGTGGCGGACGAGCGCGACGAGGTCCGCGGCGATGTCGTTGCGGCGGTAGCCGTCCCAGCCCGTGCTGGACTCCCCGCAGCCGCGCAGGTCGAGGCTGGCGACCCGGTACCCGGCGGCGACGAGGCGCGGGGCGAGGAAGCGGTACGAGCGGCGGTCGTCCCCCATCCCGTGGGCCAGGAGGACCAGCGGCCCCTCACCCTCGACGTCGTACGCGAGGGTTCCCCCGTCGCGGCGCAGGAACTCGGTCATGACCATCTCCTCAGCTAATGTCGTTAGCTTGAAGCTATGCCCATTAGCCGCAGGAGGCAACCCCTTCCGAGACGGCCCTCCGCTCAGGCGAGGCGACGCAGCCAGTCCGCCGGCGCGGTCCGGTAGGGCTCGGGCGCCTCCGGCCAGCCGGCCAGGGCCCGGTCCCAGCTGTCGGCGCGGCTGACGACGGCCAGGCGCACGGCGAGCCGGAGGACGCGGTCGAGACCCTCCACCGGGAGGTCGGGCCACCCCGCGAGGTAGGCCGCCGCCGCGGGCCCGCTCGGGTCGGGGGCGGGCCCCTCCGGCGCGGCGTCGAGGGCCACCAGCAGGCTCGCGAAGGGGTGCCCGACGCACGCGTCGCCCCAGTCGAAGGGGCGGCTCCCGGCGGCGAAGACGTTGCCGTCGTGCAGGTCGTCGTGCTGCAGCGTCGCCGGCAGGCCGAGGTCGGCGAGCTCGGCGGCGTCGTCGCGCACACGGGGCAGCAACGGCCGGAGGTCCGGCGCCCAGCGCAGCGCCAGCCGCTCGAAGGCCGTGGGCAGCTCCGGCAGGCGCAGGTCGGGGACGCCGAGGGCGACGAGGGCGTCGGCGTGCGGCGCCGTGGCGCGCTGGACCTCGCCGTAGGCGCGCAGCGCGTCGGCCCAGCGGCGCTGCGCCGCAGCCGGTTGCAGGGGGACGTCGCGCACCGTCGGCCCACCGTCCGGCAGCAGGACCCACCCGCGGTCCTCCTCGACGGCGAGCGGGACCAGGACGTGCGGCACGTCGAAGCGGGCGAGGGCGGACAGCAGCCGCACCTCGTGCCGGGTGCGTTCCGGGCAGGCCTTCAGCCACACCGGCCCGGTGGGCGTCGGCAACCGCCACACCATCGACCAGGGGCGGTCCTTGACGAGCTCGGCCGGGCCGGCGGGCGCGCCGGTCGCGCGCAGGACGTCCTGCGCCCAGGGCAACGCCGCCTCGTCCACCCCGTCAGTGTGACCCGCGCCCGGGAACGCAGGAACCCCGTCCACCGCGGGAGGTGGACGGGGTTCGTGGACGTGGTCTGCGACCGGTTCAGCGGCTGCGGTCAGGACGCCAGACGACGAGGGCCGTCGAGCGCTGCGACTCCGGCCGCCGACCCATCGGGGTGGCGACGATGTCGCCGGCCACCCCCGCGGCGAAGATGCGCCGGGCCTGCTGACGGACGAGGGCGATCTCGTCCTCGAGTTCCTGCACCCGGTGGCCGAGGGCCAGCACCTGGTTCTCGAGGTCGAGGATGCGCTTGATCCCCGCGAGGTTCACGCCGTCCTCCTGGGACAGGCGCTGCACCTCCCGCAGTTGGGCGATGTCGCGGGCGGAGTACCGCCGCCCGCGACCGCGGGCCCGGCTGGGCGAGACGAGTCCGAGGCGGTCGTACTGGCGCAGCGTCTGCGGGTGCATCCCGGCGAGGTCGGCCGCCACCGAGATCACGAACAGCGGACTGTCGTCCTCGTACACCTCTCCCCTCCTCGTCTCGTCAGCTGCGGGCGCGCTCGGCCAGACCGGCGCGCGGGTCGTCCCCGGCGGTCGCCTTCGCGAACGCCTCGACGGCCTCGCGCACGGCGCCGTCGACCCGTTGCGGGACGACGACCTCGATCGTGACGAACAGGTCGCCCCGGTCGTCGGTCGAACGGGACCGCTTCACGCCCCGGCCCTTCAGCCGCAGCGAACGGCCCGACGGCGTCCCGGCGGGCACCTTCACCTTGACGGTCGCACCGTCCAGGGTCGGGACCTCGACCGTGGCGCCGAGCACGGCCTCGTCGAACGAGACCGGCAACGTCATGCGCAGGTCGTCCCCGTCCCGGCGGAACACCGGGTGCGGTTCGACGTGCACGGTGACGAGCAGGTCGCCCGTCCCCCCGGGACCGGCCAACCCCTTGCCGCGCAACCTGACCTTCTGGCCGTCACGGACGCCCTGGGGCAGCCGCGCGTTGACGGTCCGGGCCGGTCCGCCCCGCGGGTCGGGGACCCGCAGGGAGACCGTCTTGCCCTCGAGGGCGTCGCGGAACGTGACACGCGCGGAGGCGTCGAGGTCCTGGCCCCGGGCGGCGGTCTGACCGGGGAAACCGCCCGGGAAACCACCGGGAGCCGCACCCCCTTGGCCGAACAACCCGCCGAGCAGGTCCTCGAACCCCGCCCCGCCGCCGGCGCCACCGGGCGTGCCGAACCGGACACCGCCGGGGGCGCCGGCGCGACCCTGGCCGAACAACCCGCCGAGCAGGTCCTCGAACCCGGCGCCGCCGCCCGCACCGCCGGCTCCCCCGGAGGAGAACCGGGCGCCGCCGCCGACCATGGCGCGGATCCCGTCGTACTGCTGCCGCTGCTCGGGGTCGGACAGGACCGCGTAGGCCTCGCCGACCTCCTTGAACTGCTGCTCGGCCGACGCGTCACCCGGGTTCGCGTCCGGGTGCAGCGTGCGGGCCTTCTTGCGGTACGCCTTCTTGATCTCGGCCGCGTCGGCGTCGTGGGGGACGCCGAGGATCGCGTAGAAGTCCTTCTCGGCCCAGTCCTGCATGCTCACCGGCGCCCCCCTCCCTCGATCTCGTCAGTTCGTCCGCAGGTCATCCCTGCGGGTCGGCCACCGCGACGCGGGCCGGCCGCAGGATCCGGTCGCCGAGCTTGTACCCCGGCTGCAGGACCTTCGTGCACGTCGCGACCTCGTACTCGTCGGAGTGGCTGTGCATCAGCGCCTCGTGCACGGCCGGGTCGAACGGTTCGCCGTCCTGGCCGTACCGCTCGAGGCCGAACCGCGCCAGCGTGGCCTCGAGCTTGTCCGCGATCGCGACGAACGGGCCGGTGAGGTCACCGTGCTCGCGCGAGAGGTGGACGTCGTCGAGGACCGGGAGCAGCGCCTCGGCCACCCCGGCGATCGCGGCGTTCTTGGCGACGTCGCGGTCGCGGTCGACCCGCTTCTTGTAGTTCACGTACTCGGCGTTCAGCCGCTGCAGCTCCTCCAGGCGCGAGGCCGCGAGGCCCTGCGCCGCGTCGAGCTCGGCGTCGGCGGCCCCGTCGTCCGGGCCCCCCACGGTCGGTGCCGCGGGGGTCTCGGGCTGGGGGGCGTCGGCCGGCGACAGACCGCGCACCTGCCCCGTCTCGGGGTCGATGCGGCGGTTGTCGCGGACCACGGTGGGTTCGGAGAACTCCTCCGACATCACTTGTCCTTCTCGTCGTCGACGACCTCGGCGTCCACCACGTCCTCGTCGGAGGAGGCGTTCTTGGTGAAGTCCGGGCCCGCCTGGGAACCGGCGTCACCAGCGGGGGCGCCCTCGGACTGCTGCGCGGCGTACATCGCCGACCCCAGTTCCTGCGACGCCTTGGCGACGGCCTCGGACTTGGCCTTGATCTCGGCCGCGTCCGTGCCGTTCAGGGCCGTCTTCAGCTCCGCGACAGCGGACTCCACCGTGGCCTTGCCGTCGGCGGGCAGCTTGTCGGAGTTGTCGGCGATGAACTTCTCGGTCTGGTAGACGAGCGCCTCGGCCTGGTTGCGGGCCTCGGCCTCCTCGCGACGCTGCTTGTCCTCGTTAGCGTGCTGCTCGGCGTCCTTGACCATCCGCTCGATGTCCTCCTTCGACAGCGCGCTGCCGCCGGAGATGGTCATCGACTGCTCCTTGCCCGTGCCGCGGTCCTTCGCGTTCACGTGCACGATGCCGTTGGCGTCGATGTCGAAGGTGACCTCGACCTGCGGCACACCGCGCGGGGCGGGGGCGATGCCGGTCAGCTCGAACGTGCCGAGCGGCTTGTTGTCGCGGGCCAGTTCGCGTTCACCCTGGAACACCTGGATGAGCACCGAGGGCTGGTTGTCGTCGGCGGTCGTGAAGACCTCCGAGCGCTTGGTCGGGATGGCCGTGTTGCGCTCGATGAGCTTGGTCATGATCCCGCCCTTGGTCTCGATGCCCAGGGACAGCGGGGTGACGTCGATGAGCAGGACGTCCTTGCGCTCGCCCTTGAGGACACCGGCCTGCAGGGCGGCGCCGATGGCGACGACCTCGTCCGGGTTGACGCCCTTGTTGGGCTCCTTGCCGCCGGTCAGCTCCTTGACGACGCTCGTCACCGCGGGCATGCGGGTGGAACCACCCACGAGCACGACGTGGTGGATGTCGGCGAGCTTGACGTCGGCGTCGCGGATGACGTCGTGGAACGGCTTCTTGGTGCGGTCCAGCAGGTCCTGCGTCATCTGCTCGAACTGCGCGCGGGTCAGCTGCTCGTCCAGGTGGACGGGGCCGTTCTCCGTCATCGACAGGTACTGCAGGGAGATGCCGGTGCTGGTGGCCGTCGAGAGTTCCTTCTTGGCCTGCTCGGCGGACTCGCGGAGACGCTGCATCGCGATCTTGTCCTTGGACAGGTCGATGCCGTAGGCGCCCTGGACCTTCTTCAGCAGGTGGTCGACGACGCGCTGGTCCCAGTCGTCGCCACCGAGGTGGTTGTCACCGGAGGTCGCGCGGACCTGGATGGTGGAGAACCCGTCGTCGTCCTTGCCGACCTCGAGCAGGGACACGTCGAACGTCCCGCCACCGAGGTCGAAGACGAGGATGAGCTCGTCCTCCTTGCCCTTCTCCAGCCCGTAGGCGAGGGCGGCCGCGGTCGGCTCGTTGATGATGCGCAGGACGTTCATCCCCGCGATCTCGCCGGCCTCCTTGGTGGCCTGGCGCTGCGCGTCGGAGAAGTACGCCGGGACGGTGATGACGGCGTCGGTCACGGTCTCGCCGAGGTAGCTCTCGGCGTCGCGCTTGAGCTTCTGCAGGATGCGGGCGCTGATCTCCTGCGGCGTGTACTTCTTGTCGTCGATCTCGACGTTCCAGTCGGTGCCGACGTGGCGCTTCACGGACCGGATCGTGCGGTCGACGTTGGTGACGGCCTGGCGCTTGGCGATCTCGCCGACCAGCACCTCACCGTTCTTGGCGAAGGCGACGACGGAGGGCGTGGTGCGCCCACCCTCGGCGTTGGCGATGACCGTCGGCTCGCCGCCCTCGAGGACGGAGACGACGGAGTTGGTGGTCCCGAGGTCGATGCCGACCGCACGTGCCATGGTGGATGCCCTCCCGAGCAAGCTGTGACTGTTGAGCGTTCCCCACTCAAGTTCGCGGACCGCTCCGGATCTGTCAAGCGGAGACTCCGTGAACTTGAGTCTGATGGGCTCAACTCACGAGGAGGGCCCGTTGTTCCCGGGAACCGGAGACCCGTCCCGGACGCTGTCCCCTCGTGGACAGACAGCCTGAGCGCCGCGTACCGCTGCACTTCGACGATGCGTCCAAGGCCGGCGCGACGCACGTCAACCTGTCAGCCGTCCGCTCGGACGGCCCCTTCCTGTGGGTCGCCGGCGACGAGACCGCCACGGTCGAGCGCCTCACCGCCCGGACCGTCGACGGTTCCGTGACGGGGTACGGCGAGCAGGTCTCCGTGGCGCTGGCCGACCTGGTGGGCCTGCCGGGCCCCCCGCACGAGGAAGCCGACGTGGAGGGGCTGGCGCGCAACGGGAACTGGCTGTGGGCCATCGGGTCGCACAGTCTCAAGCGCAAGCGCATCCGCCCCGCCGACGGCGACGCGAAGGCGCGCAAGCGGCTGGGCAAGGTGGTCCGCGAGGCCAACCGCTACGTCCTCGTCCGGCTGCCCGTCGACCCGTCGACCGGGCTGCCGGCGCGGCGGGTCGAGGTCGACGGCGAGGTGCTGACGGCCGCGGTCCTCGGTGCCCACGACGACGACCTGACGGTGCACCTGCGCGACGACGACCTCGTCGGCCCCTTCCTGTCCATCCCGTCCAAGGACAACGGCCTGGACGTCGAGGGCGTCGCCGTCCACCACTCACCCGGCGGGACGCGGCTGTACGTGGGGCTGCGGGGTCCGGTCCTGCGCGGCTGGGCCGTCGTGCTCGAGGTGCGCCCGGTGACGCACCGCAAGGACCCGCACCGGCTGATGCTGGGGGAGTTCGAGGACGGCTCGACGTACCGGACGCACCTGCTGGACCTGCGCGGGCTCGGCGTCCGCGACCTGTGCCCCGACGGGGACGACCTGCTCGTGCTGACCGGCCCCTCGATGGGGCTGTCCGGCCCCGTCCGCGTCCACCGCTGGGCGGGCGCCTGCACCGTCGAGACCGCCGACGTCGTGCGGGCCGACGAGCTGCCCGTCGTCCTCGACCTGCCGCACGGGCAGGGCGAGGACCACCCGGAAGGGTTGGCCCTGCTGCCCGGTGGCCGGGAGCTGCTCGTCGTCCTCGACTCCCCCGCGCCCGCCCGGCACACCGCCGACGGCGGGATGCTCGTGGACGTGTGGCGGTTGCCGTCGTAAGGGGACCGCGAGTCGTCCGTCGCGCTCTCGACCGCCTCACCGGCGGTCGACGAGGCGGTTCAGACGCTCGGACATGACCAGCCCCAGCACGACCAGCACCCCGAGGAACACCGGCAGCACCCCGGTGCCCAGCCACGTCGAGAGCGCCCCGAACGCCGGGGGCGCGAGAGTCGAACCCGTGTAGGCCGCCGCCATCTGGACGCCGACGACCGCCTGGGAGTTCTCCCGGCCGAAGTTCACCGGTGTCGAGTGGATGATGGCCGGGTACACCGGGGCGCACCCCAGCCCCGCCACGACGAGACCCGCCAGGGCCAGCGCGTCGGTCCCGACGGGCAGCGCGATGAGCACCACCCCGACGCCGACGGCCGCGAACCCACCGCGGATGAGGAACCGGTCCCCCACCCGGTCGGCGAAGAAACCCGCCAGGAACCTCCCGCCGGTGATGCCCAGCAGGAAGAGCGAGGCGAAGGCCGCGGCTGCGGTCGCGTCGACCCCCCGGTCGCTCACCAGGTAGGTCGCCGCCCACAGGATCGACGTGCTCTCCAGCGCGCAGTACGCGAAGAACGCGGTGAGGACGAGGAGCACGCCGGGGATGCGGACCACCCGGGCCAGGGGGACGTGCGCTGCGCGCTGACCGGACGTCTCCTCGTGCTCTCCGGTGGGGGCGACGCGGTGGACCTTGCCCCACAGCGGCAGGCTCGCCACCAGCAGTGCCGTGAGGACGACCTGCGTGACGCCGACGATCCGGTACGCGCTCGACCAGCCCCACCCGGCGCTGAGCGCGTAGCTCATGATGAACGGGCTGATGGAGGCGCCGACGCCCCAGAAGCTGTGCAGCCAGTTCATGTGCCGGGCGGCGTAGTGCAGCGCGACGTAGTTGTTCAGCGCGGCGTCGACCGCGCCCGCGCCCAGGCCGTACGGCACGGCCCACAGGCACAGCACCCAGAACGACGGGGAGAACGAGAAACCGAGGAGGGCGACCGCGGTCGTCCCGACGCTGACGGCCGTGACGAGGCCGGCGCCCCAGCGGCGCGTGAGGCGGTCCGAGGCGAGGCTGGACACGATCGTCCCGCCCGCGATGATCATCGTCAGAACGCCTGCGAGACCCAGGGAGACCCCGAGGTCCTGGTGCATCACGGGCCATCCCGCGCCCAGCAGGGAATCGGGCAGACCCAGGCTGATGAAGGCGACGTAGACGATCGCCAGGAGGAGCGAGTACACGGTGGGCTGGTCCGTCCGTCAGGGATGAGCAGGGGGAGCGAGCGGTGGCGGGGCGAGCCGGGCGATGTCGGCGCGGAACCGCTCACGGTCCAAGGGTTCCGTGGACAGGACCGCGTGGATGCTCAGGCCCTCGATGAGCGCGTCGAGCACCCTCGCGTCGTCGGGGTCGAAGTGCCGTCGCAGTGCGGCGCGGGTGCGCTCCATCCAGGTCTGCGTGACCTCGCGGACCGCGGAGTCGCGGGCGGCGAGGGCGTACAACTCGTAGGCCAGGACCGCTTGACGTCGTGACCCCGTCACGGCGTCGGCGTCGGCGTCGTCGGCCAGGCCCACCAGGACCGCGTCCGCCACGGCGTCACGCGGGTCGACGCCGTCGGGGACGGCGGCCATCGCCGCCTCGAAGGCGTCGCCCCACCGCTGCGCGAGCAGCGTGAAGGCCGAGGAGAACAGGTCCGCGAGCCCGGTGAAGTAGTACGTCATCGCTCCCAGGGGCACGTCGGCCGCGGCCGCGACCTTGCGGTGGGTGGTGCCGGCGACACCGTGCTCGGCGACGACGTCGAGGGTGACCTCGAGGATCCGCAGGCGGCGGTCGGGTTCGTAGCGCCGGGTCGTCCGGGCTGCACGCGGCGCACGACCCGCGCCGACGACGGCGTCGTCCCCGGTGCTCACGACGGGGCCGCCGTGTGGCCGACGTCCACGGCGGACCGCGCCCCGACGGTGGTGTGGCTGCCGCGGTCGCCGTGCAGCGGCGGGCGCACCACCACCAGCGCCTGCCGACGGGCGGCGGGGTCCGGGAGCACCGGGTGTGCAGTCATGGTACGAGCGTACATTGCGGGACGGTCAGCCGGGTTCCTCCTCCTCGAGGAGGAGGAACGCCCCACGGGGATCTCGTCCTGCGGCAGGTGCTCGCGCGGACCGGGGATTCCTAGCGTCGTCCACGACAGCCGACGGGTGTCGTCGGCGGACCGAGGAGGACGCATGATCACGGCGGAGGCGCTGACGAAGCGCTACGGGACGACGACGGCGGTGGACGGGTTGTCGTTCACGGCCGACCCGGGGACGGTCACGGGTTTCCTGGGCCCGAACGGTGCGGGGAAGTCCACGACGATGCGGATGGTCCTGGGCCTGGAACGCCCGACCGCCGGCACCGTCCTCGTCGACGGGCAGCGGTACGCGGACCTGGAGGCCCCGCTGCGCACGATCGGGGCGATGCTCGACGCCCGGTCGGTGCACCCGGGCCGGACCGCGTTCCGCCACCTGCTTGCGCTGGCCCGCACGCACGGCATCCCCCGGTCCCGGGTGGACGAGGTCATCGGGCTCACCGGGCTGGAATCCGTCGCGGGGCGCAGGGTGAAGGGTTACTCGCTCGGCATGGGCCAGCGGCTCGGGATCGCCGCGGCGCTGCTGGGCGACCCGGCGACCGTGATGTTCGACGAGCCGGTCAACGGCCTCGACCCCGACGGCGTGCTGTGGATCCGCTCGCTCGTGCGGGACCTGGCGGCCGAGGGCCGGACGGTGTTCCTGTCCTCCCACCTGATGCACGAACTCGCGCTGTGCGCGGACCGGGTCGTGGTCATCGGTCGCGGGCGGCTGCTCGCCGACGCCACGGTGGCCGAACTCCTGGAACGTTCCCGCGGGGCCGGTCTGGTGCGTGTCCGGACCACGGCACCGGACGCGCTGGCCCAGGCGCTGGTGCGGGCCGGGGCCGTCGTCACGGGCCGGCCCGACGGCGCGCTGCACGTGCGGGGAACCTCGGTCGAGGAGGTCGGCGCGGTCGCGGGCCGGGTCGGGGCGACGGTCCTCGAACTCGCCGCCGAGGCCGGTTCGCTGGAAGCGGCGTACCTGGAGCTCACCAGCGGTTCCGTCGAGTACCAGGCCGGTGCCCGGTGAGCGCCGCGGTCGGTTCGCCGACGCCCCGGACGGTCGTGGCGGGTTCCGGCCCGTCCTTCGCGCGGGTCGTCCGCGCGGAGTGGACGAAACTCCTGGGCCTGCGCTCCACCCACGTCGTCGTCGTGGCGACCGTCGGGCTGGTGGGGTTCCTCACGCACCTGTCCGCCAGCGCCTCCTCCGGCGACCCGGGGTTCGTCCCGACGCGGGGCCTCGCGGACGTGCTGCCGCTGGCCTTCCTCGGGGTCCTCGTCCTGGGGGTGCTCGTGGGGACCGGCGAGTACAGCACGGGAACCTTCCGGACGACGTTCGCCGCCGTGCCGCGGCGCGTTCCCGTCCTGCTCGCCCAGGCCGTCGTGACGGCCGCCGTGGCCCTGTGGACCGGCGTCCTGAGCGTCGCCGCGGCCGTGCTGGGGATCCTGCCCGCCGCCGCCTCGCGCGCGATGACCCCCGACCTCGCGGCGGCCGGCGTGCCCGCGCTGCTGCTCGGTTCGGTCGTCTTCCTCGTCGGGGCCGGGCTGCTGGGCCTGGCGGTCGGCGCGCTGCTGCGCCGCCCGGTCCCCGCCCTCGTGGCGGCCGTCGTGCTGCTCCTCGTGGCCCCCGTGGTGCTCTCGTTCGCGGCCGAGGCCGGCAACGACCCGATGGCGGTGTACGACCCGGAGAACCCGCCCGCGGCGACCGCGGCCGTGAACACGGTGGAGAGCTTCACCCCCGTCGGTGCGGGGGCGGCGTTGACGAACCCCGGTGGCGGTGGGCTCGACGGGGCCCCCGACCTCGGGGCGGGCGGTTCCGCCCTGGTCCTGGCCGCCTGGGTGGCGGTGCCGCTGACCGTCGCCGCGTTCCGGTTGCGTCGTCGTGACCTCGTCTGAGGCCCGCGCCGTCACGGTCCCCCGCGTGGTCGCCGCGGAGTGGACGAAGGTCGCGAGCCTCCCGTCGACCACCTGGCTCGTCGCGGGGACCGTCTGCGCCGCAGCGTTCCTCGCCTTCGTCCTCGGCCTGTTCGTCGGCCCGGGGGACGCGGTCAGCAGCACCTCCCTGGCCAGTTCGGGACACCTCCTCGCCCAGCTCGGGCTCCTCGTCCTCGGGGTGCTCGTCGGGAGCACGGACTTCGCGGTCGGGACCTCCCTCACCACGTACGCGGCGGTGCCCCGCCGGGTGCCGGTCCTCCTCGCCCAGGTCGCGCTGACCGCGGCCCTGGCCCTGGTGACCGCCGTCACCGCGATCGCCGCCTCCCTCGCCGTGACCGTCGGCGCCCGGCGGACCGCCGGGTTGTCGTGGACGCCGTCGGACCCCACCGACCTGCGCGCCGCCGCCGGCTACGTGCTGTTCCTCACGGGGGCCGCGGTGTGCGGCGTGCTGCTCGGTTCGCTGCTGCGCCGACCGCTCGCCGCGCTCGCCACCGCGGTCGCGCTCTTCCTGCTGCTCGACCACCTGCTGGCGCCGCACCCCGGCCGCGTCGTCGACACCGTGCGCGCGTTCCTGCCGAGCAGCGGGACGCGGTTGTTCGCCGACGACGCCCAGCTCGCCGCGCTCGCCGCCGGCCACGGCCCCCACCTCGGCGCGGCGGGCGGCGGGCTGGTCCTGGCCGCGTGGTGCGCCGTCCTCGCCGTCCTCGCCGGGTACCGGTTGGTGCGTCGTGACGTCTCCTGACCCGGGTGCGGTGCACGCCCGGTGGGAGGCTGTCGCGGTGACGACACCGCACGCCGCCACCCCCGGGGGTCCCCCCGCCCTCACCGCGTCGCAGGTGCAGCACCAGACGACACCGCGCCGGCTGCTCCGGGCCCACCCGTGGACCGCGCACGTGCTCGTCGTCACGCTCGTGCTGCTCGTCGGGGCGGTCACCGCCCTCGCGGTGTCGGAGGCCGTGCGGGGCGCCACGAGCCTGGGGTTGTTCTCGCCGGGGTCCCCCCTCGGCGAGCGCTACGTGACGACCTGGCTGGCGGGGACGGTGGCGGGGGCGCTCGCGCTCGTCGGCCGGAACCGGTGGCCGCTGGCCGTCACCGGGGTGGTGACCCTCCTCGCCGTCCTGTCGCTGGCGCTGGGCCAGGTGCTGGGGGTGCTGGGGTTCTGCCTGGCCTGGGCGCTGCACGCCGTCGCCGCCCGGCGCAGCGCCCGCACCGCGTGGGCCGTCGGCGCCGCGGTCCTCGTCGTGGTGTCGGTCGCCGTGCTGCGCTGGCAGGTCATCGGTCTGGCCGAGGTCCTGCTGTGGAGCGACGAACTCCCTCCGGTCGACGGTGCCCCCTTCCAGCGGCTCAGCGAACCGGACCCCTCGACGGGGCGCCGCACGTGGACGCTGTTCCTGCTGCTCGCCCTCCTCGTGCTGGGCGGGGTCTCGGGCGCGGGGGCGCAGGCCCGCCGGTTGCACGCCCACGACCTCGCCGAGCGGTACGCGGCGATGGCCCGCGAACGCGACGCGAGCGCGGCCCTCGCGCGGTCGGCCGAACGGGCCCGGATCGCGCGGGAGATGCACGACATCGTGGCGCACAGCGTCTCGGTGATGGTGGCGCTGTCGGACGGTGCGGCCTCGGCGCTCGACCGCGCTCCGGACGCCTCCCGGCGGGCGCTCGCGGAACTGTCCGCGACGGGCCGGGACGCCCTGGCCGACATGCGCAGCGTGCTGGGTTCGCTGCAGCCAGCGGAAATCGAGGGCAAGGCGCCGGGGGTCCCCACGGGGCCCACCGAGACGGACCTGCACGGCGTCGTCGACCGGTTCCGGACCGCGGGGTTGCCGCTGACCACCAGCGGTCTGGACGTTCCGCTGCCCGCGGACACCGTCCTCCGCCTGGCCGTCGTGCGGATCGTGACGGAGGCGCTCACCAACGTGCTGCGGCACGCCCCGGGAACTCCCTCCGTCCTGCTGGTGCTGCGGCGCGACGACACCACCCTGGAGGTCGAGGTCGTGGACGCCGGGGGCGTCCGGGCGGGCGACGGCGGCGGGACCCACCTCGGGCTCGTCGGGATGCGGGAACGCGCGGCCCTCCTCGGTGGCGAGGTCCAGGCCGGTCCCGGCGACGAGGGCGGCTGGCGGCTCCACGTCGTCCTGCCGACCGACGGAGGGGACCGTTCGTGACCACCGTGCTGCTCGTGGACGACCAGGCGTTGCTGCGCATGGGGTTCCGCCTCGTCATCGAGTCCGAACCCGACCTCGAGGTCGTCGGTGAGGCGTCCGACGGCGCGGTCGCGCTCGAGCAGGTGCAGGCGCTGGCCCCCGACGTCGTCGTCATGGACGTCCGGATGCCCGGCATGGACGGGATCGAGGCCACCCGCCGCATCGCCGAGCAGCACCCCGGTTCCCGGGTGCTGGTGCTGACGACGTTCGACGTCGACGAGTACGCCTTCGCCGCCCTGCGCTCGGGTGCCAGCGGTTTCCTCGTCAAGAGCGCCGGTCCCGAGGAACTCGTCGACGCGATCCGCGTCGTGGACGCGGGGAGTTCCGTCGTCGCCCCCCGCCTGGTGCGCAGGATGCTCGACCTGTTCGCCACGCAACTGCCCACCGACCCGGAGGAGGGCCCCGGGGACGGTCTCGACGCGCGCCTGCAGCCGCTCACCCCGCGCGAGCTCGACGTCCTGCGCCGCATCGCCGAAGGGGCCTCGAACGCCGAGATCGCGCAGGACCTCGTCGTGTCCCTGACGACGGTCAAGACGCACGTGGGCAACGTGCTGGCGAAACTGGGGCTGCGGGACCGCGTGCAGGCCGTCATCGCGGCCTACGAGTGGGGGCTCGTGCGGGCCGGGGAGAACCCCTGATCCTCAGCGACGGGAGAACGCACCACCGGCGCCGAACACGAGGTCGGTGAACCGGCGGCCGACGAGGGCGTGCCCCCCGGTGTCCAGGTGCAGCGCGTCGGGCAAGGGGTGCTCGCGCTCGTCGGCCTCGCCGAACAGGTCCAGGCCGTCGAGGTGGTGCAGGTGGGGGTCGTCGCCACGGGCCGCGACCACCTCGCGCAGCGCGTCCCGCACGACCCGCAGCGTGAGCCGTCCGCCCGCGGTGTCCCCGGGGGTCCCCGTCGCGGTGAACCGCAGTTCGCCCCGCCCCAGGGCCTGGAGGTCGACGGACCCGGGACCCGGGGTGTCCTCGTGCAGCGCGCAGTGCAGCGGCGAGACGAGGAGCAGCGGTGTCGTCGGGTGCCCGTCGCGCACGGTGTCGAGGAACC
Organism: Kineococcus endophyticus; assembly: GCF_040796495.1. NCBI lineage: Bacteria > Bacillati > Actinomycetota > Actinomycetes > Kineosporiales > Kineosporiaceae > Kineococcus > Kineococcus endophyticus. Next base: position 288,015 of record NZ_JBFNQN010000006.1, on the reverse strand, counting down.
CGTGCACGGCGGCGACGAACGTCCTGCGCCGCATGACGTCCCCGCCCACGACGTTGATGCCGAACTTCAGGCTGACGAGGTCGGTGGGGCGGTCCCGCACCACGCGCGCCAGGAACGGGTCGACGAGCGCGCTGCCGCCGAAGCCGAGGTTCTGCAGCCGGACGCCCGCCGCCCGCGCCGCGACCGCCGGCCAGGTGCGGGTGGGGCTCGACGCGTTCGAGCCGTGGCTGAGGGAACTGCCGTGGTGGACCCAGAGCGGACCCGACGGGGCCACGGCCCGCAGTTCCGCGTCGGCCGAGAGGGCGACGACGTCCACCTGTTCGAGGTGGGGCAGCCAGAACTCCACGACCTTGTCCCCCGTGGGCAGGTCGTCGACGACGACGTGGTCGTCGGGTCCGGCCGTCGTCGTCGCCGACCCCGTCCGCAGGTCGACGTCCACGAGGTCCCCGCCGGTGAGGACGTGGGTGCTGCGCAGGTTCCCGTCGACGCAGACGTCGACCGCACCGCGGAGCCGCTGCACCCCGCCGAGGGCCTGGCGGGTGGCGTGCAGGACCAGCTCGAGGCGCCGGGCAGGCGTCGACACGACGAGCCGGACGCCGGCTGGTTGCGCCTGCGCCGCCAGCAGCTGCGCGTCGGCGTCCCGCGTCCGCACCGCGCGCGGCAACCGGTGCGGACGCAGCCCGCGGGCGGTCGGCTCGACCTCCAGGGCACCGTGGAACAACGCGGGGGTGAGGGGGTGCGTCACGGGAACTCCTGCGGGGGGAACGGGTCGCGGGAGGACCAGCGCGACAGGACGAGGTGCAGCGAACGCAGCAGTTCGCGCCAGGACTCCTCCGCGGCCGGCGAGCTGTGGTCGAAGCTGCCGAGGCGTTCGAGGTCGAGGAAACCGCTGAGGGCGGCGCCGAGGACGCGGGTGGCGTGCACCCGGTCCGGCGCCGGGACGCGGTACCCCAGCAGCACGGCCTCGGTGAGGCGCACGACGCGGCCGGCCGCCGGCGCCTGCACGGCGGCCGGACCCGCCCTGCGGTGCAGTGCCTCCCACCGGCCCGGGTGCTCCAGCGCGAAGGCGCGGTGGGCGCCGGCGAAACCCTCCAGCGCGTCCCCGCCCGAGCGTCCCACCAGCGCGTCGGCGACGCGGTCGGCCAGGCCGTCGAGGGCGAGGACGGTGATCCCGTCGCGCAGCGCGGCCAGGTCGCGGACGTGGCTGTAGAGGCTCGGTGTCCGCACCCCCAGGGAGCGGGCGACGGCCGCGAGCGTCACGGCACCGAGACCGTCGGCGTCGGCGAGCTCCGCGGCGCGCTGGACGACCGCGGCGGCGGTCAGCGGGGGACGGGACACGTTCCTACGATACACAGGCAAACGCCTAATGCCCGTAGGTTCAGATCCAGCCGTTCCCCTGCGCGATGTTCACGGCGTCCGTGCGGCTGCGCGCGTGCAGCTTGTCGGCGACCACCGAGAGGTAGTTGCGGACCGTCCCCTCGGACAGGGACAACCGGTGCGCCGCCTCGCGCACCGTGCACCCCTCGGCCACCAGGCCCAGCACCTCGGACTCGCGCGGGGTCAGCGGCGAGTCCCCCCGTTGCACGGCGGCCGCGGCGAGTTCGGGGTGCAGGACACGACCCCCGGCCGCCACCCGGCGGATCCCGTCGACGAGTTCCTCGACCGGAGCGTTCTTCAGCACGAACCCGTCGACCCCGGCGGCGAGCGCGCCACGCACGGCCGCGGGGCGACCCAGGGCCGTGAGGATGACGACCTTCGTGCCGGGCACCTCGCGCCGGATCCGGGTGGCCACCGACACCCCGTCACCGCCGGGCATCTCCAGGTCCAGGACGGCGACGTCGACGGCCGTCGACGCGAGGGCGTCGAGCACCTGGTCGCCGCGGGCGACGGACGCGACGACCTCCAGGTCGTCCTCGCTGTCGAGCAGCGCGACGAGCGCGGACCGCACGATGTGCATGTCCTCGGCGACCAGCAGACGGATCACGACCGCCCCTCCCCCTCCGGGCGGACCCCTGACGCGGGGGCGACCCCGCGGACCGGCACGCGGCACGTCAACCGGAAGACGTCGCGGTGCACCGCGACCTCCAGCGCGCCGCCCAGCACGCGCACCCGCTCGCGCGCCCCGACCAGACCCGTCCCCGTGCCCCCGTCCTCCGTGGCGGCGACGCCGTCGTTCTCCACCACCAGGTCCACGACACCGGCGTTCCCGTCCACGGCGCCTCCGGCGTGCACCGAGACCGTGCACCACGTGGCCCCCGCGTGCTTCACGACGTTCGTCGCCGCCTCCCGCAGGACCCAGGCCACGACGTCGTCGGCCGCCCCGAGACCCCCGTCCACGGCGCCCTCCCCGTCGAGGTCGGCGTCCACCTCGCAGCGGACCCCGGCGTCGGTGAGCAGCCGCACCGCGGCGGCCAGTTCGGTCCGGACCGTGAGGACCCGGTACCCGGCCACCAGCGCGCGCAGGTCCGCGGCGGCGGCGTGGCTCAACCCGAGCACGTCGTCGAGCTCCCCCGCCAGCGCCTCACCTCGCCCACCGCGCTGGTGGCGGCGAGCGAGTTCGACCTTGAGGGAGATGGCGGCGAGGTTGCGCCCCAGCAGGTCGTGCAGGTCCCGGGACACGCGGACCCGTTCGGCGAGCACCTCGGCGTGGGCGAGTTCGGCGCGGGCCAGTTCCAGCTCGCGGTACGTGCCGACGCAGCGCAGGACGACGAACAGCAGCACCGACGTCGCCAGGTAGCTGACGCCCGCGAACACCGACGCCCCCCACGTCTCCCCCGCCGCCCGGGTCAGCGCGACCTGCAGCAGAAGACCGGTCGAGGCGAGGGCGACGGCCGGACGCGGCGGCAGGAGTTCCAGCACGAAGCAGGCGGCCACCGCGGACCACGCCAACCACCCGGGCCCGAGGAGCAGGGCGGGGAGGTAGGCGACCGCCGCCAGCGCCCACAGAGCCGAACCGCGCGAACGCACCCCCGTGCGCGACAGCGTGCTCCGCAGCACCGTGACGGTGACCGCACCCGCCGCCAGCGCGCTGACGGCGACGGCGAGGAGGGCGACCACCTCGGTCGAGGGCGCGTCCGGCGTCACCCAGGCGACCCGCCCCGAGCGGACGTCCCCCACGACCGAGACCGACAGGCCCAGGGCGCAGAGCAGGAACAGCACGACCGTCAGCGCCTGCAACCGGCGCGTCACCGTCCCCCCGGCCGTCGGGAGGCGGCGCACCCGTCCCCGGCGGATCCGGGACGAGGGCGGGGGACGCACGAGCGACACCGTATCCCGCGGTGACGCAGGGCCCGGGCGGGATCAGACGGGCAGGTCCCAAGGGTTCACCCCCGTGCGTCCGACCTCCCGGGCGGGGCGTCGCCAGGACCGCAGCTGCGCGCTCACGACGCGCACCACGGGCACGGCGAGGCGGGGGTGCGTGAGGTCCACGAAACCCACGTCGCACCCCGTGGCCGCCAGCCGGGAACCCCACTCGGCCAGGACGTCCCCGTCGCCACCGCGCGGGTGCGTCACGGCCGGCTCCCGGGACGGGTGCGGGAGCAGGTGCGGGTGGTCCTCGACGTGTTCGGCCTGCCACGCGGCGGATCCGGCCCCGGCGAGCCCGAGCTCGTCGCCGAACTCCAGACAGGCGAGGACCTGCAGGAGTTCGTCCCCGGCGCGGACGACGGCCTCGGCGAGCGTCGGCGCCGTCCCGAAACCGAGCGTCGTGCCCGTCCCGTCGGGCAGCACCGCGACGGCGACGGCGGTGGGGATGCCGCTGCCCGGCGTGAGGTCGAGGAACCAGCCGCGGCGGCCGTGCGCGGCGAGGTCGGCGGCCACCGCGTCCGGGTCGGGGTGGGCTGCGCCCCGGCGCAGTTCCCGGGCCCACCACCAGGCGGCGACGGCGTCGCGTTCGACGAGTTCGGCCAGGCCGCGCCGCACGGCGTCGGCCGTGCTGCGACCGGCGGCGCACCCCGTCGAGTCCGGCCGTGCCGCGGCGACCGCCCACTGGTGCGGGTGGGCGAAGGTGACCGCCGCGGCCGGGACCCAGGCGTCGGTCCAGGAACCGTCGCGGACCGCGCGGAGGCGGCGGAACTCCGTCGCCTCGTCGTCCCGCCACGCCGGCCCCGCGGCCGCCCCCGGGAGCACGACGCGGGAACCCTCGGCCCGCAGCGCGGTCGTCGTCGCGACGACCGCGTCGGGGTCCGGGCGCCACGTCGTGCTGAAACGTTCGACGGCCTCGCCCAGGCACGCGGTGACAGCCGCCTCGGCCGTCCGGCCCGCTCCGAACGCCGTCGCGCGTCGGCGGTGCACCCCGGCTCCCACGGACGGGGGCCGGAGCGGGTGGGTGGTCGTCGCGAGGAAGCGTCCCGCCACCGAACGCCGCACGCGCGGCCGGTCGAGGAAACCCGTCAGACCGGACACGAAACCCTCGAGCCGGCGGGCGAGGTCGTCGTCGGCCGCGACGTCCCCCGGGTCCGCGCGGGGTTCCGTCCGCGAGCACGGCAGGACGGGGTGCACGACGACCTCCGCCGTGCGCAGTCGCAGTTCCCGGATCCCGGAGCGCCACACGTCCGCGACGGCCCCCGCTCCCGTCCCGGCGAGGTCCTCCAGGAGGCCGTCGACCGCGCCGGCGACGGCTCCGACGGCGGCGCTGCGCAAGGCCGAACCCCCGGCTCCGACGGGGTGCGCGGCGCCGGCGAGATCGGGTTCGGCGTTGCCGCGCAACGCCTCCACGAGGCACGCGGGGCAGGATCCGGCGGCGCGGTGGCCCTGTCCGGCCCCGACGAGGGGGCCGACCCAGCAGCGACCGGCGCCCCAGCGGACGAGGAGGACCGGGGACCGGCGGGCCAGTTCCGCCAACCGGTCGGGCAGCCGCGGGTCGGCGTGGTCGTCGCAGACGAGCACCACGAGGTCCGCACCCCCGTCCTCGAGCGGGACGAGCGGGGTTCCACCCGCCTGCAGGACGGCCTGGAGCCCGCCGGTGGCGCTGCGCCCGACCCCGGCCACGGCCACGGCCGGCCTGAACGGTCCCGGCGTGCGGACGAGGACACCGCTGCGGACGAGGTCGGCGAGTTCCCCCGCCAGTTCCGGGACGTCCTCGGGACGCACACCGAGGTCGACGAGCAGGTCGTCGGTCGCGAGCCCACCGCGGGTCCGCAGGAGTTCCAGCGCGTGCGCGGGGCGGTCGGGGACGCGGACCCTGTCCTCGTCGTCGTCGAGGAGGAAACTCCCGCCCGGGTCGCGCAGCACGCGCCACGGCCCCCGCGGCGCGAGTCCGCGAGGGCCGTTCGTCACGGTCGGCTCACTCCTGCGTCTCGTCGGGCCAGCACAGGCACAGCGGGCTGGCCACCGGGGCCGGCGTGCGGCGTGCGGGACCCGGCGGGAGGACGGCGAGCAGACGGTCGAGTTCGGCGTCCAGCCCGGTGCTGACGCGTTCGGTGGTCACGGTCACGAGGAACCTCCTGGGAACTGTCGGGGCGGTGCGGACGGGCCGAGCCTCTCCCTCCGAACCCACCGGACGGCAGTGCGCGCCTCACCGTTCCGGGGTGCGTTCCTCACAGTCGCGGCACAGTTCCCCGCGGAACCCTCAGCGGTGCGCCGACCGGGCGCAGACCCCGGTGAGCGCCCCCCACGCCACGGCGGCGACGGCGAGGAGACCGGCCGTCGGCAGCAGCGCCGGGACGACCGGGCCGCCCGCGAGCGCCGTGCGGACACCGTCGGCGAACCACGCGGTCGGGGTGAACTGCAGGACGGTGTCGGCGGCGTCGGGCAGGACGGCGGCGGGCAGCAGGACGCCGCCGAACAACCCCACCAGACCGGCCAGCGCCCACAGCAGGGGTCCCGTCTCCCGGCCGGTGCGCAGCAGGCCGCCGACGAGCGCGCCGACCGCGGTTCCCGCCGCGGTCCCCGCCGCGGCGAGCAGGACGAGGACCACGAGGGGGACGGGGCCCGGCCGGTTGACGGCGACGACGAGCACGACAGCGGGAACGGCGAGGAGCAGTCTCGACGGCAGCAGGGCCCCGGCGAGGCGCACGGCCCGGACCCCCCGGGCGGTCGTGGTGCCGGCGAGCAGCGCCAGCGTTCCCCGGCGGCGCCAGCTCCGGACGCGTCCCGCCGTGCCGGGCAGGGCGAGGACCACCGCGGTGAGCACGAGGACCGCGGGCTGCAACTGGCCGGCGACCCCGTGCGCGGCGTGGCCGTCGGGACCGAGGACGCGCACCGTGCGGCTGGGCAGGGCCCGCTGGACCGCCTCCAGGAGGTCCCCGACCGCCCACGTGGCGGACGGGGCGACGCGCACGAGGACCGGCCCGTCGGCGGGGACGGTGACGGTCGCGTCCACACCGGGCCCGGGGGCTCCGAGGGCGGTGGCCCGGGCGGTGCCGACGCCGGGACTGCGCACCTCCTCGCCCGCGGCGGTCAGGGCGCGCTCGACGGCGACGGCGGGTCGCGCCCCGGCCACCTGCACGACCTGGGCGTCCCCGGACCTCCCGAACTGCCCGAGGACGACGGCCACGGCGACGACGAGCGCCGGCGTCAGGACCGCCTGCGCGAGCAACGCTTTGTCCCGCAACGACTCGCGCAGAGCGGCACGCACCGGCGACAGCCGGTGCGGGCACCGTCGGCGGCGACCGGCGGGTGCGGCCGGCGACGGGGTGGTGCGCGTGGTGCTCACGGGCGGCAGCGCTGGTCGTCGGGCCGGAGGTCCACGCGGCGCCGGTCAGCGGTGGCGCGCCGCACGGCGTCGGCGAGCGTGGCGTCGTGGTGGCGCACCTCCACCAGCGCCCGCATCCCGGCCGTGGCCGAGCGCCAGCGCTCGGGGGCGACGTCCGGGACGTCGACGCGGGTCAGTTCGCCGACCCGCTGGAACGTGGCTCCCGGCAGGGTCGCCGCGAGCGAGCTCGCCTCCGCGGCGTCGTGCACGAGGGCGGTGACGCCGCCGTGGACGGCGAAGCGGTCGACGAGCTCGGCTGCGGACGCCACCGCGACGAGCCGTCCCCGGCGCAGCACGGCGACGCGGTCGCAGGCGGCGAGCAGCTCCGCGCCGTCGACGGTCTCGAGGACCTCCGGCCGGCCGCCGGCGACGACGGCCGTCCCGCCGTCGGCGCGGTGGCGGCGCAGCAGGGCGGCGAGCGCACGGGCCGTCCCGGGTGCGGAGCCGCCGACGGGTTCGTCGCAGACGACGACGGGCGCCCCACCGGCGAAGGTGGCCGCGAGCTGCAGCCGCTGCCGATCGCCGTGGTCCAGGTCCCGGACGAGCACCTGGCGCGAGCCCGTGAGGGCCGCGAGGTCGAGCAGGTCGTCGGTGTCCGCACCGGTGCGGCTGCGGAGTCCGGCGGACAGGGACGCCCACAGCGACAGCGTCTCCTCGACGGTGAGGTGGTCGAAGAGGGCCGCGTGGGCGGGCAGCGTCGCCACGTCGGCCTCCGCCGCCGGGTCGCGCCCGAGGACGCGCACGGCGCCCCGGGTCGGTCGGGCGCCGCCGGAGAGGACCGACAGCAGCGTCGACGTGCCGGCGCCGCGGCGGCCGACGACGGCGAGCACCTCACCGGCGCGGACGGTGAGGTCCAGCCCGTCGAGCAGGACGGCCCCGGTGGAGGTCGAGGAGGGCCCGGACCGCACGTGGACGCCGGAGACGGCGAGCGCCGGCGGGGCGACGTCCCGCACCCGTGCCAGGTCTCCTGCCACGCGGTCCACCACCTCGCCCGCCGCCTCGCCCGTCACCTGCCCGACACCCCGCCCTCCCCCGAGGAGCTCCCGCGCGGTGCGGGCCCTGGTGGAAGCGTCGCCGTCTTCGGGCCCGCCGGGTAGGTCACCCGTCAGGTCGTGACCGTGAGGAACGCACCCCCGAGCCGCAGGAGGAGCGGGACCGCGGCGACCGCCGTCCCGACGAGCAGCAGGACGGTGTCGGCGCGGCGCCAGGGCGCGGGCAGCGCCCAGCTGCGCCGCCCCGCACGCTCGCCGGCGAACCCGCGGGCGTCCATCGCCAACGAGACGCGGCCGGCGCCGCGGACGGCGTCGACGAGCAGCCCGAACGACGTCGAGGCGGCCCAGCGCACGCGTCCGACGGGGCCACGGCCGGGGCCGAGACCCCGGACGCGGCGGGCCGCGGCGATCTGGTCCCAGGAGTCGGCGAGGGCATCGAGCCGCCCGAGCGCGACGACGACCGCGACGACGACGCGCCCCGGCACGCGCAGCCGCTGTGCGAGGTGGTCGCCCGCCTCGGCGGCGTCCAGCCATCCCAGGAGCAGCGCTCCCGGGAGCACGAGGACGAGCAGCCGCAACGCCGCCGTGAGCGCCGTCCACAGGGGCTCGGGGCTGTCGCCGGCGAGGACCGTCGACCAGCCCACCGACAGCGCCGCGATGCCCAGGGGCAGCAGCCGGCGCAGCGCGGCGCGCACGTCACCGACGACGAGGGGCAGGCAGAGCGCCTGCACGACAAGGGCTCCGGCGGCCTGCCACCACTCCTGGACCGCGAAGGCCCCGACGGCGCACAGGACCCCGACGGCCAGCAGGGGCAGCGGCCCGCAGTGCCGGACGACGGGTCCGGGGCCTGCGCTACGGCGTTCGGCGGCGGTGGGGGGCACGGTCGTCTCCACCACCTCGTCCACCTCCTCCACAGGGCCGTCCACACCCCGCACACGACTGCCCACAGCGTCGTCCACAGTGCTGTGCACAGAGGTGTGGACACCGGTGTGGACACCCGCGCGGACGGGGCGGCGCCCACCGCGCGTCACGCGGCCACCCCCACGCGGTGCCCGGCGCTGAGGCGGACGGGAGCGGTGCTGCGGTCGGCGAGCGCGTCGAGGAGCCGGCCGTCGTGGGTCCCGACGGCGACGGTGGCCCCGTCGCGGGCGGCCGCGGCGAGCAGCCCCGCGACGACGGCCCACGTCCCCCGGTCCTGCCCGACGGTGGGCTCGTCGGCGACGACGAGCACGGGTCCCGCGGCGAACGCGCCGGCCACCGCGAGCCGCCGCTGCTCCCCGCCGGAGAGGCGGAAGGGGTTGGCGTCGGCGAGGGCGGACAACCCGAGCAGGTCCAGCAGGGCCTCCCCGCGGTCCGGGTCGCGCCCCAGGACCTCGGCCGTCGCGGTGACCTCGGCCCGCACGGTCGCGGCGACGAAGGTGTGCTCGGGGAACTGCGGCACCCAGCCCGCCCGCGCGGCCAGCTCGAGGGAGGTCCAGGTGTGCGGGGCACGTCGTCCCCGGCGCCCCGCGAGGGCCGTGGCCGCGAGCAGCCGGCCGGACGTGGGCGCGGTGAGCCCCGCCAGCAGCGACAGCAGGCTCGACTTGCCCGCCCCGCTGTCGCCCGTGACCGGCGTGACCGCGCCCGCGGGCAGCGCCAGGTCCACCCCGCGCAGGACCGTCGCGGGTGGGCGGGGTCGCAGGCCGCGGCGGGTGCGCACGAGGCCGAGCGCCTCCCCGTGCAGGACGTCGCCGGGGCCGGGGTCCAACGCCGGGACGAGGAGCCCCGCGGGCACCTCGCAGGGTGCGGGCGCCGCGACGCCGGGCCACCACAGGTCGCCCGTGCCGGTGGGTGGGGCGTCGAGGGCGGAGCCGTCGTGCACGACGCCCCCGCCCACGCCGAGGACGACGACGCGGTCGACGTGCGGGGCCCAGCCGGCGACGTCGTGGTCGACGACGACGAGGCTGCGGGACTCCCCGGCCGCCTCCAGGACGGCCGCGCGGACGGCCGCCGCCGTCGGGGCGTCGAGCATCGAGGTGGGTTCGTCCAGGAGCAGGACGGCGGGGTCCGCGGCCAGCGTCCCGGCGAGCGCGAGGCGTTGCCGCTCCCCGCCGGACAGCGTCCGCACCTCGCGGTCGCGCCCGGCGGTGAAGCGGGCGGTGGCGTGCGCGCGGGCGACCAGGCGCCACGTGCCGAGCCGGTCGAGGCCGGCGTTCTCGGGGCCGAAGGCCGTGTCCCGGCCGGCAGTCTCGGCCACGACGGCGTCGACGGGGTCCTGCACGAGCAGGCCGACCTCCCCGGGGGCCGCCTCGCGACCGTCCAGGCGGAGGTCCCCGACGGCGTCGACGTCCTCGTCGAGCAGCCCGGCGAGCGCCCGGAGGACGGTGGACTTCCCCGCCCCGCTGGGGCCGGCGAGCAGCACGCGCTCGCCGGCCCCGACGTCCAGGTCGACGTCGCGGACCAGCGCGCGACCGCCGGGGGCGGTGACGGTCAGCCCGCGCAGCGCGAGGTGGGGCACGGTGTCAGCCGCGGTGCTCGCGCCCGGCGGGGAACGCCGAGAGCGCGCCGGTGCGGGCCAGCGCCCGCACGAGGGCCCAGCCGCCGAGACCGGCGACCAGGGCGCCGGAGACGGCGAAGCACGCGACGTAGACGATCTGGAACCCGAGGGTCCAGGCGCCGGAGTAGTAGGCGAACAGCTCGTAGACGCCCTCGAGCACAGCGGCGACGACCCCGGCGAGCACCGCCACGGCCGGTCCGAAGCGGCGCCAGGCGAACAAGGCCACCGCGAGCTCGACGCCGATGCCCTGGATGGCCCCGGAGACGAGCACGCCCGTGGACCAGTGGCTGCCCAGGAGGGCCTCGACGGACGCGGCGGTCATCTCGGCGAGCAGCGCCGCACCGGGCCTGCGGATGACCAGGGCCGCGACGACGGCGGGCAGCAGCCAGACGCCGGAGAGGATGCTCTGCACGAACGGCACGGCGACGAAGAGGGGCGTGAGGGCCGTGTAGAGGACGCCCCAGCCCCAGAACACGACCCCGAAGGCGACGCCGAGGACGGCGGCGGTGAGCAGGTCGACGGTGCGCCAGTGGTGCGCGGCGCGCGAACGGTTGAGCGTGGTGCTCACGGTGGTTCCTCCTGGTCCCAGGAGGGGGACGCGCGACCACCGCGGTCACGCGTCGAGGACGTCCCGACTCCCTACGCCGGTGTGAACCGGATCAGGTTCGAGGGTCTGCGGAAACCCGCACTCTCAGCGCCCCACGGCGCTCCCCTGTCGTTGCGCAGCGAGGGTACCCCGCCGCGGCGGTCCCGGGTGAGGGGAGGATGGCCCGGTGCTGCGGATGATGCGGGGACCGGACGGTGGGCCGTCGCGGGCCGTCAAGCTCATGACCCTGGTGGTCGTGCTGGCGGTCCTGGCCGGGAGCGCCGCGGCGCTGACCCCGGTCCTGGGCTGGCTCCTGGGTCTGCTGTAGGGCAGGGTTGCCGCCCATGAGCTCGATCGTCTGGAAGTTCGTCGGCCCGGGCGCCGGCATCCTCGCGACCGCGGTCGCGGGGCGCGTCACGAAGAAGGTCTGGGTCGCGGTGACGAAGTCGCCGCCGCCGGACAACCCGGAGGACCCGGACGTGGCGTGGAAGGAGGCGGTCGTGTGGGCGCTGGCCTCCGGTGCGGTCATCGGCCTCACCCGGCTGATCGTCGAGCGCCAGGCCGCCGTCTGGTACCGCAAGAGCTTCGGGGAACTCCCGCCCGGCCTCGGCCCGGGCGACGACGGGGCGGTCAAGGAGTACTCCTGACCCGTTCGTGAGGGTGTCGTGACGACGGCCCCCGTGACCCGGTTCCCGGGTGCGGTCCCCCTGCCGCAGTGCTGCAGTGGGACCGCACCGGGAACCACCCGGTCACGGAGGAGGCTGACGATGAGCGCCACGGACAAGATCAAGAACGCCGCCCAGGACCTCGCGGGCAAGGCCAAGGAGGCCGTCGGCGGCGCCAAGGGCGACGACGAACTGCGCGCCGAGGGTCAGAAGGACCAGGCGGCGGCCGACCTGAAGCAGCGCGGCGAGCACGTCAAGGACGCCTTCAAGGGCTGAGCCCTCCGGCTGGGCCTCAGCCGAACAGCTCCACCAGCCGGTCCTGCCGGGCGTCGACGACGGGGTCGACGACCTGCAGGTCCGGGTGGGCGTCGTGGTGGGCGACGATCTCCCGTGCACCCTGCGCGAAGCTCGTCGTGGCGGCGAAACCCGGGACGAGCCGCTTGAGCACGGTGTTGTCGAAGACCACCGAGTGCGCCTTGTCCCCCAGCAGACCCGGCCCCCGGTCGGGTGCCTCGCGGGCGATGACGTCGCTGGGGACGTGGACGATCCGCGGATCCTCCACACCGGCCGCGGTGGCCAGCCGCCGCGCGATCCCGTCCCACGTCAGCACCTCGTCCGACGTGATGTGCACGGCCTCACCGGTGACGGCGGGTTCGCCGAGGAGCGGTACGAAACCCTGCGCGAAGTCGGTGTGGTGGGTCAGGACCCACGTCGAGGTGCCGTCGCCGTGCACGACGACGGGTTTGCCACGCCGCATCCGGTCCACAGCCGTCCACCCGTCGTCGAGGGGGACCATCGCGCGGTCGTAGGTGTGGCTGGGCCGGACCACGACCGCCGGGAAACCGTTCTCGCGCCACTCCCGGGTCAGCAGCTCCTCACAGGCGATCTTGTCGCGGGAGTACTGCCAGAAGGGGTTGCGCAGCGGCGTCGACTCCGTGATGGGCAGGTGCCCCACGGGTTTGGCGTAGGCGCTCGCGCTGGAGATGAACACGAACTGCCCGGTCCGGCCGCGGAACTGCTCGACGTCCGCGGCGACGTGCTCGGGGGTGAAGGCGACGAAGTCGACGACCACGTCGAAGGTCCTGTCCCCCACCGCGTCCCGCACCGCGGCGGGGTCACGGCCGTCGGCCGTCAGGGTCTCCACCCCCTCGGGCAGGGAGCGCCGGCCGGAGCCGCGGTTGAGGACGGTCAGGTCGATCCCCCGCCGGACCGCGAGGTCGGCACAGGCGGAGCTGATGGTCCCGGTGCCACCGATGAACAGGACGCGCACGTTTCCTCCCGTCGTTCCCCGACGACCCCGTCGGGTGCCCTCACCCTAGACGCCGTTTCCGGCACCGACACCCGCTGGGACGGTCGTCAAGCCTGCCCGTCGCAGACGGCCGCCTCGACGGCGGCGTTCACGTCCGCGAGGTCGTCGAGCGTGCGCGGAAGCGCGGTCACCGCGACGACGACGGACCGGCCGTCGGAGGTGACGAGGTTCCGCGTCTCGTACCCCTGGATGTCCCCGCCGTGCCCCCACGCCTCGACCCCGCAGCTCAGGGTCCGGTGCGCGAAGCCCAGCCCGTAGCTCCAGCCCGGTTCGGGTTCGAACTCCGCCGCCGGCACGGTCTTCAGCAGTTCCGCACGCTGCGCCGGGGCGAGCAGGTCCGACCCCTCCGCGCCGTCGGCACCGAGGACGGCGGCCTGGAACCGCGCAAGGTCCGACGGCGTCGAGACGAGTTGTCCCGCAGCCCACCCGAGGGACGGGTCGGTCTCGGTGACGTCGGTCCACGGCGCGTCCTCGCCGGCGGCGAGGTAGCCGCGGGGGTGTTCACCGCGGATCTCCTGTTCCCCGGTGCCGGGCCAGTAGGTGTCCTCCAGCCCGAGGCGGTCGACGATCCGCTGCGTGATCTGCTCGCCGATCGGCCGGCCCGTGACGCGCTGCACGAGCATCCCGGCGAGGAGGTAGTTCGTGTTGCTGTACTGCCACTGCGCGCCGGGTGAGAACTCCGCCGGGGCGGCGAGCGCGGCCTGCAGCAGCTGCGAGGGGTCGAAGTAGGTGTGCCGGATGTCCAGCAGTGCGGTGTCGCCCTGGCTGACGTCAGCGACGACGGTGTCGTAGTCGGGCAGGCCGCTGGTCTGCTGCAGGAGCTGGCGGACGGTGATGGCGCGACCGTCCCCACCGGGTCCGCGCACGAGACCGGGCAGGTAGGTCTCGACGGGTTCGTCGAGGGCGACCTTCCCCTCCCCGACGAGCTGCAGCACGACGACGGCGGTGAACGTCTTGGTGTTGCTGGCGATGCGGACCCGCCCGTCGGCGTGGATCGGGTCGCCCGTCGCGAGGTCCTGGACCCCGGCGGTGTAGTTCGTGACGCTTCCGTCGGCGTCGCGGACGGAGGCGAGGGCTCCCGGGAACCCGTCCTCGCGGACGAGGTCGTCGAGGCGCTGCTGGACGACGGACGAGCGCTGGCCCTGGTGCGCCCCGGGGGCGGCGGTCGCGGCGGACGTCAGGCCCAGGGAGAGGACGGCGGCGCCGGCGAGGGCGGCGGCGAGCGAGCGGGTCTTCGTGGTGGTCACGGGTTCCTCCTGGGTGGTGGCTTCCTCGGTGCCCTCAGCCTCCCGAGACCGGCCCGCCCGATCGATCCCGTGCGCTGGACGACCGGAGGTGGTGCCTGCACCACCTCCGGCGCGCGCCGCAGCCGTCCGGCCACCACAGTGGGCGGGTGAGCGAGGAGACGACACCCCACGTGGACCCGCGCGACAACGCCGAGGTCCGCACCGTCCAGGAGAGCGGGAGCCGGGAGAACGCCCGCGCGTCCGACTCCGGCCCCGTGCCGAGCCCGGCGCGCGACCCGCAGGACCCGCTGGGCCTGGAGGACGACGTGGCCGACGGGACCGGGCAGGGCAACCCCATCGCCGGGGTCGAGATCAGCGAGGAGGACGCCGCGAACGCCGTTCCGGCCGACCAGGGGCCCGAGGGCACCCGCTGACGTCCCCGGTCACGCGCCCGCCAGGCGTGCCGCGACGGTCGGCACGAGCACGGGCGCGTTGACCGCGGCGTGCAACGCCATGCACGCCACCAGGTTCCGGCGCCACAGGTAGAGGACGTAGATCGCGACGGTCCCGCCGGCGTGGTGCAGCAACCACTCCGGCCCGAAGAACACCAGGTGCGGGACGACGAAGAACGGCGCGGTGAGGGCGACCGCGAGCCACCGCCGCCCGAGCAGTTCCGTGAGGCGTTCGAGCGGGTAGCCGCGGAACAGGACCTCCTCGACCACGGCCGCGGTGAGGACCATCGCCACGACGGCGAGCAGCGGCAGCGCGACGATCTCCGCGCTCCCCCGTCCCGGGCCGTCCGTCGGCGGCAGGACCAGGGAGCCCAGCCACGACCAGAGCATCGCCGCGCCGAACAGGACGAGGGCGGACTCGAGGTCGCGACCGGTCGGGCGCACGACGCGCAGCGAGGCCAGGTCCCGGCGCTCGACGGCCCGGACCCAGGCCAGCAGGAGCGTGACCGCGAGGACGTTCCACGCGATGGACGCAGCCGGTCCGGTGAGCCCCAGCACGCCCAGCACCTGCGACGGGTCGGCGCCGCTGGCTCGGACGAGGGGTGGCAGCCACATCGGCGTCCAGGCGAGCGCGATCCCCGCGAGCACGACCCACCACCCGCGTGCGCCGGTCCTGCCCCGCCCCTCCTCCCCCGTCGCTGGCATGCGACTAGAGTAAACGCTCTAGAGCATGTACTCCAGGGAGGTCCCGTGACCGGCAGCGGAGGCGACCGGGTGAACCCGCGCCGCCGGGCGATCCTCGAGGCGGCCGGGCAGCAGTTCGCCGTCGCCGGGTACGACCGCACGTCCACGGCCTCGATCTGCCGGGCGGCGGGGGTCTCCTCGGGGACGTTCTTCCACCACTTCCCGACCAAGCTCGACGTGCTCGTGGGGGTCCTCGACGCGGGCCGGGACGCCACGACCCGCCGGCTGGCCGCACTGGAGGAGCGCGGTTCGGGCCTCACCGCCGTCCTCGCGCACGCCGCGGACACCGAGGCCGAGGCGGGGGACCCGGCGTACTCCGGACTCGTGCTCGCCGTCGCGGCCGTCGAGCAGGACCCCCGGGTGGCCGCGGCCCTGCACGCCGAGACCGACCTCGTGCACGGTTTCCTGGTGCGGCAGCTGGAGATCGCCGGACGTCGCAGCGAGCTGCGGACCGGCGTCGCCGCTCCCGAGGTCCTGGCGCGGCGGGTGCGGTGGCTGCTGGACGGCGCCGCGGCCGACGCGCTCACCGCCCCACCCGGACCGGGCGAGGTCGTCGAGGCGGTCCGGGCCCTGCTGGCGTGACCGGGTTCCGGCGACCCCGGGAACGACGAAGGCCCAGGTCCACCGGACCTGGGCCTTCGTGCTGGAGCGGGCGACGAGAATCGAACTCGCACTATCAGCTTGGGAAGCTGAAGTTCTACCATTGAACTACGCCCGCATGCCCTGCAGAACAGGACGGTGACCACTGTAACCGACGGCGGCGGGTGCTCGCACCGGCGGTACCGTGACGCCCGTGCTGCTCTCCGACCGCGACATCCGCGCCCAGCTGGACTCCGGACGGGTCGCGCTCTCCCCGTACGACCCGTCGATGGTGCAGCCGAGCAGCGTCGACGTGCGGCTGGACCGCTTCTTCCGCCTCTTCGACAACCACAAGTACTCGGTCATCGACCCCGCGCAGGAGCAGCCCGAACTCACCCGTCTGGTCGAGACCGCGCCCGACGAGGCGTTCATCCTGCACCCCGGCGAGTTCGTCCTCGGCTCGACGTACGAGGTCGTCTCCCTGCCGGACGACATCTCCGCACGGCTGGAGGGCAAGAGCAGCCTGGGCCGGCTCGGCCTGCTGACCCACTCGACGGCGGGGTTCATCGACGCGGGCTTCTCGGGCCACGTGACGCTGGAGCTGTCGAACGTCGCGACGCTGCCGATCACGCTGTGGCCGGGCATGAAGATCGGCCAGCTGTGCTTCTTCCAGCTCTCCTCCCCCGCCGAGCAGCCCTACGGCAGCGGCGCCTCGGGCTCGCGGTACCAGGGGCAGCGCGGGCCGACGCCGAGCCGCTCGGCGCAGGGGTTCCACCGCACCGAGGTCTGACCGGCGGGACGCACCCACCCGTTCGGCCCAGCCGTGACGGAGAACACTTCAGTCGTCCCGTGGGCGAGCCGTTGACACGGGTGTGGAGCTCGCGGTGACGACGGACGGGGAGGGGACCGCAGTGGACGCGCACCCCCTCGCACCGCCCGCACCCGTCGACGAGGCCACGTCCCGCTCCCCCGTGCGCGTGGGCCGGCAGGGCATCTACGACACCGAGCGCCGACTCGTGGCCTACGAGCTGCTCTTCCGCAACCACGGCCGGGCCAGCGCCGAGCTCGCCGAGGGCGCCGAGCAGGACCACGCGACGTCGCAGGTCATCAGCGCCACCTTCGGCGACTTCGGCGTCGAGCAGATCGCGGGCGACCGGCTCCTGTTCATCAACCTCACCCGGGGGTTCTTCACCGGCGCCCTGCCCATCCCGTGCTCCCCCGACCAGGTCGTGCTGGAGCTGCTGGAGAACGTCGAGGTCGACGACGAGGTGCTCGAGGGGCTGCGCCGGCTGCGCGCCCAGGGCTACCGCATCGCCATCGACGACTTCATCGGCGAGGAGGGGCGGCTGCCGGCCGTGGCCCTCGCCGACTACGTGAAGATCGACGTCGAGGCGGCCGGGGACGACTTCGAGCGGGTCCTGGTCCTGGCCCGCGAGCACAACCCGACGGCGCTCGTCGTCGTCGAGCGCATCGAGGACGACGCGCTGTTCGCCCGGTGCCTCGCCGCGGGCGCGGACCTGTTCCAGGGGTACGGGTTGCAACGGCCGGTGACGCTCGAGGCGGTCAGCCTCACGCCCTCGCAGCTGGTCTGCCTGCGCCTGGTGCGCGCGCTCACCGGCACCGACGCACCGCTGCACGAGATCGAGCAGCTCGTCGCCTCCGACCCGGCCCTCAGCCTGCGCGTCCTGAAGACCGTCTCCTCGGCCGCGGCCGGCACGAAGTCGGGCATCACCTCGCTGCGCCAGGCGATCGTCCTGCTCGGCCGCCAGCAGCTGTGCTCGTGGGTGGTGCTCATGCTGCTGGGCGGCGTGACCAGCGTGGACACCGAGGCGCTGACGATGGTGCTGGCGCGGGCGGCGGCCTGCTCGCGGCTGGCCCCGCAGGACGCCGACCTCGCCTACACGGTGGGCCTGCTGTCCGGGGTCGCCACCGTGCTGGGGATGGCCGAGGACGAGCTGGTGGACACGACAGGCGTGGCGCAGTCGGTGCGGGCAGCCCTCGTGCACCGCCGCGGGCCGGCCGGCGGCGCCCTGCGCGCGGTCCTCGCCTACGAGGAGGACGACCCGTTCGTCATCACGGACGCCGGTCACGCCGTGTACGAGGTCTCCCGCGCCTACCTGACTGCGCTCAGTGGGGCCATGGTCACCGTGAGTTCGGTCCTGGAGCGTCCCTGACGCCGGACACGCCACGGGCGTGCACTCTCCGCTCAGGCGGACCTACCCTGGCGCCGTGACCAGCGAGCGGGAGGACCCCGGCTCCGGGCCGGCGGACGCCGGTGCCGCGGTGGGTGCTGTCCCCTCCGGCCCCGCCGACGAGGGCGAGGAACGGGCACTGGCCCTGGCCCACCGCGTCTTCGAGCACGCCCGCAACGGCCGGGTCCGTGAACTGTGCGGCTACCTCGACCTCGGCGTCCCGGTGAACTCGACCGACAGCGACGGCAACTCGCTCGTCATGCTGGCCGCCTACCACGGTCACCCCCGCACGGTCCTGGCCCTGCTCGAACGCGACGCCGACCCCGACCGCGCCAACAGCCGCGGTCAGACCCCGCTCGCCGCCGCCGTCTTCAAGGGCGAGGTGGAGGTCGTGGCCGCGCTCGTCGCCGCCGACGCCGACCCCTACCTCGGCACCCCGAGCGCGCTCGAGGCCGCCCGGTTCTTCGGCCGCCAGGACCTCCTGGAACTGCTCGAGGTCCCCGAACCGGACTGACCGTCCCTCCCCGGCACCGCCGTCCCGTTAGCCTGGCGACGGTCGGCGCGTCCGCGTCGAGCGCGGGCGGACCCTGCGCTGGCACGACGCACGGCGGAGGCACCACGTGGCGGAAGTCCCCGCGACCCGCCGGCGTCAGCGCGTGCTGCGGCACCCGGCCCAGGTCGTGGCCCTCGGCTTCGCCCTCGCCGTCGCCCTCGGCACCGCCCTGCTCTGGCTGCCCGTCGCCCGGCGGGGCCCGGGGTCGGCCACCTTCGTCGAGGCCCTGTTCACCGCGGTCAGCGCGCTGTGCGTCACGGGGCACGTCGTCGTGGACACCCGCGAGCACTGGTCCACGTTCGGGCTCGTCGTCATCCTCGCCCTCGCCCAGGTCGGCGGGTTCGGGATCATGACGTCCGCCTCGCTGCTGGGCGTCTTCGCCTCCCGGCGGCTCGGACTGCGCTCGCGGATGCTCACGGCCACGGAGTCGCGCGGTCTGAACCTCGGCGACGTCCGCTCGGTGCTGCTCGGCGTCGTGCGCGTCTCGGTGGTCGTCGAGCTGGTGACGGCGGTGCTGCTCACGTCCCGGCTCTTCGCCGGCTACGACCGGACGATCACCGCGGCCGCGTGGGAGGGCACGTTCCTCGCCGTCTCCTCCTTCAACAACGCCGGTTTCGCGCTGCGCGGCGACAGCATGACGGCCTTCGTCGCGGACCCGTGGATGTGCCTGCCCGTCGTCGCGGCCTCGTTCCTCGGCGGCCTGGGCTTCCCCGTCCTGCTGGAGCTGCGCAAGCAGTTCCGCTTCCCCCAGCGCTGGTCCCTCCACACCAAGCTGACGCTCGTCACGACCGTCCCGCTGCTGTTCCTCGGGGCGGTGTTCCTCACCGTCAACGAGTGGCGCAACCCGGCGACCCTGGCGGGCCTGGACTGGTGGGCGCGGCCGCTGGCGGGGTTGTTCCAGGCCTCGGCCACCCGCAGCTCGGGGTTCAACTCGATCGACATCACGAGCATGAACGGCGGGTCCTGGCTCGTCATGGACGTCCTCATGTTCATCGGCGGCGGATCCGCGTCGACGGCCGGCGGGATCAAGGTGACGACGTTCGCCCTGCTCGCCGTCGCGGTCTACGCCGAGTTCCGCGGCGAGCCGACCGTCACGGTCTTCCGCCGCACGGTCGCCGACCGCGTCGTGCGGCAGGCGCTGACGGTGGCGCTCGCCTCCGTGGGCGTCGTCGTCGTCGCGACCGTCGTCCTCGTCGAGATGACCCGGGCCCCGCTGGACATGGTCGTCTTCGAGGTGGTCTCGTCGTTCGCCACGGTCGGGCTCAGCTCCGGGCTGCTCGTGCAGCTGCCGGACTCGGGGCAGGTCATCCTGGCCCTGTTGATGTTCCTCGGCCGCATCGGGCCGATCACGCTCGGCGCCGCCCTGGCGCTGCGCGAACGCACCCGCCTGTACGAGTACCCCGAAGGAAGGCCGATCATTGGGTAGCAAGCGCTCGGCTCTGGCCAGCCCGCGGTCGGTGGTCGTCATCGGCCTCGGCCGCTTCGGCCGCTCCCTGGCCCTGGAGCTCATGGAGGACGGGCAGGTCGACGTCCTGGGCATCGACAACGACGCGAGCCTCGTCGACGAGCTCGCGGGCTCCCTGACGCACGCCGTCGTCGCCGACTCCACGAAGGAGGAGGCGCTCCGGCAGCTGTCCGTCCACGAGTTCGACCGCGCCGTCGTCGGCATCGGGACGAACCTCGAGGCGAGCATCCTCACCGTCTCGACGCTGCTGCAGTTCGGGATCCGCAACGTGTGGGCCAAGGCGATCAGCGAGTCGCACGCCCGGATCCTCACGCAGCTCGGCGCGCACAAGGTGATCCGCCCCGAGCACGAGATGGGCCTGCGCGTGGCGCACCTCGTCCGCGGGCGGATGCTGGACTACATCGAGTTCGACGACGGCTACGCCATGGTCAAGACGACGCCGCCGAGCCCCATCGTCGGCCGCAGCCTGGGGCAGGTGAAGCTGCGCAGCACGTACAAGGTGACCGTCGTCGCGCACCACCGCGCCGGTGAGGGCTTCACCTACGCCACGCCCGAGACGGTGCTCGCCTCCGACGACGTCATCATCGTGTCCGGGCAGATCCGGGACGTCGAGGCCTTCAGCGCCCTGTCCTGACCCCCTGCCCCTGCGTGGAAAACACTCTTTCCGCCCCTCGAGAGCGCTCTCGAGGGGCGGAAGGAGTGTTTTCCACGGGGGCAGGGGGGTCAGCGGTCCTGGGAGTCGGGGTTGTCGCGGCGGTCCACGCCGGGCAGGCGGCGGCGCTCGGGCTCGCCGCGCTCGGCGCGCGTCAGGTCGATCGTCGTGCGGCGGTCGACCCGGTGCCGACGGTCGTCCTCGTCGTCGGCCGCAGCGGCCGTCCCCTCGTCACTCACGTGACCACCTCACCACGCTGCGTGTCCCCTGTCACGCCACTCCCGCGTTGCCGTGCCAGCGGGACCGACATATAGTGTCCCTATGCAACTTGATGGGGACCTGGCCGAACGCCTGCTCCTCAGCTGCTCGGCCTTGACGCGCGGCGCCGCGGCGGCCGCGGACGGCACCCGCCTGTCCCTGACGCAGGCGCGCGTGCTCAGCACGCTGGACCGCGACGGCGCCCTGCGCGTCAGCCGGCTCGCCGAGCTGGAGGGGTGTGCGCAGCCGAGCATGACGGGGCTCGTCACCCGGCTCGGCGACGCGGGCCTCGTGACGCGCACGACCGACCCCGCCGACGCCCGCGCCGTCCTCGTCGCGCTGACCGACGCCGGCCGCGACGCGCTGCTCGCCAACCGCAGCGCGCTGCGCGCCCCCGTGGCCGACGCCCTGCAGCACCTGCCGGCCCCGCCCGGCGACCTCGAACGACTGACCGGCCTGCTCGAGGACATCACCGCACTCGTCTCAGGAAGGACGTCCCGTGTCGACTGACACCACGTCGCACACCGCACCGGACGCGGCCGACGCACGTCCCGGACTGCTGAAGCAGCCCGTCGCCGTGTGGGCGGTGGCCTTCGCCGCCGTCGTCTCGTTCATGGGCATCGGCCTCGTCGACCCGATCCTGCCCGCCATCGCCGGGGAACTCGGCGCCACCAAGGCGCAGACCCTGCTGCTGTTCACGTCCTACCTCGGCATCACCGGGCTCGCGATGCTGCTCACCGGCTGGATCTCCAGCCGGTTCGGCGCGAAGAAGACGCTCATGGCCGGGCTCGCCCTCATCGTGGTCTTCGCCGCGCTGGCCGGGTCGTCGTCCTCGATCGCGCAGATCGTCGGGTTCCGCGCCGGCTGGGGCCTGGGCAACGCGCTGTTCATCGCCACGGCGCTGGCCACCATCGTCGGCGCCGCAAGCGGCGGGATGGCGAACGCGATCATCCTCTACGAGGCCGCGCTCGGTCTCGGCATCGCGACCGGTCCGCTCGTCGGCGGCCTGCTCGGCGAGGTGTCCTGGCGCGGGCCGTTCTTCGGCACGGCCGTCCTCATGGCCGTCGCGTTCACCGCGATCGTGACGCTGCTGCCGTCGACGCCGAAACCCGCTGTCCGCACGCGGATCTCCGACCCCGTCCGAGCGCTGCGCCACCGCGGGCTCGCGACCGTCGCGGGCATGGCCTTCCTCTACAACTTCGGGTTCTTCACCCTCCTGGCCTACACGCCGTTCGCCCTGGAGATCTCCTCGCCGATCGAGCTGGGGTTCGTGTTCTTCGGGTGGGGCATCTGCCTCGCCGTCGCGTCCGTGGTGCTCGCACCGCGCCTGCAGCGCCGGTTCGGGACGGTCCCCGTCGTGGCGGCCATGCTGTCGCTGTTCGCCCTCGTGCTGGTCGTCGAGGCCGTGTTCGTGGACGTCAAGCCCGTCCTCGTCGTCGGGACGATCGTCGCCGGGGTGTTCCTCGGCGTGAACAACACGATCGTCACCGAACTCGTCATGGAGGTCTCCCCCGTCCAGCGCTCCACGGCGTCGGCGGCGTACTCCTTCGTCCGGTTCATCGGCGGCGCCATCGCCGCCTGGGCCGCCGGTGAGCTCGGCGAGGTCTTCACCGACTGGTCGCCGTTCGCCCTCGGGGCCCTCGGCGTGGTCGTCGGCCTGGCCGTGCTGCTGTCCGGCCGCCGTCACCTCGTCGTCGTGCCCGACGACCCGGCGCCGCACTCGGCCGCGGAGGCCCAGGCCGTCACCGCCGGCGACGCCTGACGGGGCCGCGCGGGGGTGGGATCGTCGTCACGTCGGGCTCGTAGGTCGAGCCGGACGTGACGACGAGCCCGCACCCCGGCCCGCGCGATGAGGCATCATCGACGCCCGTGGCCGAACTGGTGTTCTTCTCCGGGACGATGGACTGCGGGAAGTCGACGCTCGCGCTGCAGACCGACCACAACCACCGGGTGCAGGGACGGCGGGGCCTGCTGTTCACCCGCTTCGACCGCGCCGGGGCCGCCGTCATCTCCAGCCGCATCGGGCTGGCCCGCGCCGCGCTCGAGGTCGGGGACGGCACCGACCTGTGGGTCGAGGTGAGCAGCCGCCATGCGGCCGACCCGCTCGACTACGTCGTGTGCGACGAGGCGCAGTTCTACGACCCCGATCAGGTCGAGCAGCTCGCCCGGGTGGTCGACGACCTCGACGTCGACGTCTTCGCGTTCGGCATCACGGCCGACTTCCGCACCCGCCTCTTCCCGGGCTCGGCGCGCTTCATCGAACTCGCCGACCGCGTGCAGGTGCCGCAGGTGGAGGCGCTGTGCTGGTGCGGTCGGCGCGCCACCCACAACGCCCGCACCGTCGACGGCCAGATGGTGGTCGCCGGCGAGCAGGTCGTCGTGGGGGACGTCAGCGCCCAGGAGGGGACGCTCGACGTCGGCCCCGTCGGCACCGTGGAGTACGAGGTCCTGTGCCGCCGACACCACACGCGCCGGCAGACGAAGGCCCACCGGGAGATCGGCCTGCGGGAACGTCAGCTCTCGTAGCCGAGGGTCGTCGCCTCGGGCATGTCGGTGTCCCCCGCCGCTTCCGCGAAGCGGGCGAAACCCTCCCGCACCGCGGCGCGGCCGTCCGCGTCCATGCGGTCCAGGACGGCTTCGAACTGCGCACGGCGGCGGGCGAGGACCTGGTCGACGAGGACGCGGGCGCGCTCGGTGGGGGCGACGAGGACCTCGCGGCGCGTGTCGGGGTTGTCCTCGCGCGTCACCCACCCGCCCGCGACGAGGCGGTCGACGGCGCGGGTGAACGTGGACGGGTGGACGCCGATGGCCGCGGCGAGGGCCCCGCTGCGCAGCGGCCCGCGCGAGCAGATGAGCACCAGCACCCTGTACTGCTGCAGCGTGAGCGACTCCATGGCCTCCGCGAGCGAGCGCACGCTGATGCCCACGACGGCCCGCGAACCTGCGAGCACGGCTTCGACGTCCTCGTCGACCTGCTGATCGGTGGGGATCACGCGAAGATGCTAGTAGTTCTAGTGCCCCCCGCACACCGTGACACCCGCCGGACACCCGCCGGCCACTCACACCCGCGGCTCTCCCCGGTAGGTCCCGAACGACCAGTGGTTGCCCTCCGGGTCGCGGACGGTGAACTCGCGCGAGCCGTAGCCCTGCTTGACCACGTCACCCGCGTCGGCGCCGGCGGCGCGGGCCCGGGCGCGGACGGCGTCGAGCGCGGCGTCGTCGGGGACGACGACGTAGCAGCCGGCCCCTCCCGCGCCCACGTGCCAGCCCGTACCGGGGCGTTCGGAGCCCAGCATCACGCCGCCCCCGTGGGGCCAGGACAGCTGCGCGTGCGCCACGAGATCCCCCTCACCGGGCACCACGAGCGTCTCCTCGAAGCCGAAGGCGTCGACGAGGAAGGCGATGAGCGCGCGGGCGTCGCGGGCGCGGAAGGCCGGCCACACGGTGGGGACGGGGGTGGTGGGGACGGGGGCCTCAGAGTTCGTCGTCATCCCCCGACCCTGCCGCGAGCAGCGGGTCGGTGTCGTGGACGGATCGGAACTCCTGCGCCCGCCACGTCGTCGGTGGCAGCCCCGCGAACTCGCGGAAGTCGCGCACGAGGTGGGAGGCGTCGCAGTGCCCCGCGAGCGCGGCGACGTCGCTGACGCGCAGGCCGGCATCGTGCTGCAGGAGGCGGCGGGCCCGGTCGAACCGCGCCACCCGGCCCAGCGCGCTCGGCGACAACCCCGTCTCGCGCCGCACGAGCGTCGTGAGGTGACGCGCGCTCCACCCGGTCGCGCGGGCGACGGTGGCGACCCCGTCACCGCCCACCAGACGGCGGCACGCCGTCCCGAGCCCGGCGGGCAGGTCCGTGGACGGAGTGCTCAGCCGGTCCGTGAACCACCGGTCGAGCAGGTCGAACCGCGCTCCCCAGTCGAGGACGGACAGCCTGTCCCGCAGGCGGTCCACCTCCGACCCGAGGACCGCGTCCGCTGGCAGGTCCAGCGCCGCCAGCTCCCCCGCAGGCGCTCCGAGGACGCTGCGGGCGGCCAGCGGGTGCAGCGCGACCTGCATCCCGGACTGCCGTCCCCCGTGGGCGATGACCGCGGGCCGCACGTGCAACCCGCCGACGAGCGCGTCGTAGCGGCCGCCCGGCTGCTGCGCGTCGGGGTGGGACACGACGTGCAGCGGGTCGTCGAGCGTGATCACGACGGTCAGCCACGGCGACGGCAGCCCCAGGTGCCGCACCGGCGGGATCCCGCGCTGGCGGTACCCCGAGTACGCGCCGACCCAGGGGCGCAGCGCCCGTGCCGGGGCGCGGGTGACGTACTCGTCCACCGGCTGCACCGTCTCGTCCACCTCCGGATGCTCCTCCCGCCCGCGCTCGCGGTCCAGCACCGCCCGCGGCAGGATCCGGGCATGGACGAGCACGACATCCACCAGCGGATCAGCGACCTGGTCGCCACCGAGCACCGCCTCCGCGAGGCGCTGCAGAAGGGCGAACTGTCGGCCGACGAGGAGCACGCGCAGCTGCGGGCCGCCGAGGAGGCGCTCGACCAGGCCTGGGACCTGCTGCGCCAGCGCGACGCGCGCCGGAGCGCGGGGCAGGACCCGGAGAGGGCGGCGGCCCGGCCCGTCGACGAGGTCGAGCACTACCAGCAGTAGGAAACCCGTCGCGTCCCCACCCGGGCCCCGTCCAGGGTGGGGGGCATGACGCAGCGACCGGTGGTGCTCGTGACGGGGGTCGGACGACGGGTCGGCATCGGGGCCGGCATCGCCGCGCAGCTGGCGCGCGACGGCTGGGACGTCGCCACCAGCCACTGGGCGCCGTACGACGAGCGGATGCCGTGGGGGCCGCAACCGGATGACCCCGAGCGGGTCCACGCCGACCTGCGGGCCACCGGGGCGCGCACCGTCGCCGTCCCCGCCGACCTGGCCGACCCCGGAACGCCGGCCCGGTTGTTCGACGCGGTCGAGGACGCCCTGGGCGCCGTGACCGCGCTCGTGATGTGCCACTGCGAATCGGTGGACTCCTCGATCCTCGACACCACCGTCGAGAGCTTCGACCGGCACATGGCCGTGAACGCGCGGGCGACGTGGCTGCTCGTCGCGGAGTTCGCCCGCCGGTTGCGGGTGGAACCGGGCACCGGCCGGATCGTGGCGATCACGAGCGACCACACCACGCACAACCTCCCCTACGGCGCGAGCAAGGGCGCCATGGACCGCATCGTCCTGGCCGCCGCACGCGAACTGCAGCACCAGCGCCTGACCGCGAACGTCGTGAACCCCGGCCCCGTCGACACGGGCTGGATGGACGACGCCGTCCGGGAGGCCGCGCTGGCGCCGAACCCGCGCGGGCGGCTCGGCACCCCGCAGGACACCGCCGACCTCGTCGCGTTCCTGCTGTCCGACCGTGGGGGCTGGATCAACGGGCAACTGCTGTTCTCCGACGGCGGCTGGAAGGCCTGACCGCCGGCCCGTCGTCGCGTTCGCCCGCGGTGGATCTCCTGCGAGCAGAAAGCCCTTCCCGGGGACGGCCCGCGGGCCGACGGTGGTGGAACGCACCGCTCCACCGTCTGCAGAGGAGAACCGATGTCCACCACGACCCTGGCGGGCCCGTTCGACGACCAGTTGTCCCAGCGCCTCCTGTTCCAGCGCATCGTCGTCCTGGGCCAGGAGGTAGACGACGCGATCGCGAACCGGATCACCGCGCAACTGCTGCTGCTGTCGGCCGACGACCCGCGGTCCGACATCGCGCTGTACGTGAACTCCCCCGGGGGTTCGGTGACGGCCGGCCTGGCGATCTACGACACCATGAAGCTCATCCCGAACGACGTCTCGACGCTCGTCATGGGGATGGCCGCGAGCATGGGGCAGTTCCTCCTGTGCGCGGGAACCGCCGGCAAGCGCTACGCCCTGCCGCACGCGCGCGTCATGATGCACCAGCCCTCGGGCGGGATCGGCGGCACAGCGGCAGACATCGCGATCCAGGCCGAGAACCTCGAGCACACGCGGTCCGTCCTCACCCGGCTGACGGCCCGGCACACGGGCCAGGACGAGGCCACGATCCGGCAGGACTCCGAACGGGACCGGTGGTTCACGGCCGACGAGGCCCTGGAGTACGGGATGGTCGACCACGTCGTCACCGGAGTTTCGGACGTGCGCCTCGGCTC
Source organism: Kineococcus endophyticus (assembly GCF_040796495.1). Lineage (NCBI taxonomy): Bacteria > Bacillati > Actinomycetota > Actinomycetes > Kineosporiales > Kineosporiaceae > Kineococcus > Kineococcus endophyticus. Next base: position 260,960 of record NZ_JBFNQN010000006.1, on the reverse strand, counting down.
GGCCCGGAAGGTGGGGCTGTGATGAGCTGGCCCATCCCCTACGTGGTCGAGTCAACCCCCCGCGGCGACCGCACGTCGGACGTGTTCAGCCGACTGCTGTCGGACCGCATCGTGTTCCTGCACGGCGAGATCGACGACGCCGTCGCCAACGTCGTCATCGCCCAGCTCGTGCACCTGGCCTCGGAGTCGGCGACCGCCGACGTGAACCTCTACATCAACTCCCCCGGGGGTTCCGCGACGGCGCTCATGGCGGTCTACGACACGATGCAGTTCATCCAGCCCGACGTCGCGACGTTCTGCGTCGGGCAGGCCGCCTCGGCCGCGGCGGTGCTGCTGGCGGCCGGCGCCCCCGGCAAGCGGTCGGTCCTGGAACACTCCCGCGTCCTGCTGCACCAGCCGTCGGGCGGGGCGCAGGGGACCGCCGCCGACCTGCAGATCCAGGCGAAGGAGGTCCTGCGGATCCGCTCGGAGATCGAGGACGTCCTCGCGCGGCACACCGGCCGCGACGTCGAGCAGTTGCGCCGCGACCTCGACCGCGACCTCGTCCTGCCCGGCGCCGCGGCCGTCGAGTACGGGGTGGCAGACCGGGTCGTCTCGCCCGCCGGGGTCCTGACGGCGGGGTGAAACCTCAGACCGCCGACCAGCCCCCGTCCGAGGGCAGGACGACGCCGTTGACGTTCGCGGCGTCGTCGCTGAGCAGCCAGGTGATGCTGGCCGCGAGCTGGTCGGCGGTCGCCGGCGCCGGGACCACCGTCTGCAGGACCGGTCCGACGCGCTGGGCCGCGAGTTCGGAACGCATCGGCGCCTCGATGTTCGTGATGACGGCCCCCGGGGCTACGGCGTTGGCCCGGATGCCCTGCGGTCCGTGGAAGAACGCGATGCTCTTGGTCAGCCCGTTCACGGCGTGCTTGGAGGCCGTGTAGGCGACACCCGACGCCGACGCCCGCAGGCTCGCCTCGGACGAGACGTTGACGACCGCCCCCTTCCCGCGGCCGTCATCACCGGCAGGACGGCCCGCACCAGCCGCATCGGTGCGGTGAGGTTCACGGCGAACACGCGGTCCCAGGTGGCGTCGTCGACCTCGGACGGCGGGAGGAACGCGTCCATGATCCCCGCGACGTTCGCCAGGGCGTCGATCCGCTCCCCCGCGGCCGCGACGACGGCGGAGACACCCGCCTCGGTCGTGATGTCGCCCACCACGGGCACGAGGTCGAGGTCGGCGAACTCGGCGACGAGCGCGTCGAGGCGCTCACCGGAGACGTCGGCGGCGACGACCCGGGCTCCCTCGCGGGCCAGGCGGACGGTGGTGGCCCGCCCGATGCCGGAGCCGGCACCGGTGACGATCGCGGTCCGTCCCAGGAAGCGCCCGGGGACCACGGGCAGGTCGGTCACGGCGGGAGACTGGGTGGGGAACTCGGCGGCGGAAGCGGTGGACACGACGTCCTCCTCGGCGGCGGGGATGGGAGCACCATTGAAGCACTCAGTGCATCAAACGGACCGGGGGTCCGGCCGGACCCGCCCCCGGGGCCGCCCCCCTGCCACGTCGCCGTCCGCGATCGCCGTCACGGCGCTGCGCCTGTTCACCGAGCAGGGGTACGAGACGACGACGATGGAGGACGTCGCCCGCTCCTGCGGCATCGCGCGCCGCACGCTGTTCAGCTACTACCCGTCCAAGAGCGCGATCGTCTGGGACGGCCGGGAGCAGGCCACCGACGCCATCGCCGCCGCCCTCGCCGACGTCCTCGCCACGACCCCGTGGCGGGAGGCGCTCGTCGAGCTCCTCCCCACGGCCCTCGTGTTCCCCGACGGCGACGAGGCGCTCCTGCGCGCACGCCTGCGACTCATGGCCGCCACCCCGGAGCTGCGGTCCCACCTGCTCGCGGTGCAGTTCTCGGTCCTGGACGAACTCGCGGCCTTCGTCGCCGACCGGGCTCCCGAGGAGGACGGGCTGGCGGTGGCCGTGGCCGTGCACGCCGCGCTCTCGGCCATGACGGCAGGCCTGCTGTGGTGGGCGACGAACGAGGGTCAGGAATTGCGTCCCACGCTGCGGCGGGTACTGGAGCAGGTGCTCCTCACCGGGTAGGAGGCGTGGTGTGCGGGTACGGCAGGACGTGCCCCCGAGGGGCGCTGCCCCGCGCGCGTCAGGCGACGAGGGAGAGCGAGACCGTCGGCGCGGACGAGACGACGGGAACCGCCGGCTCGACGACCGACGTGAGGTCCCGGACGTGACGACTGGTGCGCAGCAACAGGTCCGCGAGGTCCAGGCCCAGGGCGCCGCAGATCGCGGCGAGCACCTCGGAGGACGGTTCCTTGCGCCCGCGTTCCACCTCGGACAGGTGCGGCAGGGAGACGCGGGCGTCGGACGCGACGTCGGACAGGGTGCGGCCCTGGGCCGTCCGCTCGGCGCGCAGGACGCTGCCGAGGGCGTCGCGCAGCAGGGGGTCCGGACGGCGGCGCACGCGACGGGGCGGGACGACGGTCAGCGTGCGCACGGGAACCTCCACCGGTCGGTTCCCCACGACGCTACGGGCCGTTGGGGGGCCGCCGCACCGCCGTCCGCTCAGGGCGGACGACGGTGCGGCGGGTTCAGGGGGTCAGCGCCGCGCGGACGGGCGCTCGTAGGCGGTCGCCATGGCGACCTGCTCGTCGATGACCTCGGAGATCCGCGCCTGCACCGTGTCGAGTTCACGGATGATCGCGGCGGTCTCGTTGATGCCGCCGGAGACGGCGGAACTCGACGCCTGGATGCCGGAGATCTGCTGCGCGACGCGCTGGGTGGCGTCGGCGGTCTCGCGCGCCAGGTCCTTGACCTCGCTGGCGACGACCGCGAAACCCCGGCCGAGTTCCCCGGCGCGGGCGGCCTCGATCGTGGCGTTGAGCGCGAGGAGGTTCGTCTGGTCGGCGATGCCGGAGATGATCTTGATGACCTCCCCGACCGCGGCCGACGCCTGCGTCAGCGCGTCGACCTCGCCCGTCATGGTCGAGGCCTGGCCGACGGCGGCGTCCGCGACGCGTCCGGCGTCGTTCACCGCATCCCGCAGGCGGGAGACCGTGTCGAGCAGTTCGTGGGACCGCGCGGCGTCGTGCTCGCTGCGGCGCAACACGTCCAGGCGTTGCGAGACCAGCTGCTGCACGTTGCGCAGCGAGGACGCACGCGACTCGGACAGGTCGATGACGTCGGTGGCGAAGAAGTCCATCGTCCCGACGACGCGCCCCTCGGACAGGATCGGGAAGCAGACGCCCGACTTCACGCCGGCACGCTGGGCCGCGGGGGCCCGCACGCAGTCGGTCATCTCGGCGAGGTCGCGGACGTAGACGAGGTCGCGCTGGCGCCAGGCCCGGCCGGACAGGCCGACACCCTCGGCGAAGCTCGCCGCGAGGGTGACCCGACGGAACTCCTCGCCGGCCGATCCCGACTCGACGACGAACCTCAGCGTCGCGCTGTCCTCGTCGAGCGCCCAGTACGACCCGTAGGCCCAGCCGAACGCCTCGCGGACGGTCTCGAGCGCCGTGCGGAGGGCGGCCTCCTGGTTCGCGGCGGCGCCGACGTTCGTCACGACGGTCGTCACGGCGGCGCGGTCGTTGAGCGTCTCCTGCAGCGCGGCGGTGTCCAGGGCGCGACGACGGGCGTGCGCGGCGACGCGGCCGATGGCCGACCACTTCTCGGCGCGGCCGCCGAAGAACGGCAGTTCGTTGCGGGAGTAGTACTCGTGGATCGCGACCACGCGCCCGTTCTCGACGACGGGCAGCTGACCGCCGCTCTTGGCCCCGGCGGCGCGGGCGTCGCGCCAGCGCTGGCAGGCCATGGCCTCGGGGGAGTCGTCGCACTGCACGGGTTCGCGGGTGGAGATGGCCTTCCCGCCACACCCGTCGCCCACGCCGATGGCCAGGCCACGGCTCGAGGCGAGCGCGGCGGCCAGCGGGCCGACCTCCGCGGCGACGGTGAACCGACCGTCGGGGCCGGGCAGCCAGACCCCGCCGTAGCTGAGGTCGAGGGCCTGGGAGAGTCCGCGGACGCACGCCAGCTGGGCGTCGAGCTCGGTCGTGATGCCCGAGTCGAGGGCGGCGAGGACCGCCTCGAGGGCCTCGACGTCGCGCGGCATGGGCCCGGTCATGACCTGACCGACGGCGGCCTTCTGGCGTCCGAACACTGCCCACTCCCCACACCGGGTGACGAAACTTCTAGAAGCGTTGCTCCCAGAGAGTCCTTCGACCAGGTGCGCCGAGAACTTGAACTCAGTCCCCCCGGCCGTTCCCCCGGCCGTCCGCGAGGTGCTCGCGCAGCGTCGCCAGCCCCCGGTGGGCGTTGCTGCGCACCGTCCCGGTGGTCACGTCGAGCAGGTCGGCGATCTGCTCGTCGGAGCAGTCCTCGAAGTGGCGCAGGACGAGCACGGTGCGCTGCTTCGTCGGGAGCCGGCGCAGCGCGGTGAGCAGCTCGTCGCGGTCGGCGACCTGCCCGCTCCGGTCGGCGGTCGCGCCCTCGGGCAGGTCCCCGGTGGGCCGTTCGCGCCGGGCGGCCCGCCGCCAGAACGAGGTGGAGGCGTTGACCACCATGCGGTTGACGTAGGCGACGGGGTCGTCCGCGGCACTGACGCGCCCCCACGACAGCAGCGCCTTGGCGAGCACGTCCTGGACGACGTCCTCGGCCGCGTGCGGGTCCCGCAGCAGCCCACGGGCGAGGCGGACCAGGGCCGGGCCCCGGGCGGCGACGAACTCCTCGAACGTCAGGACGCCGGCCTCGTCGGGTGCGCGGGTGGTGGTGCGGGGTGTCACCGGGCGCCCCCGCCGGCGTCGGTGAGGTCGGCGGCCAGCTGCAGCTCGCGGGAGGCCAGGGCCGCCGCCTGGTCCAGGGCGCTCTGCCCGTCGGGCTGGTAGGTCGTCGTCGTGACCTTGACGACGAGCTGCCCCGTCCGCGCGACGACGGTGGCGTTCCACGACGGGTCGTCGCCGAGCGTGGCGGCCCGGTAGCCGGCGACCACCTGCTCGGCGTCGACGGCCGCGGGGGCCAGCATCCACACCGCGCCCCCGAGCTGCGTGGTGGTGCAGTCCTGGGCGTCCTGCGCGGTCGCCGCCATCCACTCCTGGGCGGCCGTTCCGCGGAAGAGCAGCACCCGCAGCCCGACGTCCTCCGGCGGACCCGAGCGCGCGGTCGGGGATCCACCCCAGCCCGCCGCCCGGCTGTCGACGACCGTGCTGGTGCCGTCGTAGGCGTCGTCCTGGCAGAACCCGGAGTTCGTCGACACGTCCTGCCCCAGCAGTTCCAGGCCGGGGACCACCGCGTCGACGTCCCGCGTCGAGAGCAGGGCCTCGTTCGGGACGGCCGTCACCGTGGGCGACGGGGTGGCCGGCACGACGGGCCGGACCGACGTCGGGTCTTGACCCCACTGGGACACCCCGAACGGGACACCCAGGGCGAGGACCGCGACGACGCCGGCCACCCCCTGCCGGCGTCGCCGGATGGTGCGGGCGCGCCCCCGCGCCCCCGCGACGAGAGCGGACACGTCGACCCCGACGTCGGCCGCGCCCGCGCGTCGCAACGCGCGGACCAGGTCGTCGTCCCCCGGGTCGGCTCCCCTCCGGTGCTCGCTCATCGCGTCGTCCCCCTCGTGCTCCCCCTCCGAGCGGCCGCCTGCTGCGACCGCCTCCGAGCAGCAGACGCCCCACCGGGCCGCGGCGTTGCACGCGGCGTCGGACCGATCAGCGACGCCCCTCGCGGAAGGGTCCGTGCAGCACCGCCCACTGCAGCAGCGTGACGGTCTTGCCGTCGCTGATCCTCCCGTCCCGGCACATCGCGAGGGCCTCGTCGACGTCCAGTTCGACGACCTCGATGTCCTCGCCCTCCTCCGCCACCCCACCCCCGGCGTCGGTGCGGTCGGCCGGGGCGTAGGGGGCGGCGTAGAAGTGCAGGCGCTCGGTCACCGACCCCGGGCTCATGAACAGGTCGAACAGGTGCTCGACGGTGCCGACGTGGACGCCGAGCTCCTCGGCGGCCTCGCGCCGGACGGCCGTCTCGGGGTCGTCGGCGTCGAGCAGGCCGGCGGCGGCCTCCAGCAGCACGCCGTCGGGGTGACCGTTGACGTAGGCGGGGTAGCGGAACTGGCGGGTGAGCAGGACGGTGCGGCGCCCGAGGTCGTACAGCAGCAGGGTGGCGCCGTCGCCGCGGTCGTACGTCTCGCGCTGCTGCACGGTCCACGTCCCGTCCCGACGACGCAGGTCGAAGGTGGTGCGGCGCAGCACGTGCCAGCCGTCGGAGGTCACCTCGACGTCGCGCACGACGACGTCCGGGTTGCCGCGCAGGTCGCGCCCGACGCGGTCCAGGCCGGTCCGTCCGCGGCCGTCGGGGACGTCGACCCCGGGGCGGGGGTCGCTCGGGGCCGGTGCGTGCGTCATGATGCGAGCGTACGCGAATTGCGTAGAAACGTGCACGAACACGGAGGAACGAGGATGCTGGCAGCTCAGCGCCGCGACTGGCTCCTGGCGCGGATGGCCCGCGACGGACGGCTCGTCGCGAAGGACGTCGCGGCTGAACTGGGGGTGTCGGAGGACTCGGTGCGCCGCGACCTGCGCGACCTGGCCGCCGCCGGCCTGTGCCAGCGGGTCTACGGCGGCGCGTTGCCGGCCTCCCCCGCCGTGGCCGACTACGCGGCCCGCACCCGGCTCGCGACCGACAGCAAGGAGCGGGTCGCCCGGCGCGCGGTGCATCTCGTCCAGCCGGGGTCGACCGTCGTGCTGGACGGCGGGACGACGACGCTCGCGGTGGCCCGGGCCCTGCCGCCCGACCTCGCCTGCACGGTCGTCACCCACAGCCCGACGATCGCGGTGGCGCTCCTCGACCACCCGTCCGTCGACGTCTTCGTCCTCGGTGGGCGCCTGTTCAAGCACAGCGCGGTCACGTGCGGGGCGGCGACGGCCGAGGCCGCCCAGACCGTCTCGGCCGACCTGTTCCTCCTCGGGGTGACGGGCGTGCACCCCGAGCGCGGGCTGACGACCGGCGACCCGGACGAGGCGGCCGTGAAGCGGCTGCTGGCCGGGCGGTCCGCCGAGACGTGGGTGCTGGCGTCGGCCGAGAAGGTGGGAGCGGCCTCGCCGTACGGGGTGGTGCCCTGGGACGCCGTCGCGGGCGTCGTGACGGACACGGACGACGACGGGGCCGTGGGCGCGCTGGAGCAGCGGGGCGTGCGCGTGCTGCGCGCGGACTGAGCGTTCCGGGCGGGAACGCGAGAAGGCCCCCGGTCACGTGGACCGGGGGCCTTCCTCGGTAGCCCCGACGGGATTCGAACCCGCGCTACCGCCGTGAGAGGGCGGCGTGCTGGGCCGCTACACAACGGGGCCCCAGCGCCGTTCCGTTCCCGGAACCGGCAGGCAGGAGTCTACCCGCTGCGCGCCGGTGCCCTGGACACCGTGGGGGCTCAGCGGGGTTCGTCCCGGGCCACCACGGAGAAGTCGTCGTCGCCGCGCCCGGCCTGCTGCGCAGCCAGCAGCCCCTGGGCCGCCACCGTCAGCGCGGGCAGGGGGAAGCGGGTGGTGGAGGTCATCAGGCCGGTGTCCTTGAGCAGCAGGTCGGCGGAGAACTGGGTGTCCCCGAACTCCCCCGACCGCAGGTTCTGCCCCTTCATGGCGGCGATGGGCCCCAGCCCGGTGCCCTTGAGCGTCGTCAGGACCTGCTCGAGGTCCAGACCGCCGGACGCACCGAGCCGCACCGCCTCGACGAGTCCCTGGAAGGAGACCGCGAGCGCCAGGTTCGCGACGAGCTTGCCCGTCGCGGCCTCCGACGCCTCGGGCAGGACCTGCAGGCGCTCCGGGTCGGCCCACAGCGAGACGAAGGGCACGGCCCGTTCGGCCGCCGGGCCACCGGCGAGCACCCCGAGGGCGCGGTTCGCGGCCGGGCCGAGCGAGCCCACGACCGGGGAGTGGACGTGGTCGACCCCGCGCTCGGCCGCCCAGCGGGCGTGCTCGGCGGCGTCGGCGGGCGCGATCGTCGTGATGTCGATCCACAGCGTCCCGGCCGCCGGCGAGAGGCCGTCGAGGACGACCTCGCGGACGGCGGGCGGCCCGAACAGGGCCGTGACGAGGACGTCGGCGCCGTCGAGGGCCTCCGTCGGGGACCCGGCGGACGTGGCCCCCGCGGCGACGAGGTCGCCGTCGCGGCCGGGCGTGCGGTTCCAGACGCGGACGTGGTGACCGGCCTCGAGGAGGTGGCCGGCCAGGACGCGCCCCATCCGGCCGAGGCCGAGGAAGGCGATCGTCGACGGGTGGTGCGTGGCGGGAGGGTTCACGGACGTTCCTCGCGGACGGGCGCACACGCTGGGTGATGCGCGGAGTGACCAAGTGCGACGGACGCGGGAGGAGCGGAGGGACGATCGGGGGACGCCGGACGCTCAACCACCTCCCTACCCTGAGGCGGTGAGTCAGCTCGCGCACCCCGTCGCTCCGCCCACCGACCCGTGGGTGACGCGCTGGCGGTTCGGCCCGCGGCTGCGCGACGTGGTCGCCGTCCTGCTGTCCCTGTCCTTCGCCGTGGCGTGGTTCCACTCCGTCGTGGTGGGGCCCCTGCGCAGCCAGCCCGGCGGGCCCGTCTTCCCCGAGGGCCTGACCTGGGTCGCCCGGGCCCAGGTCCCGCAGGTCCTCGCCTGCGTGGTCGTGGTGGCGAGCTGCCTGGCCCTGTGGTGGCGCCGGGACCACCCGGTCCTGCTCAGCCTGGTGTCCCTCGGCGTGGCGGGGGTGCTGGCCTTCGACGGCGCCCTCTACTTCGCGCTGCTGACGCTCGCGGTCCGCCGTCGCGACCGGCTGCTCGTCCTGCTGTCGGGGGCGGCCGGCGTCGTCGTCACGGTGGCGTCGCTGCGCACGACGGCCAACGGGCTCGGCTGGTCGCTGACGTCCGCGGTCGTGGGGGTGTCGCTGTGCGTCTTCGTGGGTGCGTTCGTCGGTGCTCGGCGAGACCTGGTGACGTCCCTGCGGGAGCGCGCGGAGCGGGCCGAGCACGAGCAGGTCCTGCGCGCCGAGCAGGCGCGGCTGGCCGAGCGGACCCGGATCGCCCGCGAGATGCACGACGTCCTGGCGCACCGGATCTCCCTCGTCGCCCTGCACGCCGGGGGCCTGGAGGTGCGGCCGGACGTCGGCGCCGACCAGGTCGAGGCGACGGCCGCGACGATCCGCGAGACCGCCCGGACGGCACTGGAGGACCTGCGCCGCGTGCTCGGCGTGCTGCGCGCCCCGGGGACGGGATCGGCCGCGACGACGGCCGCCGAACTGGCGCCGCAACCGACGCTCGTCGACGTCCGCCGGCTCGTGGAGTCGACGCGCGAGGCGGGGGTCGCGGCCGAGTTCCGGACGGACGTGCCCGTCCACGCCGACGTCCCCGCCGAACTGGGGCGGACGGTCTACCGGGTCGTGCAGGAGGCGCTGACGAACGTGCACAAGCACGCCCCCTCGGCGCAGACGGTCGTCACGGTCTCCGGCGAGGTCGGGCTGGAGATGCTCGTCACCGTGGTCAACGCCCGGCCGCGCGGGGCGTCGGCGGGGCTGCCCGGCGCGGGGTCCGGGCTGGTCGGGTTGTCCGAACGCGTGGGCCTGGCGGACGGGACGATCTCCTCCGGCCCCGAACCGGGCGGTGGCTTCGCGGTGCGGGCGCGGCTGCCGTGGCCGACGCCGGACGGACGGCCCCGCGCGGGTGCGTCGGCGGCGTGGACCCCGCCGGATGCGAGGATCGTGCGCACCCCGGCCGGGTCGTCGGCTCAGGAGGGGTGAGGGTGACGCATCGGGTCGAGGTGGAGGCGGACGGGGTCGTGGGCGTGGGCGTGGACGAGCAGCAGGGCAGGCCGACGAGGGTCCTGCTGGTGGACGACGACGCGCTGGTGCGCGCCGGGCTGCGGATGATCCTGTCCAGCGCCGAGGACATCGAGGTCGTCGGGGAGGCCGAGAACGGCGCCCAGGCCCTCGAGGGCGTGGCCGCGCACCGGCCCGACATCGTCCTCATGGACGTCCGGATGCCCGTCATGGACGGGTTGACCGCCGCCAAGGCCATCACCGAGCGCCCGCAGGCGCCAAGCGTCGTGATGCTGACGACGTTCGACCTCGACGAGTACGTCTTCCAGGCGCTGCAGGCGGGTGCGACGGGCTTCCTGCTCAAGGACACCCCGCCGCGCGAACTCGTCTCCGCGGTCCGGGTCGTCGCCGCGGGCGAGGCGATGCTCTCCCCCACCGTCACCCGCCGGCTCGTGGGCCACTACGCCGCCGACACCGTGAACCCGCGTCGCCGGGAGGCCGCGGAACGGCTGCGGCTGCTGACCGACCGCGAGCGCGAGGTGCTCGGGGCCGTCGGTCGTGGGCTGTCGAACGCCGAGATCGGCCGGGAGCTGTTCATGAGCGAGGCCACCGTGAAGACGCACGTGTCGCGGCTGCTCACCAAGCTCGAGGCGCACAACCGCGTGCAGGTCGCGATCGTCGCCCACGACGCGGGGCTCCTCGACGCCTGAGCGCCGAGGAACCCCGGCCCCTCACCGGCCGGCGGCCTCGAGGGTGGCGAACTCCTCGTCGCTCAGCTCGACGTCGGCCGCGGCGAGGTTCTCCTCGAGGTGGGCGACGGTCGAGGTGCCGGGGATCGGCACGATGACGGGCGAGCGGCGCAGCAGCCACGCCAGGGCGAGCTGGGACGTCGTGGCGTCGTGGTCCTTCGCGATCTCGTCGAGCGGCCCGCCGGGCCGAGCCAGGCTGCCCGCGTCGACGGGGGCCCACGGGATGAAGGCGATGCCCTGCTCCTCGCAGTACGTCAGCAGGTCCTCGGCCCGGCGGTCCCCGAGGTTGTAGCGGTTCTGCACCGAGGCGATCGTCAGGCCGGCCGCCTGGGCCTCCTTGACGTCGTCGACGTCGACCTCCGACAGGCCGACCTGCAGCGCGAGGCCCTCGTCGACGAACTCCTTGATGACCCCGAACTGCTCCTCGCGCGGGGTCTTCTCGTCGATGCGGTGCAGCTGCCACAGGTCGATGCGTTCGACGCCGAGGCGGCGCAGGGACATGAGGATGCACTGGCGCAGGTACTCCGGGCGACCCAGCGGCGGCCAGACGTCCGGGCCGTGCCGGGTCAGCCCGCCCTTGGTGGCGATGACGACGTCGCCGTAGCCGGTCCCTTTCCCGCCCGCGTCGTGCAGCGCCTCGCGGATGAGGTCCTCGGAGACGAACGGGCCGTAGGAGTCGGCGGTGTCGATGAAGGTGACGCCGAGCTCGACGGCGCGACGCAGCACGCGGACGGCTTCGTCGTGGTCCTTCGGCGGGCCCCAGACGCCGTCGCCGGTGATGCGCATGGCGCCGTAGCCGAGGCGGTGGACGGTCTTGCCGCCGAGGTCGATGGTTCCGCTGGTGGACACGGGCACGTGGTCCTCCCGGGATCGGTGGTGTCGCGGTCGCGGGAACGCTAACCCCGGCCGCGGCCGTCGACACCTCGGCGCGACGGGTGGACCGGCCCGCGGCATGATCTCCAGCCGAGAGTGCCCCCGAACGAAGGTGGAACGCCGTGAAGGTCACCCCCGTCCGCTTCACCCAGGACGTCGCCGCCATGCGCCGCTTCCTCGTGGCCCTGGGCCTGACGAGCACGTCGAGCTCGGAGGACGGGTCCTGGGTGAGCCTCGAAGCGGCCGGGGGAGGCGAGGTCGGCCTGCACAGCACCGCGACCGCGAGCTCGGGAACCCCGGCCGGCTCGACGGAGCTGGCGTTCTCGACGAACGAACCGCTCGAGGCCGTCGCCGCGCGGCTGCAGGAGGCCGGCTTCGACTCCCGCGTCGTGGAGGAGCCCTACGGCCGCGTCCTGCACGTCACGGACCCGGACGGCCGCGAGGTCGAGGTGCAGGGCACCACGACCGACCTGCACGGGTACTCCGAGGGCGACTGACGGCCGTGCCGACTCCGCTGATCGACGCGCTGAACGTCCCGGCGATCACGGCGTACGAACTCGACGACCGCACCGCGCCCCCCGGGCTGCGGGCCCTGGGGGCGGTGCTGGCGCTGCACGGGATCTCCGAGAACGGGGGGCTCGTCGGCGGCGGGGTGGAGAACCTCTTCTTCAGCCGCCGCCTCGATGACGTCGACGACGCTGCTGCGGGTCTGCGCTGGCTCGGCCTCGAGGACGTCGCGGACCTCGTCCTGCGTGCGCGGGCGGAGTTCCTGCGGTTCCGGCCCACCGGGCGGGAGGAGCTGTCCGCTGCCGACGAGGAGTTGTGGGTGCAGCTCGACGAGGAGTTCTTCGCGATCGCCCCGTCGGAGCGCTTGGAGGCAGCCGTCGCGGCCCGTCTCGCGCAGATCGCGCCGGAGCTCGCGTCCCCGTGAGGAGGGGGCTCAGCGCACGAGGGCGAGGGCGAACCCGTCCCAGCCCTTCGACCCGACGGTCTGCAGCGCGGTGACCTCCAGGCGCGGGTCCTCGCCGAGGGCTTCGAGGAACGAGCGGGTCCCGGTGACGACGGGGTCGGTGCTCGCCTCGTCGACGACCCGGCCGCCGCGCACGACGTTGTCCCCGACGATGACGCTGCCGGGGCGGGTCAACCGCAGGGCCCACTCGAGGTAGTGCGGGTTGTTCGGCTTGTCGGCGTCGATGAAGACGAGGTCGAACGGGTCGCCACCCTCGGCCTGCAGCTGCGGCAGCGTGTCGAGGGCGGCGCCGACCCGGACATCCACGACCTCGGAGAACCCGGCGCGGTCGAGGTTGCGCCGGGCGACCTCGGCGTGCCGGGGTTCGTACTCGCACGTGACGACCCGTCCGCCCGGCGGCAGCGCCCGGGCCAGGTGGATCGTGCTGAACCCGCCGAGGGTGCCGATCTCCAGGACCCGGCGGGCCCCGGTCATCCGCACGAGCAGCGACAGCAGCGCCCCCTGCAGCGGGGACACGTCGATCGCCGGCAGGCCGGCGGCCGGGTTCTCGTCGACGACGAGTTCGAGCACCTCGTCCTCGGGCAGGAGCGTCTGGACGAGGTACTCGTCGACCTCCGTCCACGCCTGGCTCGGATCGTGGTCGCCGGTGGCAGAGCGCATGACCGCACTCTGCCACCGGGCCCGCGCGGGCCGGAACCCCGTCAGCGCAGCAGGTCGGGAGTCTCGAACGGCACCCCGTGGACGTGGGTGGCGAGGAATGCGAACACCGTCTCGTACCAGAGCGCGGAGTGCTTCGGCGTCAGCACCCAGTGGTTCTCGTCGGGGAAGTACAGGAAGCGGTGCGGCAGGTCCGCCGGGTCACCCGTCCACTGCTCGTTGAGCACCCACCACAGCCGCAGCGCCTCCCCGATCGGCACGCGGTAGTCCTTGTCGCCGTGGATGACGAGCATCGGCGTGACGATGTTCCCGGCGTGCGCGGCCGGGTCGTTGGCCGCCACCATCGCGGGCGTCATCTCGCGCCGCCAGTAGTGCGCGGCGTCCGTCGTCGCCCCGAACTGCTCGAGGGCGAACAGGCTCGCGTGCGTGACGATCGCGCGGAACCGGTCGGTGTGACCGGCCACCCAGTTCGCCATGTACCCGCCGAAGGAACCGCCCATCGCCGCCGTGCGCTCCGGGTCGAGGTCGTCGCGTTCCAGCGCGGCGTCGGTGACGGCCAGGAGGTCGGTGTACGGCTCGGCGCCCCACGCACCCCAGCCGCGGGCCAGGAACTGCGCGCCGTACCCCGTCGACAGGCCCGGGTCCGGCAGGAGCACGGCGTACCCGCGGGCCACCGCCAGCCAGGGGTTCCACCGCCAGGACCAGGAGTTCCACGAGGACAGCGGACCGCCGTGGATCCACAGCAGCAGCGGCGCGGGGCGTTCGGGTCCGGCCCCGGCCGGCAGGCACAACCAGGCGCGGAGCTCGGCGCCGTCCGCGGCGGTCGTCCGCACCTCGGTGAGGGTTCCGGGCAGTTCAGGTGCATCCGCCGGGCCAGGCAGGACGACCGCCTCGCCCGCCGTCGAGGCGTCCAGGCGCACGACCGCCGGGGGCGCGTCCACGGCCGCGCGGACGGCGTAGACCGCCGTGCCGTCGGGCGCCACCTGCAGGTCGGAGTAGGCGCCGTCGTCGGTGCTGAGCCGGCGCACCGAGGACTCGCCGTCGGCCCGCAGGTCGACCCGGTGCACGGGCGCCCGGCCGTGGTCGTCGACGGCGAGGAACAGGGCGTCCGACCCAGGCCCCCACTGCGGCGTCCCCGCGCCCCAGACCTCCCAGCCGGGGACGACGTCGCGCGGCGCGCTCGACCCGTCGAACGGGACGAGGACCAGCCGCAGGGTCGGCGGGTCGACCGGGGTCGACAGGCTCTCGGCGACGGCGGCGACCCAGCGCCCGTCCGGGGAGACCGACGGTGAGGCGAACTCCCGGGCGGGGTCGTCGGCCAGCACGCGCAGCGAGCCGTCGGTGCGGTCGAGGACGACGAGCCGGGAGCGCTGCGACCCGCCCGGGCCCGGCACGCTCTCGGTGGTGACGAGGGCGGAGCCGTCGGGGGTCAGCGCCGCCGTCGCCTCGTCGTAGCGACGGCCGGGGACCGGCGTCAGGTCGCGCCAGGCCGCCGGTTCGCGCTGACCCGCCGCGGTCTCCGCCGGCAGGTCCAGCGTCAGCCAGCGGGGTTCGTCGGGTCCGAGGTCGGTGTCCCAGTACCGGACGGGGTACCCGGAGTGCAGGACGGCGTTCACCGTCGCGTCCTTGCGCGCCTTCCGGCGGGCGGCGTCCGACGTCGGTCCCTCGGTGCTGTCGTCGGCGCCGGGCAACGTGTCCGACGCGACGACGACGGCCGCCGAGGTCCGCGCCGTGCGGGGGCCGGAGACCCCGCCCGGCCGGGAGGCGACGCAGCGCGCCTCCCCCGTCGCCGGCAGCGCCCACAGCGCCGCCGGCGGGTCGTCCGGTGCGTCGCCCGCCTCGGCGTCGGGCCGGGCCGACGTGAAGAGGAGGGAGCCGTCGGGGGCGAACACCGGCGAGGACTCCGCCGTCCGGCCCCGGGTCAGGCGGTGGGCCGGACGGCGGCCCGCCGGGTCGACCTCCCACAGCGCACCCCGCCACCGGGTTCCGTCCGGGGTGAGCGTCGCGACCGTCGTCACCAGCCGCGTCCCGTCGTGGGACAGGGCGAGGCCGCTGACGCGCGGCAGCGCGGCGAAGGCGTCGAGGTCGGCGAAGGCCGACGCAGGGGCGGGGCTGGCGGTGGTGTCCGGCACGCGACCAGTCCTACCCCCGTCCTCCGACACGGACCAGGGCGTCGTTCACAGGCGGAAGGCGCCGACCGTCTCCCGCAGCCGGGTAGCGCTGTCGCGCAACGACTCCACCGACCCGGTGACGAGCTCGAGGCTGATCCGGTCGTCGGCTCCCGAGGCGGTGACGCCCGCGAGCATCGTCGAGATGTCGTCCGCGCCGGCGGCCGCGCCGGCCACCGTGCGGGCGAGGTCCGCGGTCACGGCGTTCTGCTCCTCCACGGCCGCGGAGATGGAGGCCTGGTAGTCATCGACGCGTCCGATGACCTCGGCGATGCGCGCGATCGCGGCGGCCGCCTCCTCGCTGCCGCGCTGGATCGCCGCCACCTTTCCGGCGATGTCCTCGGTCGCGGACCCGGTCTCCTGGGCCAGCTCCTTGACCTCCCCGGCGACGACCGCGAAGCCACGACCCGCCTCGCCCGCGCGGGCGGCCTCGATGGTCGCGTTGAGCGCCAGCAGGTTGGTCTGCGCGGCGATCGACGTGATCGTCTTGACGACGCTGGCGATGTCGCGCGTCGCCTCGCCGAGCCCGGCCACGGCGGTCCGGGTCGCCTCGGCCACCTCGACGGCCTCCCGGGCCACCGACGACGAGGACGCCATGCCGGAGGAGATCTCGGCGATGGAGGCGCCCAGTTCCTCCGCGCCCGCGGCCAGGGTGGCGACCTCGCCGGAAACCGCGCCGGCCGAGGCCGCGGCACGGTCGGTCTCGGCCCCCGTGCGGGCGTTCGCCGCGGACAGGGACGCAGCGCGCGAGGAGAGGTCGTCGGCCTGCCCGGCGACGGCCTGGGCGTGCTCGACGACCCCGGACACCGTGCGGCGGGTCGAGACCACGGCGGCCGCGAGCGCCTCGGCCATGCTCCGGAACTCGTCGCGGCCGTCCACGACGGGCTCCACGGTCAGGTCGCCGTCGGCGATGCGACCGAGGTCGGAGACGTTGCGGCGCAGGGGGACGACGATGCTGCGGGTCAGCGCCACCAGCAGCAGGACGACCAGCGCGACGGCCGCCGCGACGGCCGCCAGGACCAGCGTCCGGCTGCGCTCGGCCGCGGCACGGCCCTCGGCGCGCACGGCGGCGGACCGCTTCGCGACGGAGTCGGTGAGCTCCTGCGTCTGCGTGAGGATGTCCGCGTAGACGACCCAGCTCTCGTTCTGGATGGTGTTCTCGGCCCCGGCCAGGTCGCCCGCCCCGTACTGGGCGACGGCGCGGTCGTCGGAGGCGAAGTAGTCCGTCCACTTCTGCGTGATCTGCGCGTTGACGGCCTTCTCCTGCGCCGTCATGAACTGCACCGGGGCGGCCTGGAGCGCGGCCAGGAGCTTGGCCTTGTCGGCGAGGAACCCGGCGCGGTTGGCCGAGTCGTCCTCCACGGCGGCGGCGGGTCCCACCCGGTAGGTGTCCCACGCGTAGGCGGCCTGCCAGCCGGAGACGTCGGCGTCGTAGTACTTCTGGTCGGCGACGTAGGCGGTCAGGACCGCGAGATCGGCCGTGCGGTCCGCCGCGCGGCTCTGCGCCCGGCCGCCGAGCAGGGCCGCCGTGCCGGTCAGCCCGAGCAGGACCAGCACGACCCCGAAGGCCGCCCCGAGGCGTGCCCCCACTCCCATGCGTCGGAGCACCGCGGTCATGTCCGTCTCTCCCTGTTGCGATCGGTCGGCCTGGTGCACCGGTCTGCCACCACAGGTGTCGGCGGGCGCGGCACCGGTGTGGACGGACAGCGCGCGACATCGCCCGTTCGGAGCAGCGCGCGCGTGACGGCGGACCGTTGCGCGGCAGCACAGGAGGGGGCACGATGCGCCCGTGGGGTCCCGCACCGACGCGCCCTCCTCGGACGCTGCCCGCCGGCCGCTCGAGGGGGTCCTCGTCGCGGACTTCTCCCGGGTGCTCGCCGGACCGCTGGCCACCCTCCACCTCGCCGACCTCGGCGCCCGCGTCGTCAAGGTCGAGCGCCCGGGGTCCGGGGACGAGACGCGGCGGTGGGGCCCACCCTTCAGCGCCACGGGGACGACGTACTTCGACAGCGTGAACCGGAACAAGGAGTCGGTCTGCCTCGACCTCTCCGACGCCGGCGACCGGGAACTCGCCCGCGAACTCGTGCGGCGCGCCGACGTCCTCGTGGGGAACTTCCGGCCCGGCTCGGCCGCGGGGTTCGCCCCGGACGAGCTCGCGACCCTGAACCCCCGGCTCGTCACCGTGTCCATCACCGGGTTCGGCAGCGCCGGCGGGGCGGACCGGCCGGGGTACGACTTCGTGGTGCAGGCCCTCGGCGGGCTCATGAGCATCACCGGACCGCCCGGGCACCCGACGAAGGTGGGCGTCGCGCTCGTCGACGTGCTGTGCGGCAAGGACGCGACGATCGGGGTCCTCGCGGCACTGGCCCGCCGCGCCGTCGACGGCCGCGGCAGCCACGTCGAGGTCGACCTGCTCTCCAGCCTGCAGGCCGGTCTCGTCAACCAGGTCCAGGCCTACCTCGGCACGGGCGTCGACCCGCAGCCCCTCGACGACGCCCACCCCTCGATCGCCCCGTACGAACTGCTGACCTGCGCCGACGGGCCCCTGGCCGTCGCTTGCGGCACGGACGCGATGTTCGCCCGCCTCGTCGACGCCCTCGGCGCCCCCGCCCTCGCGCGGGACGCGCGGTTCGCGACGAACGCCGACCGCGTCCGGAACCGTCCCTCCCTCCGCGCGGAGCTGGCGGACCTGTTGCGCACGACGACGACCGTCGACGCCGAGGCCCTGCTCGTCCGGGCCGGGGTTCCCGCCGGTCGCGTGGGGACCATCGGGGACGGCCTGCGCCTGGCGGGGTCGCTCGGGCTGGACCCGCTCCTGGACGTCGTCGACGTGGACGGCGCCGTCGTCGGCCGGCAGGTGCGCAGCCCGGTCCGGCTGGACCGCACCGGGCCGCCCCGGCGCGACGCCCCACCCCGCCTCGGCGAGCACGACGACGCCGTCCGCCGCTGGCTCAGCACCCCGATGGAGGAGACCCCGTGACCGACCTGCCGGACACCCCCGACCAGGACCTGCTGGCCCTCGACGGCCTGCTGTCGCGCGAGGAACGGGCCACCCGCGACCGGGTGCGGGCCTTCGTCGACGAGCACGTCCGTCCCCACGTCGCCCGCTGGTACGAGGACGCCCACTTCCCCCGCGAGCTCATGCCCGAGCTGGGCCGCCTCGGCGTCCTCGGGATGCACCTGCACGACGAGGGCTGCCCAGGGCGCAGCGCCGTCGAGTACGGCCTCGCCGCGCTGGAGCTGGAGGCCGGGGACTCCGGGCTGCGGACCGCCGTCAGCGTCCAGGGGTCGCTGGCCATGAGCGCGATCTCGAAGCACGGGTCGGAGGAGCAGAAGGCGCGGTGGCTGCCCGAGATGGCCGCGGGCCGGGCCGTCGGCTGCTTCGGGCTCACCGAACCCGACGCCGGGTCCGACCCCGGCAGCATGACGACGACCGCGCGACGCGACGGGTCGGACTGGGTCCTCGACGGCCGCAAGCGGTGGATCGGGCTGGCCAGCCTCGCCGACGTGGCCGTCGTGTGGGCGCGCACCGACGAGGGTGTCCGGGGTTTCCTCGTGCCGACGGACTCCCCCGGGTTCGCGGCGCGCCCCATCGTCCCGAAGCTGTCGATGCGCGCGTCGGTCCAGTGCGACGTCGACCTCGACGGCGTCCGGCTGCCCGCGGACGCGCAGCTGCCGGGAGCGCGGGGGCTGAGCGGACCGTTCGCCTGCCTCAACGAGGCGCGCTACGGGATCGTCTGGGGCGTCCTGGGAGCCGCCCGCGACAGCTACCTCGACGCGCTGCGCTGGTCGCTGACCCGGCGGCAGTTCGACCGGCCGCTCGCGGGGTTCCAGCTCACCCAGCGCAAGCTGACCGACATGGCCGTCGCGATCGCCAAGGGGCAGCTGCTGGCCCTGCACCTCGGACGGTTGAAGGACGCCGGGGCCCTCGAGCCGCACCAGATCTCCGTCGGCAAGCTCGACAACACCCGGGTCGCGATCGAGGTCTGCCGGGAAGCCCGGACCGTGCTCGGCGGCAACGGTGTGACGCTCGAGCACTCGCCGCTGCGGCACGCCTCGAACCTCGAGAGCGTGCGGACGTACGAGGGCACCGACGAGGTCCACACGCTCGTCGTCGGGCAGCGGCTCACGGGGATCTCCGCCTTCCGCTGACGGTCCCGACGTGTCGGTGGGTTCGGCCAGACTGACCCGGTGCCCGTCCTCGACCACCCCGTCCTGCGCGCCCTGCGCGGCCTGCCCGCGGTGCCCCGGCTGGGTCTGGCGGTCGTCCCGGGCGGCGTGGGGCTGGCCGTGCCGCAGGGGCGGTGGGGCGTCCCCACCGACGACCCGGCCGGACTGCTGGGGGCGCTGGAGAGCGAGTTCGCGCCGCGGTGGACGTGGTGGTCGGCCGCGTCCACGCTCGGGAGGACCGCGCCCGTGCACCTCGCCCGCTGCCACGACCTCGCCGCCGTCCACCGCGTCGTCGAAGGCGGTCACCGCGAGGACCCGGGCGCCGTGTGGGCTGCGGCGCAGGGACTCCCGCTCCCACCACCCCTCTCGCGCCGGCCCGCCGCCGCCCACGGCACCGGGCTGCTCGACCTCGACGGCGCGTCGGACGCCGGCGACCCGGTCGCGCAGGACGGGACGATGGCCCCCGCCTGGGCCGACGGCCGGGCGTTCGACACCGACTCCGGGGAACGCCTCGACCGCGCCGCCCGGTGGGCGGCCCTCGCCCTCGAGGTCGCGGCCGCCCAGGACGCCCGCCTCGCCGCCCTGCCGGACCGCCGTGCCGCACCCGCCGGGCCGCCCCTGCCCGTGCAGACGGGGTACGCCGAGTCCGCCGCGGCGGCGCTCGCGGTCGAACTGTCCCGCACGGGGTTGCCGCTGGACCGGACGACGGCCGAGGAGATCGTCGGGGCCGCCGTGGGTCCGCGTCCGGCCGACGAGGCCGCGGAACGTCGGGCCCGCGCGGCCCGGGACAGCCTCGTGCGCGAACACCTCGGGCCGGGCGGGGAGGGCGTCGACCTGCGCAATCCCGCGCAGGTGCTCGCGGCGCTGCGCGGGCTGGGGTTCGACGTCCCCGACACCCGCGCGCACCGGCTGGAACGGTTGCGCGACGCCCACCCGGCGGTCGCCGCCCTCCTGCTGTGGCGCAAGGCCGAACGGCTCGCGACGACGTACGGGTACCCGTGGCTCGACGAGCACGTCGGGTCCGACGGCAGGTTGCGCGGGGCCTGGTCGTCGGCCGACGCCGCCGCGGGGCGCATGACGGCGCAGGCGGGGTTGCACAACCTCCCCGCGGAACTGCGGCCGGCCGTCGCCGCCGAACCCGGGCACGTCCTCGTCCGCGCGGACCTCGGACAGGTCGAACCGCGCGTCCTGGCGGCCGTCTCCGGCGATCCCGGTCTCGTCGCCGCCACCCGCGACGCGGACCTCTACGCCCCCGTCGCCGCGGCCCTCGGCGCGGACCGGCCCACCGCGAAGATCGCCGTCCTCGCCGCGATGTACGGCCAGACGTCGGGCGCCGCGGGAGAGGCGTTGCGGCGCATGGAACGCGCCTACCCACGCGCCCTGGCGTACCTGCGGGCCGCCGAGGACGCGGGCCGGGAAGGCCGTGACGTCCGGACCTACGGCGGGCGGCTCGTCCGGATCTCCGACCTCGCGCCCGCCGAACCCGGCGCCGCCACCGCGGCCCGGGGCCGGTTCGCCCGCAACGCCGTCGTCCAAGGCGCCGCGGCGGAACTGTTCAAGGCCTGGGCCGCGACGGTGCGGGCCGGGCTCGCCGGGACGGGCGGCCGGATCGTGCTGTGCCTGCACGACGAACTCCTGCTGCACGTTCTCGAACCCGACGCCGACCGCTCCGCCGCGCTGCTGGAGTCGGCGCTGCAGCAGACGGCGTCGCGGTGGGCGTCGGGGTCGGGGGTGCGGTTCGTCGCCGACGTGTCGGTCGTGCGGCGGTGGTCGGAGGCGAAGTGACGTCCTCCGCCTCCGACCGGGCGGCGGCCGGTCAGTCCTGACCGAACGCGTCCGTCCGGAACCCCTGCTGCGGCAGTTCGGCCCGCACCTCGAAGGTCGTCGTCTTCGAGAACTGGCGGCCGAACTCGTCGGTCACCGTCACGTCGGCGCGGTGCACGCCCTCGGTGAGGTCGCTCGGCAGCCGGTACTGCCACACGTGGGCCGCGCGGTCGGCGACGTTCACGCCCGGCTGGGCGGGGCCGGGCCCGAAGTCGCTGCCCGCGTACAGCTCGTACCCCTGGGCCGCCGGGTCGCCCGACGTGGACTCGAACCCGAACCGGGCGACCTGCAACTGGCGGGTCGCCGCGGCCGGATCGGCGTACAGCGCGCCGACCTTCGCGCTCTCCCCTGCCGCCTGCTGCGTGCGCGTCGCCGTCTGCGGTTCCCCGCCGTCGATCGCCACCTCGACCTGCGTGCTCGTCGAGCCGTACCAGACGTTCGTCGTGAGGAACGTGTCGGCGCGGACGTCGGCCGTCGTGACAAGGCCCGGGTCGCCGAGGTCGTTGACGTTCACCGGCGGCGCCTGCTCCCAGCCCTCACGCGTGGCGGCCCAGCCGGTGAGCGTGGTGAACCAGTCGCGCCAGCGCGGGGAGTTCAGCGAGACCGCCATCTGCGCGTCGTCCGGTTCCCCGATCGCGCGGAACGTGTCGGTGAACTCCGCCCCGTCGTGGTCGAGCACCAGGTACCCCGGGCGGGCGCCGTCGCGCTGCAGCGCCATCGGGCGGCCGTCGACGTCGAGGTCGCCGGAGTACCAGTCCCCGCTCGGGGCGCCGGCGGTGACGTGCGGGAACGGCAGTTCCGTGACGCCGACGGTGTCCTTCCACCCCGCGTAGCTGTCCCCGGTCTCCATCCGCTCGGTGGCGTGGACGTGGCCCGCGATCGACAGCGCCGGACGGCCCGCCAGGAGTGCGTGCAGCTCGCGGACCTCCTTCGTCTGGTGCTTGGTGGAGTCCTGGTCGGCGAAGGAGACGAGCGGGATGTGCGAGGCGAGGACGACGAGCTTGTCGTCGGGCACGGTCGCGAGGTCGTTGGCCAGCCACTGCACCTGGTCGTCGCCGAGCTGACCGGAGTAGCTCGGTGCGCCGGCAGGGTCGGCGCAGTGCGGCCGCGCGCCGTCCGCGTCGTCCTCGGGGGTGCAGGGGTACTTCACGTTGTTGAGGACGACGTAGTGGACGTCCGCGACGTCGTAGCTGTAGGTCGTCGGGCCGAGTTCCCGCTTGAAGGTGTCGAAGGAGTGCGCGGCGTCGGTCGCGTCGAGGTCGAGGTCGTGGTTGCCCGGGACGAACCGCAGCGGCAGCCCGGACGCGCCGAGGACTTCCTTGATGCGCGGGTACAGCCCGAGGTCGTCGCCGGCCACGTCGCCGAGCATGAGGGCACCGCACTCGGTGACGTCCTTCTCCTGCAGCAGGTCGGCGAGCAGGCCGTCGCGGGCGAACCCGAGTTCGCGGCCGCTGTAGGTCTGGACGTCGGCGAGGACGGCGCAGCGGGCGGCGTCGTCCTGCGCGGACTCCTCGCCGCGCACGAGCGGGAAGTTCACCGCCGACGGCAGCGGTCCGGTGGGTTCGAGCCCGCCGAACCGGAGCTCGGGGGAACCGGCGGGGAGGTGGTGGTAGGAGAACTGCGCGACCCCGTCGGCGTCGACGGGGACCTGCCAGCCGGCGGGCTGGGTGACGAAGGCGGTCATGCCGTCCCGGACGGGGAGTTCGTAGTTCCCGTCGGCGTCGGTGACGACGACCTCACGGCCGTTGGAGACGGAGACGCCCTCGACGCCCGCGTCGCCGGAACTGCGGCCGTTGCGGTCGGCGTCCTCGAAGACCCTGCCGCGCAGCACCTGCTCACCGGTGGCGCGGGTGGCGGCGGCGACGTCGCGGACGACCTCGACCGCGCCGACGTAGGCGGGACGGTCCGCCGGGGCGGGGTTCTCGGGCGCCGCGGAGCTGGAGGCCTGCGTCAGGGTGCCGGCGCCCAGGAGGACGCCGGCACCGAGCGCCAGCGCGCGGCGGTGCGTACGGACAGGACGGGTGGGCTCGCGCACGGGGGTGCACCTCTCGGTCGGGGTGCACCCCACCCTGTGCGGAGTCTGTGAACTGCCGGTGTCGCCCGCCGGAAGCTCAGCGGAACGTCACCGGGAGCGGGCTCACTGGCCGCCGAAGGCCGTGACCTGCTCCGCGGAGAACTCCCCGAACGACCACGGCTGCCCCGTCGCCTCCAGCACCGACCACCACAGGTCCCCGTGCGGGTCGACCTGGTTGCGCGCCGAGACGGCGAGCGCGATGGGGATGTGGACGAACCGGCGGCGCCAGCGGCCCACGACCATGTTCGTGCGCCCGGCCATCGCGGCGTGGACGGCGGCGTGCGCCAGCCGGATGCAGTACACGGCGTCGTAGGGGTTCGCCGGCACGCTGCGGATGACGTAGCTGGGGTCGATGTACCGCATGTTGAGTTCGAGGTCGTGCTGGGCGAAGTCGTCGGTGATCGCCTGCCGCAGCAGGCTCCCGACGTCCTGCAGGCGCTTGTTGCCCGACGCGTCCTTGAGCGAGGCCGCGGCCGCGGCCGGGTCGAACAACTCCTGCCCGGCGCCCTCGGCGGCCACGACGAGCGCGTGGCCCTGGCTGGCCACCTTCTCCCGCAACCGTTCCAGGAAACCCCCCGGCCCGTCGAGCGTGAACGGCACCTCGGGGATGAGGACGAAGTCCGCGTCGTTCTGCGCCAGGGCCGCGTAGCAGGCGATGAACCCCGAGTGCCGGCCCATGAGCTTGACGACGCTGACGCCGTTCGGCGCGGTGCGCGCCTCGACCTTGGCCGAGCGGATCGAGCGCGAGGCCTCGCTGAAGGCCGACTGGAACCCGAAGCTCTGGTCGATGAAGGGGATGTCGTTGTCGATCGTCTTCGGGATGCCGACGACGGCGATCTTGAGGTCCCGCGCCTTGATCTCCGCCGAGATCTTCTGCGCGCCGCGCATCGTGCCGTCGCCGCCGATGACGAAGAGGATCGAGATGCCCATGCGCTCGAGGCAGTCCACGACCTCGACGAAGTCCTGCTGGCCCCGGGAGGTCCCCAGGATCGTGCCACCCTCACCGTCGATGTTCTCCACGACCTGCGGCGTCAGGTCGATGACGTCGTGGCCGTAGCGCGGGATGAAACCCTGGTAGCCGTTCTTGAAGCCGTGGATGCGGCGGACGCCGTAGTGGGTCGTCAACTCCGAGACGAGGCCGCGGATGACGTTGTTGATGCCCGGGCAGAGGCCACCGCACGTCACGATGCCGACGCGCGTCTTGGACGGGTCGAAGAAGATCTTCTTGCGCGGCCCGGTCGGCTCCAGGCTGGGCAGGTCGGTGAGGTCGCCGTCGCGCCGCGACACCTTCGAGAGCGTGTCGTCGAAGAGCACGCGGTCGTTCTCGTCGATGTAGTGGTGCGTCGTGCGGCGGGCCTGCAGCCGGGGCGCCAGCGGCGAGTCGACGGTGCACGGACCGAGCGTCTCGACCGTGAAGTCGATGGGCTCACGGCTCGTGGGACGGTCGGTGGGCTCGGCCATGAGCGCGCGGTCCTTTCCTGGCGGTGGAGGGCGAGCCCCCATCATCGGGCAGGGCCGTGACCCCGATCACCCCGGGGGTCGGGTCCGGCGTTCCGGTCCCGCGTCTCGCTCGGGCGCGCGGGCCCGGGGATCCGTGCCTAGCGTCGAGCCATGGCTGACGACCTGTACACCGGCACCGTGACCGCCACCGAGGGCTCGGCCCGCTCGGACGACGGCTCCCTGTCCCTCGACGTGCACGAACCCACCGCCCTGCAGGGCTCCGGGGAGGGCACCAACCCCGAGCAGCTCATGGCGGCGGCCCTGGGGTCCTGCCTGCTGGAGTCGCTGCGCATCGCCGCGACGAGCGCCGGCGGCAGCACCGACGGCGCCAGCGTGGAGTCCCGGGTCACGCTGGCCGCGGGCGACGGCGCGGGCTACACCGCCCGCTACGACCTCAGCGTGACCCTGCCCGACGCCGGCGGCGACGCCGACGCCGTGCTCCGGCAGGCCCTCGCGATCTGCCCCTTCACCAAGACGATCGACGCCGACGCCCTGCAGGTCCAGCTGGCCCAGCAGTAGACCTAGCTGCGGGGGCCCTCCCGGTCCGCCAGCCGCTGCAGCATCGCGTTGTACTCGGTGAGGTCGGAGTCGCCGTCGCGCGCGGCCTTGCGGTCGCGGCGCCGGTTCTCCCGGTCGTCCGAGCGCGACCAGCCGATGGCCACGCCCAGGACCAGGACGAGCGTGGGGACCTCGCCGATGCCCCAGGCGATGTCCCCGCCCTCCTGCTGGTTGGCCAGGAGGTTCGCGTCGGGGGTCATCGCGGCGAACCAGTCCGGCGCGAGCAGCGTCGTGCCCTGCATGAGCGCCACGCCGAAGAAGGCGTGGAACGCCATCGTGGCCAGCAGCAGGAGCAACCGGAACGGGTACGCCGGGCGCTGGCCGCCCGGGTCCACACCGATGAGGGCCGAGGAGAACAGGTACCCGGTGCCGAGGAAGTGGAACATCATCAGCTCGTGCCCGACGTGGGTGCGCAGGGCGAGCTCGAACAGCGGCGAGTAGTAGAAGACGATGAGCGAGCCGGCGAAGAGCGCGGCCGCCACCAGCGGGTGGCCCACGACGCCGAGGTAGCGCGAGTGGACGAGCTCGAGCAGCCACTCGCGGGCGCCGCGGGAGTGGTCCCGGCGGGCCGGGAGCACCCGCAGCGCGAGGGTGACGGGGGCCCCCAGGACGAGCATCGGCGGCACCGCCATCGTCAGCAGCATGTGCTGCAGCATGTGCGCGCTGAAGGTGATGCGGCCGTAGGCGGCCGGGCCACCGCTGGTGACGAACAGCAGCGCGAGGCAGCCGGCCACCCACCAGATCGTCCGCCCGACGGGCCAGGAGTCACCGCGGGCCCGCAACCGCCGGACGCCCAGGAGGTAGCCGACGAGGGCCAGCCCCCCGATCGTCAGCCAGAGCAGGTCCGGGCTGGTCTGGGTGAACCAGCGGGCCACGGTGATGGGCGGGGGCAGCGGCTCCCCCAGCAGCGCCTCGGCGCTGCTGGTCCCCGGCACGTTGTCGGGCACCGGGGTTGGGCTGCGGCTCAGCGCCACCCCGAGGCCGGTCGCCGCCCCCATGAGGACGAGCTCGCCCGCGGCGATGCGGACGAAGGCCGCGGGGCGGGAGGCCAGCAGCGGAATGGTGCGTCGTCGGTGCCAGACGCCGAAGGCCCCCAGCGCGACGAGCGCGACGACCTTGCCGACGACGAGCGCGCCGTAGGACGTGGCCAGGCCCGACCAGCCGCCGAGGCGGACGGAGGCGTTGAGGACCCCCGACAGCGCCACGGCCGCGAAGCACCACAGCGCCACGGTCGAGTAGCGGGAGGCGAGGGTCGTGAGGTCGACGGGGCGGTGGCCCTTGGCCGTGCCGCCGCGGCGGCCCGTGAGGGGCGCGACGAGCAGGACGGCCGCGAGGCCACCCACCCAGACGGTGACCCCGACGAGGTGCATGGCCAGCGAGCTGACCGCCGTCTCGTGCGAGGCCGAGCCGGAGGCGTGGCCCGACAGCGACAGCGGCATGAGCGCCAGCACCGACAGCGCGAAGCCCCAGGCCGCGCCCGTGGGTGTGGCGGCGGCCGCGCCCACGGTGGCGACGACCGCGGCGAGCACCGTCGTGACGAGCAGCGCGCGCCCGAGGTCGATCGACTGGGCGAACTGGGCGAACTGGGCCCCGAACCCGGCGGCACCGGGGGCCGCGCCGATGACGTCCATCGCGGTGAGGACCAGGACGAGGAGCGCGGTGACCGCCCACACGCCCGCGGCGACGCCGGCGACGCGGACCGCGCGGCCCCAGGCGTCGCTGGGGTGCGGCAGCAGGAACGTCGCCACGGCGAAGCCCCCGACGGCGAGGGCGGCCGAGAGGTCGTGGACCGTGCGGGCGATCGGCAGCCCGTACCGGACGAGGGCGCCGGGGTCCCCGAGGACGGAGGGCGTCAGACCTCCGGCGAGGGCGAGGGCGGTGAGCAGGACCGCGAGCGCGGCGAGGAGGACGGCCGAGGTGGTGAGGAGGACGCCGCTCGTGCCGGGTGCGCTGCGGGCCGTGCGGGTAGGAGCGGCCACTCCCCCAGGGTAGGTCGCGGACCTGGGAGCCGGTTCCGGAGGGACCCCCCGGTGGGAGCGGCGCGGTGGGAGCGTCAGGCGGTGGCGCGGACGGACCGGACCGGGGCCAGGGCGGTGGCGACGTCGAACCAGACGGTCTTGCCGAGGGGGTCGACCTCGACGCCGTGCGCGTCGGCGAGGGCCTCGACGAGGGCGATGCCGCGGCCGTTGAGGGCTTCGGGGTCGGACTCGCGCCGCATCGGCAGCCGGGTGTTCTCGTCACCGACGGCGATGCGGACGCGCGAGCCGACGCGCCCGACGCGCAGGTGCACGTCGCTGCGGCCGTGCAGGACGGCGTTGGTGACGACCTCGGCGGTCAGGAGGAGCAGGGTGTCGACGACGTCACCGATGACGCCCTCGGTGATGCACCAGTCGGCCACGAAGTGCCGCGCCGCCCGCGAGGACAGCGGCACGGGCGCCAGCGTCGTCTCGCGCGACCAGTCCGTGAACGACACTGAGTAACTCTCCCGGTACGTAGGGTCAACAGGCACCGTAGCGCAGGCTCCCTCGGACGGCGCAGTCCGGCCACCAGGCCAGCTGCTGGTGGCCCGGGCGCGGGCCGACCGCCGTGCCCACGGCGCGCGTTCGATCCCCACGTTCGACCCCCCGGTACGTGCTTGCGCCTGGTAACTTGTCCATGTCGTTGCATGTAGCACTCAAGGATCGCCCCGACCGGGCCGATGTCCCGGGGAGTACTTCGCCGGACGGTCCCGCTCCGTTACAGCGCGCATTACAGGACGCAACCTCCGTTCGGCCGAGCGACACACCAGACAGACCCGTGGGAGCACCCGCATGACCCCCAGCACCACCGTCGAGGAGCCTGTGAGCACCTCGGCCCCGACGCCCCCCGAGGGGCACGAGCAGCTCGTCGCCGCGGTCGCCGACCAGGTCGGTCGCCAGCTGCGCGCGCTGCACTCGTTCAAGGCGCAGATCGCCCGCGGCGAGAGCGACGTCGAGCGCGCCATGCACGTCGTCCTCTACGTGCTGGCCGACCACGGCGCCCTGCGCGTGAGCGGCCTGGCCGAACGCCTCGGCACCGACCCCTCGACCACCAGCCGGCAGACGGGTGAGCTCGTCAAGCGCGGGCTCCTGCGCCGGCTGCCCGACCCCGACGACCGGCGCGCCAGCCTGCTGGACGTCACCGAGGCCGGCCACGAGGTCGTCGCCCAGATGAAGCAGCGGCGCCACGAGCACCTCGCCCGCGCGGTCGACGACTTCTCCGACGAGGACCTCGCGAGCTTCACGGCGCTGCTGTCCCGCTTCGCCGACGGGCTTGAACGGGCCCGCGCCGACTGCCTCCGGACCACCACGACCGCCCCTGGGGAGAACGCATGAGCAGCACGACCGCCGGCGCAGCGCCGGCACCGGAGGCCCCGGTCTTCACCCACCGCCAGATCATGGCGATCCTGTCCGGCCTGCTGCTGGGGATGTTCCTCGGCGCGCTGGACCAGACGATCGTCTCGACGGCGATCCGCACGATCGCCGACGACCTCGACGGGTTCTCCCTGCAGGCGTGGGCGACGACCGCGTTCCTCATCACGTCGACGATCTCCACGCCGCTCTACGGCAAGTTGTCCGACATGTACGGCCGGCGGAAGTTCTTCATCGCCGCGATCGTGATCTTCCTCGTCGGGTCCGCCCTGTGCGGGATCTCGACCTCCATGTACGAGCTCGCCGGGTTCCGCGCCCTCCAGGGCCTCGGCGCCGGCGGCCTGATGTCGCTCGCCCTGACGATCATCGGCGACATCGTGCCGCCGCGGGAGCGGGCCAAGTACCAGGCCTACTTCATGATGGTGTTCGGCACGTCGAGCGTGCTCGGCCCCGTCGCCGGTGGCTTCTTCTCCGGCCTGGACTCCCTCGCCGGTTTCGACGGGTGGCGCTGGATCTTCTGGCTGAACATCCCGATCGGCGCCTTCGCGCTCTTCGTCGTGACGAAGAACCTGCACCTGCCCAAGCGTTCGAGCCACCACCGGATCGACTGGCCCGGCGCGCTGACCCTGATCACCACCCTCGTTCCGCTGCTCATCGTGGCCGAGCAGGGCCGCGAGTGGGGCTGGGGTGAGACCAAGTCGATCGTCTGCTACGTCATCGGCGCCGTCGGCCTCGTCGGGTTCCTGCTCGCCGAGCGCGCCTACGGCGACGAGGCCCTGCTGCCGCTGCGGATGTTCCGCGGCCGCACGTTCGTCGTCGGGTCGCTGGGTTCGTTCATCCTCGGCATGGGGATGTTCGGTGTGTTCGCCGTCCTGCCGCAGTACCTGCAGGTCGTCAAGGACCTGAGCCCGACCAAGGGCGGCCTCGCGATGCTCCCCGTCGTCGTGGGCATCATGTCCGGCAGCATGTTCTCGGGACGTTTCATCGCCCGCACCGGCACGTACAAGGTCCTGCCCGTCGTGGGCACCGGCTTCATGGTCGTCGCCCTGTTCCTGTTCTCCCGGGTCAACGCGGACACCCCGATCTGGCAGACGATGATCATCATGCTGCTCATGGGCTGGGGCCTCGGCGGCAACATGCAGCCGGTCATCCTGGCGGTGCAGAACGCGGCCAAGCGCAGCGAACTCGGCGTCGCCACCAGTTCGGTGACGTTCTTCCGCCAGATGGGCGGCACGCTGGGCACCGCGGTGTTCCTGTCGATCCTGTTCTCCACCCTGGGCGACAAGATCGGCAGCTCCTACCAGTCCGCCTCGCGCACCCCGGAGTTCGGCCAGGCGTTGCAGAGCTGGGGCGGGGACCTGCAGGCCACCCTCGGCCGCGCCACGGACGACACCTCGGTCCTCAAGGAGCTGCCGAGCGTCCTGGCCCACCCGTTCAAGGTCGGGTTCACCGAGTCGACGAGCACGATCTACCTCGTCGCGACGTTCATCATGGTCGCCGGGTTCATGACCATGCTGTTCCTGCCGTCGCTGCCGCTCAAGGGCGGTCCCGCCGCCCCGGCCGCCGAGGGCACCCCCGAGGGCCAGACCCCCGAGGCCACGGCCGCCGCGGCCGCCGCGGCCCCCGTCGAGGC
This sequence comes from Kineococcus endophyticus, assembly GCF_040796495.1. Classification (NCBI taxonomy): domain Bacteria; kingdom Bacillati; phylum Actinomycetota; class Actinomycetes; order Kineosporiales; family Kineosporiaceae; genus Kineococcus; species Kineococcus endophyticus. The sequence continues at coordinate 230,630 of NZ_JBFNQN010000006.1, read as the reverse complement.
GGCCGGTGCACCGGTCGCCACCAGCGGTGGCGGGACCGGCACCGGCGTGGCTACCGTCGACCCCGTGAACGGATCGATGGCGCCCGGGGAGCTGGCCGAACGCCTCCGCAGCGGGGTGCAGCAGGCCAAGGCCGCGCAGCAGGCCATGGCCGAGCTCGCACTGGAGGCCGAGCGCCGCGAGGCCGCGTTCGACGCGGCCGTGGAGAACCTGCGCGACCTCGGCCTGGACGAGGCGTCCATCGAGGCCGCGCTCGGCGAGGACGCGGCGGCCCCGCGCGGCCGTCACGCCGGCGCGGGCGACGAGGCTCCCGTGCGCGAGGAGCTCGGCGCGCAGAACTGACGAACAGCACTCGACCCGCAGGGCCCCGGAACAGCCGTTCCGGGGCCCTGCGGCGTTCTGGCACGTTGCAGGACAGCCGATGTGGTGAGGCTTGCCGTACGAAAGCGAGGCTCACCTTCTTTTGACAGAGTCCAAAGAAGGTGTACTCTCGAACCATGACCTCGACCGACCACACCTCCCCGGAGGAGGTGCTGCGCGACGCCGGACTGCGCAGCACGGCCCCGCGGCGGACGGTCCTGGAGGTCGTGGCCGACCACCCGCACGTGACCGCCGCGGGCCTGGCAGAACTGCTGGGGACAGCGGGTCACCGCATGTCCCGGCAGAGCCTCTACAACGTGCTCGAGGACCTGACCCGGACGGGCCTCCTGCGCAGCATCCAGCCGACGGGCTCCGCCCCGCGCTACGAGACGGCGGTGGCGGGCGAGCACCACCACCTCGTCTGCCGCGGCTGCGGAACCGTCGTCGACGTCCCGTGCGCCGTCGGGACGAGCCCCTGCCTGACCCCCGCGCAGGCACCGGGTTTCCCGGTGCTCGACCGCGCCGAGGTCACCTGGTGGGGGTTGTGCACCGCCTGCAGCGCCGACTCCGGAACCAGCCCAGACCCAGCATCCGACTCATGGAGGACACCGTGACCACGATCGACGACATCACCACCGCCGGCCTGACCCAGACCGCCGTCGCCGGCTTCGACGCCAGCTCGCGGCTGAACTCCGGTCTGCAGGAGGTCCTCGTCGACCTCACCGCGCTGCACCTGCAGGGCAAGCAAGCCCACTGGAACATCGTCGGGGCGAACTTCCGCGACCTGCACCTGCAGCTCGACGCGCTCATCGACGACGCCCGCACGTACGCCGACGACGCGGCCGAGCGCATGCGCGCCGTGGGCGGCGTCCCCGACGCCCGCCCCGCCACCGTCGCGGGCACCACGACCATCGGCGACTTCGGCGCCGACGAGATCGACACCAAGGCCGCCGTCGAGGCGATCGTCGCGATGACGCGCCGCACCGTGGACACCATCCGCCGCGTGCACGACCCGATCGACGCCGAGGACCCCTCGACCGCCGACCTGCTGCACGGCTTCATCCTCGGCCTGGAGAAGCACGCCTGGCTCATCGGCGCGGAGAACCGCGCGCCCCGTCGTCGCTGACGAACCCCGCGACACCCGCGGCCCGGTCGGGCAGGATCGGCCCATGCCGAGCCTGCTGATCACCGGGGCCGCCGTGGCCACCGTCGACCCCTCCGGTACGGAACACCGGAGGGGTTTCGTCGTCGTGGCCGACGGTGTCGTGGCAGCCGTCGGGGCCGGCGACCCGCCCGCGGGCACCACCGCGGACCGCGTCGTCGACGGCCGCGGGCACCTGCTGACGCCGGGGTTCGTCAACACCCACCACCACCTCTACCAGTGGGCGACGCGCGGTTTCGCCGTCGACGCGGGCCTGTTCGAGTGGCTGACGACGCTGTACCCGGTGTGGGCGCGGCTCGACGCCACGGACGTCGAGGCCGCCGCCCGGGCGGGTCTGGCCCGGCTCGCGCTCACCGGCTGCACGACGACGACCGACCACCACTACCTCCACCCGCGCGACGGCGGCGACCAGCTCGCCGCGACCGTCGAGGCCGCACGCGCCGTCGGCCTGCGCTTCTCCCCCACCCGCGGCTCGATGGACCTCGGGGCGTCCGCGGGCGGGCTGCCGCCGGACTCGGTCGTCGAGACGGTCGACGCGGTCCTGGCCGCGACCGCCGACGCCGTCGCGCGGTTCCACGACACCGCGCCCGGGTCGATGGTCCGCGTCGGCGCCGCCCCCTGCTCGCCGTTCTCCGTCTCCCCGGACCTGCTGCGGCAGACCGCCGCGCAGGCCGCCGACCTCGGCATCCGCCGGCACACCCACCTCGCCGAGACCGCCGACGAGGAGGAGTTCTGCGCGCGCACCTTCGGCCGCCGGCCCGTCGAGGTGCTCGAGGACCTCGGCTGGCTCGGCCCCGACGTGTGGCTCGCGCACTGCGTCCACCTGTCCGACGCCGACATCGCCACCCTCGCCCGCACCGGCACCTCGGTCGCGCACTGCCCCAGCTCCAACGCCCGGCTCGGCGCCGGCATCGCCCGGACCCGCGACCTGCTCGCCGCCGGCGTCCCCGTCGGCCTCGGCGTCGACGGGGCCGCCTCCAGCGAACAGGGCAGCCTGGCCGACGAGCTGCGGCAGATGCTCTACGTCGCGCGGGCGGTCGGCGGACCGGACGCCGTCTCGGCCCGCGACGCCCTGCGCGCCGCGACGGTCGGTGGGGCGACGTGCCTGGGCCGGGCCGACGAGATCGGCTCGATCGAGGTCGGCAAGCGCGCCGACCTCGCTCTGTGGGACCTCACCGGTCTGGGCCACGCCGACCTCGACGACCCCGTCGTCGCCCTCGTCGTCGGTCCGACGCCACCGCTGGCCCTGTCGACCGTCGAGGGGCGCGTCGTCGTGGAGGACGGGCGGCTGCGCACGACCGACGTGGACCGGGCGGTGGCCGACCTCGTCGCCGCCCGCGGGCGGGTGCTGGCCCGGGGCTGACGCAGCCGGGACGTGAGACTCCCCACTCGGCGCGCCGCCGGGACGGAACCGGTTGCCCGGCGGCGCTACGGTCGGGTCCCATGACCGCAGAACCCGCCGAACGCCAGGTGCACATCGTCGAGCCCACGTACGCGCGGACGTGGCTGCTCGTGAACGCGACCCGCACGGACCTCTTCGACGTGGCCGCGCGCTCGCGGGCCGACCAGGTCGTGCTGGACATCGAGGACGCCGTCGACCCCAGCCGCAAGGACTCCGCGCGCGCCGACTCGATCGAGTGGCTCGCCGCCGGCGGCCAGGCCTTCGTCCGCATCAACGACGTGACGACCCCGCACTGGCGCGACGACGTCGACGCGCTCAAGGGCGTCCCGAACCTGCTCGGCGTCATGCTCGCCAAGACCGAGGCCGGTGAGCAGGTCGAGGCGACGTGGCACGCCCTCGGCGGGTCCGTCCCCGTCGTCGCGCTGTGCGAGTCCGCGCTCGGCATCGAGGCCGCCCGCGAGATCGCCTGCGCCAAGGGGACGTTCCGCCTCGCCTTCGGCTCCGGGGACTACCGCCGCGACACCGGCGCCAGCGCCGAGGACATGGCGATGGCCTACCCGCGCACCAAGCTCGTCGTGGCCAGCGCGATCGGCAAGCTCCCCGGCCCGATCGACGGTCCGACCACCGGCGGCGGCCACCCCGAGCTGCGCGAGGCCTCCGGCGTCGGCGTCGCGATGGGGATGATGGGCAAGCTCTGCCTCGACGCCGAGCAGGCGTACGTCATCAACGAGGTCATGAGCCCGAACGTCTCCGACGCCACGTGGGCGCGCGACTTCATCGCCGACTTCGAGCGCAGCGGCGGTGTCGTGCGCGACGGGTCCGACCTGCCGCGCCTGGGCCGCGCCCGCCGCATCCAGGAACTCGCGGACGCGTACGGCATCCGTCCGCTGTGACGTGAGGGAGGGTGGGTCCGGTCGGGCCCACCCTCCTCCCGTGCTCAGTCCAGCGGCTCGAAGGCCCCGTCGTCGACGCGGACGACCTGGCCGAGCCCGGGCTGACCGAGGAACAGGCCCGCCACGCTGAACGCCGTCGAGTACAGGTGCCCGCCCGTGAACCGCAGACCCAGCGGCATCGTCACCTGGGCCGCGGAGCGCTCCCCGTCCGGGGCGACGGCCACGATCCGGCCGACGGTCGTCGGGTCGAAGTCCGCCGGCGGGGGCCCCTCCCCCGCCGGGGCGCCCTCGAGCAGTTCCGAGACGTAGAGGGTGCCGTCGTCGCCGACGGCGACTCCCGTCGGTGCCGTGAACCCGCTGGTCTCGCCGACGACCGTGCCGTCGCGCGGGTCGAGTTCGTACACGCGACCCTCCAGCGGCGCCTCGCCCGACAACGTCGAGACGAACAGGTGCCCGTCGGGTCCCCAGGCCAGGCCGGTCGGCACGGGGTCGCACCCCCCGTCCGCGACGCCGTTGTTCTCCAGGCCCTCGCACAGCCCGGTGGTGACGGCCGGCGGGACGAAGAACGCACGGACCGTCCCGTCCGGGTCCACCGCGAGGACGTCGTTGGCTCCGGCGTCGGCGACGAACACCCGCCGGTCCGACCCCTGGCCGGAGAGCACGGCGAAGGGGTTGCTCAGCGCGTCGAGCGGGGCGCCGTCGGGCCCGAACTGCGGTTGACCGTCGGGGTTGTTCGCGAGTTCGAAGGCCATGAGGTCGGCCAGGACGCGACGCGGTTCCCCGCGCCGGGACGACCAGAGGGTCGAACCACCCGTCGCCGCGGGGTCCTGCGCCTCGCCGGTGACGACGTACAACGTTCCCGCGCGGCGGTCGACGCCGGCCGGCGCGGCGAAGTCGGCGAGCCGGACGGTCGGCCGGCCGCCCGGGACGAACCCGCTGACCTCGCCGGCCGAACTCTCGGCGACGTAGAACTTCCCGCCCTCGGACGCGAGGCCGAAGGGGTCGTCGAGGCCCTGGGCGACGACGGTGACGGGGCCGCCCGGCGGCGCTCCGGCATGGGCGGGGGCCGCCACCACGGCGGTGGTCGTGGTGACGGCGAGGACGAGTGCTGCGGTGCGGAGCCGGTGCGCCATGGCGTTCTCCTCCGGACAGGGAATCCTCAGCGATCCCCGAGGCGCCGCACAGTAGTCCTGCGTCGCCCCGGGCGGGAGTCCCCCGTTCGGTGGTCGCGCTCCCCGGCCCGGCCGGGGTTCAGCTCCAGGTGAGGGCGCGCGCCGGGTCCTCCAGGACGGCGGCGATGTCGGCCAGCGCACGCGACCCGCTCTCGCCGTCCAGCATGCGGTGGTCGAACGACAGGCTGAGCTGCGCGAGGTACCGGGGCTTGATCCTGCCCTTGTGCACCCACGGCCGCTGGGAGATCTTGCCGACCGCGAGGATCGCGGCCTCACCGGGGTTGAGGATCGGCGTGCCGGTGTCGATGCCGAACGTCCCGACGTTGGTGATGGTGATGGTGCCCTCGGCCAGGTCGCGGGGTTTCGCCTTGCCCTCGCGGGCCGTCGCCGCGAGTTCACCGAGGTGCACCGCGAGTTCCTTGAGCGACATGTCGTCCGCGTCCTTGACGTTGGGGACGAGGAGCCCGCGCGGGGTCGCGACCGCGATGCCGAGGTTGACGTAGTTCTTCACGACGATGACCTGGTTGGCCTCGTCCCACGTCGCGTTGATGTCCGGGTTGCGCTTGGCGGCGACGAGCAGCGCCTTGGCCACCAGCAGCAGCGGGGAGACGCGGATCCCCGCGTACTCGGGGTCGGTCTTGAGCCGCTGCACCAGTTTCATGGTGCGGGTGGCGTCGACGGTCGTGAACACCGTCACGTGCGGGGCGGAGAACGCGCTCTCGACCATGGCCGCGGCCGTGGCCTTGCGGACGCCGCGGATGGGGACGTGCCGCTCGCGTTCGTGGTCGACGAACCGCCGTTCGGGTTCGGCCGGCGGGGCGGGGACGAGGGCGAGGACGTCGGCGCGGCTGACGGTGCCGCCCGGGCCCGTGGGCGTCGCCGCCGCGAGGTCGACCCCGAGGTCGCGCGCGAGCTTGCGCACGGGGGGTTTGGCCAGGACGTGCGCCTCGGCGGGAACCGCCGGCGCGCTGGCTGCGGGCGCAGGCGCGGGAGTGCCACGACGGCGCCGGGGCGCGCTCTCCTTCGTGCCGTACCCGACGAGCGTCGCACCGGAACCGTTCTCCGCCGCGGGTCCGGGTTCGGGAGCGGGCTCCGCCGGGACGGACGAACCGTCGCGGACGACGACGATGTCCGCGCCGACCTCGACGGTGTCGCCCTCGGCCGCGAGCAGTTCGGCGATCGTGCCGGCCCACGGGCTCGGCAGCTCGACGAGCGACTTCGCCGTCTCGATCTCGACGAGGACGTCGTTCACGGCGACGGTGTCACCGGGTTTGACCTTCCAGGAGACGATCTCGGCCTCGGTGAGACCTTCGCCGACGTCGGGGAGGGCGAACCGCTGGTTCAACGGAGTCCTTCGGGTTGCGGTGCGGGCTTCGGCGGGTGTGCGGGAGGAGGCTACGCGGCCAGCGTCTGCTCGACGGCGTCGAGGACGCGGTCGACCGAGGGCAGGTAGTGCTCCTCGACCCGGGCGGCCGGGTAGGGCAGGTGCCACCCGCCGACGCGCTTGACCGGGGCCTCCAGGGAGTAGAAGCACGACTCCTGGATGCGCGCGGCGAGCTCGGCCATCGGCCCGTGGAACGTCGGCGCCTCGGAGACGGTGACGAGGCGGCCGGTGCGGCGCACCGACTCCGCGACGGTGTCGACGTCGAGCGGGGAGATGGAGCGCAGGTCGACGACCTCGAGCTCGGTGCCGTCCTGCGCGGCGGCGGCCGCGGCGTCGAGGGCGAGCTTGGTCGTGGGGCCGTACGCGACGAGGGTCGCGTCCGTGCCCGGCCGCAGGACGCGGGCCTTGTGCAGCGGCGTCACCTGGCCGGGGCCGAGGTCGGTGTCGACCTCGCCCTTCTGCCAGTAGCGGCGCTCGGGTTCCAGGAACAGCACCGGGTCGGCCGACGCGATGGCCTGCTGGACCATCCAGTAGGCGTCGTGCGGCGTGCTGGGGGCCACGACCCGCAGCCCGGCGGTGTGGGCGAAGAGGACCTCGGGGCTCTCGGAGTGGTGCTCGACCGAGCCGATGCCACCGCCGCTGGGGATGCGCAGCACGACGGGCACCGACAGGCGGCCGCGCGACCGTGCGCGCAGCTTCGCCAGCTGCGTCGTGATCTGGTTGAACGCCGGGTAGACGAACCCGTTGAACTGGATCTCGCAGACGGGGCGGTACCCGCGCAGCGCCATCCCGATCGCGGTGCCGACGATGCCGGCCTCGGCGAGGGGGGTGTCGATGACGCGGTCCTCGCCGAAGTCCTTCTGCAGGCCGTCGGTGACGCGGAAGACCCCGCCGAGGGCGCCGATGTCCTCGCCCATGAGCAGGACCCGCGGGTCGCGGTCCATCGCCGCGCGCAGGCCGGCGTTGATCGCGCGGCCGATCGCCATGGTCTCCATCAGCGCGTCCCTCCGTGAGCTGCGGCGTGCGAGTCGGCGTCCTGCTGCTCCCACGCGGCGAGGAACTCGTCGCGCTCGGCCAGGACCTGCGGGTGCGGTTCGGCGTAGGCGTGCTCGAACATCGAGACCGGGTCGGGGTCGACCATCGCCGACACCCCGGCGCGCAGCCGTTCGGCGAGCGTCTCGCTGTCGGCGGCGAGCTGCGACGCGAACTCCTCGTCCAGCACGCCCTCGGCGGTCAGGTGCGTGCGCAGCCGGTCGATCGGGTCCTTCTCCCGCCAGGCGTCGACCTCGGCGGCGAGGCGGTAGCGCGTCGGGTCGTCCGACGTCGTGTGCGCGCCCATCCGGAACGTGTACGACTCCACGAAGGTGGGGCCACCACCGGCGCGGGCACGGTCCAGGGCGCTGCGCACGACCGCGAGGACGGCGAGGACGTCGTTGCCGTCGACGAGCACCCCGGGCATCCCGGCGCCCTCGGCCCGGCGGTGCAGCGGCACCGGGGACTGGCGCGAGACCGGCTCGGAGATGGCCCACTGGTTGTTCTGGCAGAAGAAGACGACCGGGGCGTTGAAGACCGCGGCCCAGTTGAGGGCCTCTGCGGCCTCGCCCTGGGAGGTGGCGCCGTCACCGAAGAAGGCGATGACGGCGGTGTCGCGGTCCGGGTCGCCCGTCCCGACGGCCCCGTCGCGCTGCACGCCCATGCCGTACCCGACGGCGGGCAGCATCTGCGCGGCGATGACGAGGGTGTACGGGTGGACGCCCATCTCGACCGGGTCCCAGCCGCCGTGGTCGATGCCGCGGAAGATGCTGAGGATGTGCAGCGGGTCCACCCCGCGCGACAGCAGCGCGCCGTGATCGCGGTAGCTGGGGAAGAGCTGGTCCTGGCGGCGGGCCGCACGGCCGGCGCCGATCTGGGAGGCCTCCTGACCGCGGCTGCCGGCCCACAGGCCGAGCTGCCCCTTGCGCTGCAGCGCCTCGGCCTCGCTGTCGAAGCGGCGCATGAGGACCATGTCGCGGTAGAGCCCGAGGAGCTCGGCCGGCGTCAGGTCGAGGTCGTGCTCGGGGTGCCGGTGACGCACCCCGTGCTCGTCGAGGAGCTGGACCATCTCCTGCCGCCGGGGGGCGGGGTGCTGCTCGTGGGCCCGTACCGGGCCACCCTCATGGGCCCGTACCGGGCCCGCCGCCGTGTCGGTCACGTGCGTTCCTCCGTGGGTCGTCGGGTGCGAGCACTCGGACGATCGTCACCAACCTACGGTTCCGTAGGTGACGCGAGCGTACGTTACGGAACCGTAGGTTGGGAACCGCCACGCGGGTGGGACGTCACGCGGGCGCCGGGTCCTGGCCGGATGCGCATGCCGACGGGTCTGCGGCACATGGTCACCGCGGGAGTGGGCGGGTGGACTGGCGTCACGCCCGATGGGCGGACACTCCCACCGCAGACCACTCGGAGGACATCGTGATCGTCGTCATCGGAGGAACGGGCAAGACCGGCCGGCGCGTGGCCGAGCGCCTCACCGGGCGCGGGGAGCGGGTGCGGGCCGTGTCGCGGTCCACCTCCCCCCGCTTCGACTGGGACGACGCGAGCACCTGGCAGGCCGCCCTCGCCGGTGCCCACGCCGCGTACGTCACCTACTACCCCGACCTCGCCCTCCCCGGCGTCCCCGAGCTGATCGCGCGGTTCTCGGCCACCGCCCGCGCCGCCGGCGTGCACAAGGCCGTCCTGCTCTCCGGCCGCGGGGAGGAGGGCGCGCTGGCCAGCGAGCGCGCACTGCAGGCGTCCGGGCTCGCCTGGACGATCGTGCGCTGCAACTGGTTCGACCAGAACTTCTCCGAGAGCTTCTTCCTCGAGCCCGTCCTGTCCGGCGTCCTGTCGATCCCCGCCGGGGAGGCCCGGGAACCCTTCGTGGACGCCGACGACATCGCCGACGTGGCGACGGCGGCGCTGCTGGACCCCCGCCACGACGGCGAGGTGTACGAGCTGTCCGGCCCGCGCCTGCTGACCTTCACCGAGGTGGCGCGCGAGCTGTCCGCCGCGACCGGTCGCGAGGTCCGCTACGAACCCGTCAGCCACGAGGAGTACGTCGCCGAGCTCGAGCGTGAAGGGCTACCGGCCGACTTCGCCGACCTCTTCGCGATGGTCCTCGACGGTCGCAACGCCTCGGTCACCGACGGCGTCCAGCGGGCCCTGGGCCGCCCACCCCGCGACTTCGCCGACTTCGCCCGCCGGACGGCCGCCACCGGCGTGTGGGTGCCGTCGACCTCCGAGCGGGCGGCCGTGCCCTCGCTACGGTGAGCGGGTGGACGCGTGGCTGGGCGCCTTCGACGGCCCTCGGGCCCGGGACGCCTTCCTGCTCCAGGTGGTCATGTCAGCCCCGTGGTCCGTGCAGGTCGACGACGAGGCCCCGCTGACCCTGATCGCAGTCCTCGACGGCGGGGCCTGCGCCCTGACGGCCGTGGGGGTCCACGCGCTGGCCCGCGGCGATGTGCTGCTCGTCCGCGACACGGCCCCCTACATCCTGGCGGACGCTCCGGAGACGCTCACCGGCGCCGTCATCGGCCCCGGTCAGCGGTGTTCAGGCCCGGACGGTCGGGACCTGGCGCAGCCGTGGGACGCGGGGGTCCGGACGTGGGGCAACGACCCGTCCGGGCCGGACCGCCTGCTCGTGGGGACGTACGCGGGCCGCGGGCAGGTCGGACGGCTGCTGCTGGAGGCGCTCCCCCCGGCGCTCGTCGCGCGCGACCCCGACCCCGCTCTCCTGGGCCTGCTCAACCGCGAGGTGGCCGTCGACGCCCCCGCTCAGCCGCTCGTCCTCGACCGGCTGCTCGACCTCCTGCTCCTGGCGTCCCTGAGGGCGTGGACGACGGACGGCCCCGGGCAGGCCCCCGCCCCCGACGGCGTGGTGCAGGAGGCGCTCGGGCTCCTGCGGGCGTCGCCGGAGGCGCCGTGGACCCTCGACGCGCTCGCCCGCCGGACGGGGACCTCGCGGTCGGCGTTGACGAAGCGTTTCGCGGCGGTGACGGGCACGTCACCGATGGCCTACCTGACGGACTGGCGGCTGGCCGTGGCCGCGGACCTCCTCACCGACCGGGGCCTCACCCTGGCGGCCGTCGCCGGGCGCGTCGGGTACGCGTCCCCGTTCAGCCTGTCGGCGGCCTTCAAGCGCCGGTACGGCGTCAGCCCGGCCCGCTACCGGGAGGGGACCGTCACGGACGTCCGGCTCGCAGGCGCGCCGCCACCTCGAGGAGGCGCTCACCGCCCGCGTCCTCGGCCACGGTGATCCGCACCCCCGCCCCGGCGAACGCCCGCACGACGAGCCCTTCGGCCGCGAAGGCCTCGGCGAGCGGGACGGCGTCCTCGCCCACCGGCAGCCAGAGGAAGTTGCCCTGCACGTCCGGGACGTCCCAGCCCTGGGCGCGCAGACCGTCCAGGAGGACGCGGCGCTGGGCGACGAGCGCGCGCACGCGGCTCATCAGCTCGGCCTCGGCGGCCGTCTGCAGGGAGGCCACGACGGCGGCCTGCGCGATGGCCGAGACGCCGAAGGGCGTGGCCGCCTTGCGCAGCGTGCCGGCGACCTCGGGGTGGGCCACCGCGACACCGACGCGCAGGCCCGCGAGGCCGTAGGCCTTGGAGAAGGTCCGCAGGACGACGACGTTCGGGTGCGCGCGGAAGACGTCGACGCCGTCCGGGACGTCCGGGTCGTCCACGAACTCGCGGTAGGCCTCGTCGAGGACGACGAGGACGTCGCCGGGCACCTGCGCCAGAAACTCCTCGAGCTCCCCGCGACGCAGCGCGGGGCCCGTCGGGTTGTTCGGCGAGCACAGGACGACCAGCCGCGTCCGCTCGGTGATCGCGGCGAGCATCGCGGGCAGGTCGTGGCGGGCGTCGGCCGTCAGGGGCACCTCGACGGGCACGGCGTCGGAGATGGCGACGGTGATGGGGTACGCCTCGAAGGACCGCCAGGCGTAGACGACCTCGTCGCCGGGGGCGCACGTGATCTCGGCGAGCTGGGCCAGCAGCCGCACGCTGCCCGTCGCGGCCGCCAGGTTCTCCGGCTCGACGCCCCACTTCTGCGCGATGGTCGCCACCATCTGCGTCGCCATCGGGTCGGGGTAGCGGTTCACGGTGGCGGCGGCCCGCGTGATCGCCGTCAGGACGCTCGGCAGCGGCGGGTACGGGTTCTCGTTCGAGGACAGCTTGAAGACCTCCAGACCCTCCCGGGCCACGGCCGGCTTCCCCGCGACGTACGCCGGGACCTTGGCCATGTTGGCCCGCAGCCGCGGGGCCAGAGGGGTGCTGGGAGTCGTCATGCGCGCCAGCGTACGGACCGCTCGCCTGCGACATCCGTCACGTCCGTGGAAGGCGTGGCGGGGCCGTGCGGTTGACTCTGACGCCACGACCCCACCGGCTGGAGGCCCGACCGTGACCGACACCCCCACCCCGCCCGAGCTCGTCGCCGTGGACGCCGATCCGATGGCGCTGCGCACGACGTTCGCCCTCTTCCCCACCGGCGTCGCCGCCCTCTCGGCCGTCGTCGACTCCGGCGAGGGGCCCGAACCGGTCGTCCTGGTCGCCTCCTCCTTCCAGGTCGGCATCTCCCTGGACCCCCCGCTGGTCCTGTTCGCCGTCCAGCACACCTCCACCAGCTGGCCCAAGCTCAAGACCGCCGCGCGCATCGGCGTCTCCGTGCTGGGCGAGGCCCACGACCTGGCCGCCCGCCAGCTCGCCTCCAAGGCCGCCGACCGGTTCGCCGGCATCCAGACGACGACCACCGACAGCGGCGCGCACTTCATCCACGGCGCCCCCGTGTGGATCGAGGCCTCCATCCACTCGCAGTTCCCCGCCGGCGACCACGACGTCGTCCTCCTGCAGGTCCACGCCGCCGGCACCGCCCCTGACACCGAACCCCTCGTCTGGCACTCCTCGGGGTTCCGCACCCTCACGCCGCGGCCCGCCGGGTGAGCGCACTGCGGACGGTCGTCGTCTGCGGCAACCCCAAGGCGGGCTCCCGCACCCTGACGGCGGCCGTGACCACCGCCGAACTGCTCGCGCAGGCCCCCGTCGACCAGGTCGTCGACGTCACGACGCTCGGCCCGGGGCTGCTCGGTTGGGGCGACCCGACCGTGCAGCAGGCCGTCGCCGACGTCGCCTCCGCGGACCTGCTCGTCGTGGCCTCCCCCACGTTCAAGGCCACCTACACCGGTCTGCTCAAGCTGTTCCTCGACCAGTTCGCCGGTGGCGAGGGACTGCGCGGCGTGACGGCCGTCCCGCTCATGCTCGGCGCCGCCCCCGGCCACGCCCTGGCCGCCGACCTGCTGCTCAAGCCCGTGCTCTCCGAACTGGGCGCGGCCGTGCCCGCCCCCGGGCTCTACCTCATCGACCGCGAGGCGGAGGCGCAGGGCGCGGACACCCCGGCGCTCGCCGCGTACGTCGAGCGCTGGGGCGCGACCCTGCGCGCGACCGCGAGCGCCGGCCAGGACACCCGGTCGTCCTAGGCGAGCAGCCGGACGTCGTAGGCGCTGAACCGGCGGTCGACAGTGAGCAGGGTGAGGTCGCGCCGGACGGCCTGGGCGATGAGCATCCGGTCGAAGGGGTCGGCGTGGTGGCGTGGGAGGGCTCCCGCGACAAGCCCGTCCTCCGCGGTGACGGGGAGCTCGGTCAGCCGTTGCTCCCGGACGTGCTCCCACCACCCGTCGGGCAGGGTCAGCTTGCCCACGGCGCTCTTGACGGTCGCCTCCCACGCGGAGGCCGCCGAGACATGCACCTCTGCGTCCCCGTTCGCCACCGCGGCACGCAGGCGATCCGGGAGCCGCTCGTCATCGGTGAGCCACCACAGCAGGACGTGGGTGTCGAGCAGGAGGCTCACGACGGCTCCAGGTCGTCGTAGAACGAGGCGACCACGTCCACCGGGGTCTCGTCGAAGTCGTCGGCGATGACCACCTGCCCCTTCAACGTCCCAGGCACCCGCGCCACCCGCGCGGGGACGGGCACCAGGCGGGCGACCGGCTTGCCCGCCCGGGCGATGACGACGTCCTCGCCCTGTTCGACCGCCTCGAGGAGGCGCGACAGGTGCGTCTTGGCCTCGTGCACGTTCACCGTCCGGGTCACCCGCCAAGGGTATGAACTAAGTCTGACTAAGTCCATGGCGTTGCTCACGGGACCCGCTCCGCGGTGTAGTCGAAGACGTCGACCCGCGCGCCGGGGGCGTCGAAGAACGCGCTGCCGCTCTCGCGGAAGGCGCGCAGCGCCGGGTCCTGCGAGGCGTCGGCGAGCGCCGCCGTCCGCAGGTAGCCCGACCAGCCGTGCGCGGCCAGCGTGTCCTCGCGCACCCCTTCCTCGTCGGACACGTCCCGCCGCACGACCGTCCGGTCCTCCGAGCCCGCGGCGTCCGTGCCGTCGAGGGCGGGGACGAGGTCGCCGGTGTGCTCCAGGGAGACCGTGCGGACGCCCGCAGCGGCGGGCAGGCCGTCGGTCGGGGACCCGGCCGTGAGCACGTGGGTGACGTGGAACTCCGCGACGACGGCCGGATCGGCCGCGAGCGAAGCGGCCGTCAGCCCGCCCTGGCTGTGCCCGGCGAGCAGCACCGGCTCGCCGGGCCGGACCCCGGCCTGCCGCAGGGCGTCCACGACGGCTGCGCCCGTGGCGGTGGATTCGCCGGCGACGGCGCGCAGGTTCGTCGTGAGGTCCATGGGAGTGCTCGTGCTGCCCGGCAGGGGCGTCCAGTCCTGCGTCCCGGGCACCTCGACGATCCACGCGACCGTCCCGTCGGCGTGGGTCACGCGTTCGAGGCGGAGGCCGCCGGGCGCGGGTTCGCCGGCCGCGGAGAGGCGGCCACCCACGGTGCCCGACGCGGCCGTGTACCCCGTCGACTGGTGGGCGACCCCGTCGAGGACCTCGGCGAGCCCGCGCGGCGGCCGGGACGGGACGGCGCGGGGGACGGTCTGCGGCGTGACGCGCACCGGCGTCTCGCGGAAGAGCGGGGACACGGCACCGGCCGAGGTCAGCAGCCCGGCGACGTCGGCGACGTCCTCCACCCCGGTGAGACCGGCGGCCCGGGCGAGGTCGGGCGTCAGCGCGGCCAGCTCACGGACGACGTCGGGGTGGGCCGCGAGCAGGGTGCCCGCCCCGCGCAGGTCGGCGAGCACGCGGTCGTCGACCTTCCCCACCTCCTCGGCCGCCGTCGCCGCGAGCGCACCGAGGTCGACGTCGCCCTCGACGGCCTGCGCGACGGCCGCGACGACGACGCGGTGCTCGACCTCCTGCAGCCGGAACAGCACGTCGGCGGCGACGAGCGCCCCGGCCGCCCCGGCCAGCTCGGGGGCGGCGTCGACGACGGCCTGCGCGACCACCCCCCGCGCGAGGGCCACGACCGCGTCGGCGGTCTCGTCACCCACCCGGTAGCGCAGCGAGGCGACCTCGAGACGAGCCGCGAGGGCGAGCACCTGGGCCGCGACCGCGGGCGCCGAGGCCCCACCACCGACGATCCGGGCGAGGTCGCCGGCCACGCGCCCGGCCGTCACCGGGGCGAGCGGGGCGCTCAGCGGCAGCACCGGGTCGGTGGCTGTCAGCACGGCGACGGCGCCGACCCCGGCCACCGTGGCCGCCACCCCCGCGAGCTGGGCCGCCACCGCGTCGAGCTGGTCGGGGTCGACGGCGAGGCCGGCATCGACGGTCAGCCCGCCGCTCACACCGGACCCGCCATCGCCGCAGCATGCGCACGCAGGCTGCCGGCCGCGTCCTCGACCGTGCGGGCCAGGCGGTCGACCCGCTCCCCCGTCCTCCCCAGCTCGGCCCGGAAGCGGGTCGCGGCCAGGCCGGTCCACTCCACGTCCGCGGACGCGCGCAGGTGCCGCCCCACGGAGCGGACGTCCTCGGCCTCGGCGGCGAGGCGGCGGGCCAGGGTGTCGACGTGGGCCTGACCGGGATCCATGCTCTGCTCCTGCCGTGGGGGGTGCGTCGTGATCGACGCCGGGCGACCGTAGGTCGCGGGGGGCGGGTCAGGCCGGGACGACGGTCCGAGCTGTGGACGGGCGGTCGTCGGGCAGCCCTGTGGAGACCGCGACGTCGTCTGCGCGCCGTCGTCCCCAGGGTGAGGATGGGCGCGTGAGCGAGACGTTCCTCAAGCGCCACGACCGTCCAGGACCCCGGGACGCCGAGGCGGCGGGGTTGCGCTGGCTGGCCGCGGCGGACGGTGTCGCGGTGTGCCCGGTGCTCGCCGTGCAGGACGACGGGCTGCTGCTCCGGCGCGTCGTGGGGGTTGCGCCGACGGCCGCCGCCGCGGAGGCGTTCGGCCGCGACCTCGCCCGCACGCACGCCGCCGGGGCGGACCGCTTCGGCGCGCCGCCGCCGGACCTCGACGGAGACGGCTGGATCGCGGCGCTGCCCCTGCCGATGACGACCGGGCCGACCGGCTGGAGCGCGTTCTACGCCGAACAGCGGCTGCGGCCGTACCTGCGCGCGGCCCGGGACGCCGGGCACCTGACGGCGGCCGACGCCGAGGTGGTCGAGGCGGTCTGCGAACGCCTCCTCGCCGCAGACCTCCCGGGCGGACCGTCCGCACCGGCCCGGCTCCACGGGGACCTGTGGTCCGGCAACGTGCTGTGGTCGTCCGAGGGAGCGGTGCTCGTCGACCCCGCCGCCCACGGTGGCCACCCCGAGACGGACCTGGCGATGCTGGCGCTCTTCGGGCTCCCGCACCTGGACCGCGTCCTCGCCGCCTACGCCGAGGCCGCCACCCTCCAGGCCGGGTGGCGTCGCCGGGTCCCGCTGCACCAGCTGCACCCGCTGCTCGTCCACACCGTGCTGTTCGGCGCCGGGTACGCCGGGCAGGCGGTCCGGGCCGCGCGCGAGACGCTGGCCCTGTGACCCACGAGTACCCGGTCGAGGTGGTGCACCTCCTCGTCTCCCCCGAGCACGCCTACTTCGGCCGCCCGCGCGACGGCGCCGCGGACGTCCCCACGCACACCCCGGACGTCGTCGAGGTCGTGGCCGGCAAGGGGATCCGCGGGGACCGGTTCTTCGGCAAGGCCGCGCACATGGACGCCGCGGTGACGTTCCTCGCCCTGGAGGCGTGGAAGGCCGTCGCCCGCGACCTGGAACTGCCCGCCGTCCCGGACCCGTTGCTGGCCCGGCGCAACGTCGTCGTGCGCGGCGTGGAGCTGGACCCGTTGCGCGGGCACGACTTCGACGTCGTCACGGCGGCCGGGTCCGTCACCCTGCACGGTGGCCGGCCGGCCAACCCCTGCGCCTGGATGGACCGCGTCGCCGCGCCGGGGGCCCACCGGGCGCTGCGCGGGCGCGGCGGTCTGCGCTGCACGCCGGTGACCGACGGCCGCATCGCCCTGGGCGCCGGGGTGCTCCGCTCTCCCGTCCCGCTCGACCCCGCCCGCGCGGGCGAGCCCGTCCTGCGCCGGCACCCGCTGCCCTGAGGTCGGGTTCCGGGGTGCGGGGCCCCCGAACTCCCGTGACGCTGGACGCATGGTGAAGAAGGGCGATCACGTCGAGTGGAACACCCCGCAGGGCACGACCGAGGGGAAGGTCACGGACAAGAAGACCGACGACTTCGAGCTGTACGGGCAGAAGCGGAAGGCGTCCGAGGACGACCCGCAGGTCGTCGTGGAGAGCGACAAGTCCGGCAAGAAGGCCGCGCACAAGGAGTCCTCGGTCGACAAGGCCTGAGCGCCGCGACGACCCGGGACCGCGGGAGCGGTGGTGACGGCGTGGGACCATGTGGCCCGTGACCGACGAGCTGGACGCCGCCACCACCCCCCTCACCGCCACCCCGGACGCCGCAGACCTGGGCGACCCCGCGCTCGGCCCCCTCGACGGGCGCTACCGCCGCTCCGTCGCGCCGCTGGCCGCGCACCTGTCCGAGGCGGCGCTGAACCGCCGACGCATCCACGTCGAGGTCGAGTGGCTCGTCTTCCTCGGCACCCACGACGTCGTCCCCGGCGTGCGCCGCATCACGCAGGACGAGACCGCGTTCCTGCGTGAGCTCCCGTTGCGGTTCGACGCGGCGGCCGTCGCCGAACTCGGCGAGATCGAGCGCGTCACCGTCCACGACGTCAAGGCCGTCGAGTACTGGATCAAGCGCCGCCTCGAGGGCACGTCGCTCGCGGACGTCGCCGAACTCACCCACCTGTTCTGCACGAGCGAGGACATCAACAACCTGTCCTACGCGCTCATGGTCCGCGACGCCGTGCAGCAGGTGTGGCTGCCCGCCGCGACGAGCCTGGTCGACGACGTCGTCCGCATGGCCCACGACCTGCGCGACGTGCCGATGCTGTCCCGCACCCACGGCCAGCCCGCGACGCCGACGACGCTCGGCAAGGAACTCGCCGTCCTCGCCCACCGCATGCGCCGCCAGCTGCGGAACGTCCAGGGTGCGGAGTTCCTGGGGAAGTTCAACGGCGCCACCGGGACGTACGCCGCGCACCGCGCCGCGGTCCCGACGACGGACTGGCCGGCGGTCTCCCGCGAGTTCGTCACCGGTCTCGGTCTCACCTGGAACCCGCTGACCACGCAGATCGAGTCGCACGACTGGCAGGCCGAGCTGTACGCCGACGTCTCCCGCTACGGCCGGGTGCTGCACAACCTCTGCACCGACGTCTGGACGTACATCTCCTACGGGTTCTTCGCCCAGGTCCGCGGTCAGGGAACCGTCGGCTCCTCCACCATGCCGCACAAGGTGAACCCCATCCGCTTCGAGAACGCCGAGGCGAACCTCGAGGTCTCCGGCGGGCTGTTCCGGGTGCTGGAGGAGACGCTCACGACGTCGCGGATGCAGCGCGACCTCACCGACTCCTCCATGCAGCGCAACATCGGTGTCGCGTTCGGCCACTCGCTGCTCGCGATCGAGAACGCCCAGCGCGGGCTCGCCGGCCTCGACGCCGTCCCCGTGGCGCTCGCGGCCGACCTGGACCAGAACTGGGAGGTCCTCGGCGAGGCCGTGCAGTCCGTCATGCGCGTGCACGGGCTGCCGGAACCCTACGAGCGCCTCAAGGAACTGACCCGCGGTCGCAAGGTCGACCAGGCCAAGCTGCAGGAGTTCGTCGCCGGCCTCGGACTGCCCGACGGGGAGGCGGCCCGGTTGTCGCTTCTGACGCCGGCCGACTACACGGGTGACGCCGCCGCGCTGGTGTCCGTCCTCGACGAGGACTGAACCGTGCGCGCCGTCCTGGTCACCGAGTTCGACGCGCCCGCGCACCTGGCCGACGTCGAGGACCCCACGCCGGCCCCGCACGGGGTCGTCGTGGCCGTCGAGGCGACGGGGGTGTGCCGCAGCGACTGGCACGCGTGGCAGGGGCACGACGACGACGTCGTGCTGCCGCACGTGCCGGGGCACGAACTCGCCGGGACGGTGGCCGCGGTCGGCGCCGACGTGCGGAACTGGCGCGTCGGCGACCGCGTCACGACCCCGTTCGTCACGGCCTGCGGGACGTGCCCGGAGTGCGCCGCCGGCGCGCAGCAGGTGTGCCGGTCGCAGACCCAGCCGGGGTTCACCGGGTGGGGTTCGTTCGCCGACCTCGTCGCCCTCGACCACGCCGACGTGAACCTCGTCGCGCTGCCGGAAGGTTTCTCCGCCTCCTCCGCGGCCGCGCTGGGGTGCCGGGTCGCGACGGCGTTCCGCGCCGTCACCGACGTCGGGGCCGTGCGCGCCGGGGAGTTCGTCGCCGTCCACGGCGCGGGCGGGGTCGGGCTGTCGGCCGTGGCCGTCGCGGCCGCCGCCGGGGCGCGCGTCGTGGCCGTCGACCCCTCCCCGGCCGCGCGCGAGCTCGCGCTGGCGTTCGGCGCCGAGCACGCCGTGCCGGCGGACGGCGCGGTCGAGGCGGTCCGCGACCTCACCGGCGGTGGCGCCCACCTGTCCCTCGACGCCGTCGGGCTGCCGGCGACGTGCGAGGGGTCCGTCCGCTCGCTGCGCCGACGCGGACGGCACGTGCAGGTCGGCCTGCTGCCGGCCGCCGCGGGGACACCGTCGGTGCCGATGGACCTCGTCATCGCCGGGGAGCTGCAGGTGCTCGGCAGCCACGGCATGGCGGCCCACGACTACCCGCGCCTCCTGGCGCTCGTCGCCTCCGGGCGCTTCCCGCTGGACGACCTCGTGACGCGGGAACTGCCGCTGGAGGCCGGGCCCCGCGCCCTCGCCGAGGTGGGCGCCGCGACAACTGCGGGGATCACCGTCCTGCGTCCCTGAGTCCTCGTGCACGATGGGGGTCCACACCTGTCGAGGAGGACTCGTGACACTTCTGGACCCGCAGGACTTCGCCGGCCGCATCCACGTCGACGGGGCCTGGGTGCCCGGGGGCGGCGGCAGCACCCCCAGCGTCGAACCCGCCACGGGCGAGACCCTCGTCGAGGTCGGGATGGCGGACGCCGCCGACGTCGCCCGTGCCGCGGAGGGCGCCGCGAAGGCCCAGCGCGACTGGGCCGCCCTGCCGCACTCCGCCCGCGCCGCCGTCCTGCGCCGCGCGGGAGCGCTGTGGGAGGAGCACGCCGAAGAGATCTCCGGCTGGAACGTGCGCGAGGTCGGTGCCGTCCCGCCGCTGGCCGGGTTCGCCCTGCACGTGACGGCGGCCGAGTGCTACGAGGCGGCTGCGCTGCCGTCGGCGGCGTCGGGGTCGGTCCTGACGAGCGAGGAACCGCGGTTGTCCCTGGCCCAGCGCGTGCCGGTCGGGGTCGTGGGCGTCATCTCGCCGTTCAACGTGCCGCTCATCCTGGGCATCCGCGCCGTCGCACCCGCGCTGGCCCTCGGCAACGCCGTGCTGCTCAAGCCCGACCCCCGCACGGTCGTCACGGGCGGTGTGACGATGGTCCGGATCTTCGAGGAGGCCGGGTTGCCGCCGGGGCTGCTGCAGCTCGTCCCGGGTGGCGGGGACGTCGGGCAGGCACTGGTCACCGAACCGCGCGTCCGCGTCATCGCGTTCACGGGCTCGACCCGCGCCGGCCGCAGCGTCGGCGAACTGGCCGGCAAGCACCTCAAGCGGGCCCACCTCGAACTGGGCGGCAACTCCGCGTTCCTCGTCCGGCACGACGCCGACGTCGACGAGGCCGTGAACCTCGCGACGTGGGGTGCGTTCCTGCACCAGGGACAGATCTGCATGACCGTGGGCCGGCACCTCGTGCACGAGTCGCTCTACGCGTCCTACGTCGAGAAGCTCGCGGCCAAGGCCGAGTCGATGCACGTCGGCGACCCCGCGGCCGGCCAGGTCCACCTCGGGCCCCTCATCGACGAGACGCAGCGCGACCGCGTCCACGGCCTCGTCGAGGACGCCGTCGCCAAGGGCGCCGAACTGCGCGCCGGCGGGACGTACGAGGGCCTGTTCTACCGGCCGACCGTGCTCGCGAACCCGCCGCGCGACGCCGCCGCCTACTGCGACGAGGTGTTCGGCCCCGTGGCCTCCGTCGTCCCCTTCCGCGACGACGACGAGGCCGTCCAGCTCGCCGCCGACACCGAGTACGGCCTGTCGCTGGGGATCGTGACCGCCGACGCGATGGCCGGGTACGAACTGGCGCAGCGCATCCCGACCGGCATCGTGCACATCAACGACCAGACGGTGAACGACGAGGCGAACGCCCCGTTCGGCGGCGTCGGGTCGTCCGGGACGGGATCGCGGCACGGCGGCGTGGAGGCGAACGTCGAGGCGTTCACCGAGACGCGCTGGGTCACGATGCGCCGCCGCCCGGGGTCCTACCCCTTCTGACCGTCGGGGCAGCCGCGGGACCGGTACCCGGTCCCGCGGCCCCGCTCCGCGCCGTAGTCTCCCCGCCGTGGAGATCGCGATCGCGCTCGTGGCGCTGACGGTCGGGGTGTGTGCGGTGGCGGCGGCCTGCGACCGGTTCGGCTGGCCGACCCCGCTGGTCCTCGTGGTCGTGGGCGCGCTCGCCGCGCTCGTCCCCGGCGTCCCGTCCTTCAGCCTCGGCCCCGAACTCGTCCTCAACGGCCTGCTCCCCCCGCTGCTCTACGCCACCACCGCGTCGACCTCGCTCGTGGACTTCCGCCGCAACAAGACCGCGACGGTCCTGCTCTCCGTCGTCCTCGTGGTCTTCACGACGCTCGTCGTGGGCTGGACGACGTCGTGGCTGCTGCCGGGGGTCGCGCTCGCGGCGTGCATGGCGCTCGGCGCGGTCGTCGCGCCGCCGGACGCCGTGGCCGCCACGGCCATCGGTCGCCGGCTCGGACTGCCGCGCCGCGTCGCGACGATGCTCGAGGAGGAGAGCCTCCTCAACGACGCCTCGGCCCTCATCGCCCTGGCCGCGGCCACGTCCGCCCTCACCACCCAGCTGTCCCCCTGGCACATCGGCGGTGAGTTCGTCCTCGCCGTCGTGGGCGCCGTGGTCATCGGCGGGGTCGTCGCCGCGGTCCTGGCCCTCGTCCGCCGCCGCATCGAGAACCCCGTCCTCGACACCGCGCTGTCGTTCGTCGCCCCCTACCTCGCGTTCCTGCCGGCCGAGGCGGTCCACGTGTCCGGGGTGCTGGCCGTGGTCGTCACCGGCCTGGCGATGGCGCACGTCTCGCCGAAGGTGCAGACGGCGGCGTCCCGGGTCGCGGAGACGCTGAACTGGCGCACGGTCGCGTTCCTCCTCGAGAACGCGGTGTTCCTCCTCATCGGCCTGCAGTTCCCGCTGCTGCTGGCCGGCGCGGCCGAGAGCGGGTACTCCGGTGCCCGCGTCGTCGCCGTCTGCGCCGGCGTGCTCGTCGCCACGATCGCGGCGCGGTTCGTCTTCGTCTTCGCCGCCTCGGGGTTCTTCCACGCCGTGCCGAGGTTGCGCGCCCGGGCCTGGTCCCCGGGCGTCTCCCTGCTGCTGTCCTGGGCGGGGATGCGCGGGGTGGTCACCCTCGCTGCCGCGCAGCTCATCCCGGAGGACGTGCCCGGGCGGGACGTGCTGCTCCTCGCGGCGTTCACGACCGTGGTCGGCACCCTGCTCGTGCAGGGGCTGACGCTGCCGACGGTCGTGCGGCGGCTCGCGATCCCCGGCCCCGACCCCGCGCAGGACGCGCTCGCGGCCGCCGCCCTGGGGGACGCCGCGGCCGCGGCGGGGTTGCGCCGCCTGGACGAACTCCTCACCGGCGATGAACCGAAGCACCTCGTCATGCAGCTGCGCGGCCGGTCGAAGTCGCGCTCGCACGCCGCCTGGGAACGGCTGGGCCGGCCCCTGTCGGACGTCATGACGCCCTCGGTCGTGTACTCCACGCTGCGGCTGGAGATGCTGGCCGCCGAACGTGCCGTCGTCGTGCAGGCCCGCGACCGCGGCGCCGCGAGCCCGGAGGTCCTGCAGCGCGCCCTGGCCGACGTCGACTTCGAGGAGGCCCTGCTCGACCGGCTGGAAGACCTCGAACCGCTGGCGCCCGACCGCGCCCTGGCCCCCCGCACGGCCGGTGACGGCTGCGACCACCTGCGGGTCTCGGTCGGGCGGGACGAGGCGACGCAGCGCTGGGGCGCACCGCCCCTGGAGTGCGCCGAGTGCGTCGCCGCAGGCACGGCGTGGGTGCACCTGCGGACCTGCCTGCACTGCGGCTACACCGGCTGCTGCGACTCCTCCGAACTGCGGCACTCCCGCGCCCACTTCACCGCGACGGCGCACCCGACGATGGTGAGCGCCGAACCCGGCGAGGCGTGGCGCTGGTGCTGGGTGGACTCCCAGCTGGGCTGAACCGCACCCGCGGAACGAGACTGGACCGGTGCCCCTCTACGCCGACCTCCCCGCGCGCCGGACCCGGCAGGTCGTCGGCGACGCCGGGTGCCTGCTCGTCGTCGTCGCCTCGGTGCTGGCCGGCAGGGCCGTGCACGCCGCCGTCGCGGGTGTTGCCGACCCGGCGCGCCGGTTCGCGGACGGCTCCACGGCGCTGGCCGACGGGCTGCGCTCGACGGGCGGTTCGCTGGGTCGCGCCCCGCTCGTGGGCGACGACGTGGCGGGGTTGCTGGACCGGTCGGCCGACAGCGCCGCGTCCCTGGCCCGGGCCGCCGGGGAGCAGCGCGACGCCGTGCTGCACTTGGCGACCGTCCTCGGGCTGCTGACGGCGCTGCTGCCGGTCCTGCTCGTCGTGGGGGTCCGGGTCGTGCAGCGCCTGCGCTGGGCGGCGCGGGCCCGGGACGCGCGCCGGCTGGCGGGCACCGCGGCCGGGGACCGCGTGCTCGCGCTGCGGGCGTTGCAGCGCAGGCCGGGACGGGTCCTGCTCGCCGTCGACCCCGATCCGGCCGGGGGCTGGCTGACGGGGGACGCACGCGTCGTTGCGGACCTGGCGGACCTCGAACTCGCGGCGCTGGGGGTCCGGCGCGTCACTGCAGCGCGGACGTGAGCCGCGCGACGTTCTCCTTGATGACCTGCATGCGCGAGCGCGCCAGCCACTGCTCCAGGGTGAGCTCGCTGCACTTGGCGCGGTACTCGTCCTCGACGCGGCGCAGGTCGTCGGAGAACTCCCGGCCGCACACCATGAGCGTGAGTTCGAGGTCGAGCAGGAACGAGCGCATGTCCATGTTGGAGGAACCGATGACGGCGACCTCCTCGTCGACCGTCATGTGCTTGGCGTGCAGCACGTACGGCGCGGGGTAGCGGAAGATCCGCACACCGGCGCGGAGCAGGTTCTCGTAGTAGGAGCACTCGGCGTAGTGCACGAGCGCCTGGTCGCCGAGCTCGGAGACGAACAGCTCGACGTCGACGCCGCGCTCGGCGGCCGTGGTGATCGCCGACAGCATCGACTCGTCCGGCACGAAGTACGGGCTCGTGATGGAGATGCGGCGCTGGGCCGAGTACAGCAGCGCGTTGAACAGCTTGAGGTTGTTCTCCCCGTCGAACCCCGGGCCGCTCGGCACCACCTGGCACTCCAGCCGGCCGGGGGAACCCACCGGGGACACCTCCGGGCGCTCGGACTCCAGGAGCTCGTCCGTCTCGGAGTACCAGTCGGTGATGAACATCGCCTCGACCCCGGAGACGACCGGACCCTCGAGCCGGACCATGAGGTCCTGCCACTGCAGACCGCGCTTGAGGTTCCCGCGCTTGTTGTAGCTGCGGTCCAGCACGTTCTGCGACCCCAGCCACGCCACGTCGCCGTCGACGACGAGGAGCTTGCGGTGGTTGCGCAGGTCCGGGCGCTGGTACTTCAGCTTGTGCAGCTGCACCGGCAGCATCGGGTGCCACTCGACCCCGATGTCGTCGAGGTAGCGGATCGTCCGCCGGTACCCCGGGTAGCGCAGGGAGCCCACGTGGTCCAGCAGGAGCCGGACCTTGACGCCCCGCTCGACGGCGCGCTCCAGGGCGGTGAAGAACGGTTCGCTCGTCGGGTCCTTGGTCATGATGTAGAACTCGACGTGGACGTACTCGCGGGCACCGTCGATGCTGCGGGCCATCGCGCGGATCGCCTCGTCGTACTCCCCGCACAGCACGGCGGAGTTCCCGCCGACGAGCGGCATGGACCCGAGGTTGCGGTTCAGCTCGACGATCCCGGTCAGCCACGGCGGCCACGGGTGGTCGGTCGAGACGAGGTCGATCCCCTTCGTGGAGTCGAGGATCAGCCGGTTGATCTCCCGTTGCTTGCGCCGCCGGGCGCGCGGCAGCTTGGGGTTGCCGATGAGCAGGAACGCGGCGACCCCCACGTAGGGGATGAAGAAGATGGTCAGCAGCCACGCCAGGGCCGAGCTCGGCCGCCGGTTCACCGGGACGACGGCCACAGCCGTGACGCGCACGACGAGGTCGACGACGAGCAGGGCGATGGCCGACGCCGTCAGCGAGGGCAGCCAGTCGGGCCAGTCCATCCGGGTCCGCGCTCAGATCTCGACGGTGCCGCGCGTGGTCTCGAACGTCACCGAGCGCAGACCCGTCGCGCGCGGGCTGCCCACGACGTCGAGCCAGGTGAACTCGACACGGTCCGAGGAGAAGTCCGGCGACAGCCCCAGCCACTGGCGCACGCGAGAGCGCTGCCCGGCGATGGTGAGACCGGCCAGTCTCGTCCCCCCGGCCAGCGACAGCGCCGACGGGTGCTGGGTCTGCGGGCCGTCCCACTCGATGAGCAGGGGCAGCTGGGGTTCGGTGTTGAGGGCGGGAGCGCCGATCTGCCGCCAGCGCAGCTCGACCCCGTCGGGACGGCGGCGCACGCCCTCCTCGATGTCCTCGCCGAGCCGGTCGCGGTAGCTCTCGATGTCGTCCACGAGGACGCTCCACGCGAACCAGCCACCGCCGGCCTCCGTGCGCTCGCGCACGGCCCGCCCGAACAGCGCCTTGTCGGCGACGGGGTGGTCGAGCACCTCGACGACCTCGACGTAGGTGCCCTCGGACAGCGGGAGGACCGCGTTGCGGGTCCCGAACCGGGGGTGGGGGCCCCCCTCGACGACCCGCACCCCGAGCCGCGCCGCCAGGGACCGGGCGGTCTCGGCCAGGCCCTCCGGCCCGGCGGCGAAGCCGACGTGGTCCACGCGCATGCCGGTCAGCCTCTCAGGCCCGTTCCGCGCCGACCGCCGCGGGCTCCCCCGCGCGCGTCCCGGTGTGCGCGACCGGGTGCCCGTCCGCCAGCGCCAGCACGTCCGCCACGTCGAAGGCCCGCGGTCCCAGGCCCTCGCGCACCGACGTCGCCGCGAGCAGCTGCAGGGCCTCGTTGACGGGGGTGGGGACGTCGTGCCGGCGGCCGAGGTGGACGATCTCGCCGTTCAGCCAGTCGGTCTCGATGGAGCCGCCGCGGTGCAGGCTCTGCCAGCTCGAGGAGCCCAGGCGCTCCGTCCCGGCGACCTCGGCCGTCGCGAACCCGAGCTCGGCCAGCTGCGGGAGCGCCCGCTCGCGGGTCAGCGCGGGGGCACCGGCCGCGGCGAGGACCGCCTCGCCCTCCGTGCGGGCCCGCGACCGCAGCTCCTCCCAGCCCGGCCCGGGCCGGCACACGGCGTCGAGGGCGTTGCCGCTGTTGTCGAGCAGCTTGCCCCGCTTGGCGGCCATGACGTCGTCGCTGACGGCGGTCGCGAAGCCCGAGGCGGCCAGGTCGGCCGCGATGGCCTCGACCAGCTCGTCCCGGCCGTGGGGGTAGCGCCCGAGGACGAGGCCGCCGGAGACGGGCGTGCCCTCGGAGATGACGACACCGGGTTCGAGGTGGCTGGCCGGCAGGAACACGCAGGCCCCGACGACACGGCGGAACCACCGCAGGGCCAGCCGCTCGCCCTCGACCCCGTTCTGCGCGCAGACGACGGGCAGGGTCTGTCCGGCCGTGGAGTCCCCGACGGGGGCGGCGGCCCAGTCGGCGAGCAACCCCGCCGCGTCCTGGACCTTCACGGCGAGGACGAGCACGTCGTCGGGGGTGAGCTCGACGTCGGCCGGCGAGTTCGCGACCGGGGCGTGCAGCTCGACGGGCCCGGTCGGCGTCAGCAGCCGCAACCCCTTGGCGCGCAGACGGTCGGCGTGCGCACCACGGGCGACGAGGACGACCTCGTGACCGTGCTGCCCCAGGCGGCCCCCGAGGGTTCCGCCGATGGCTCCTGCTCCGATGACGACGTAGCGCACCGTGGCAGTCAAGCACCACCTCAGAGGTAGAACCCGGTGGGGACGGACTGACCGGGGACCTCCTCGGCGGGCGCACCCGCCGCCACCGCACCCCGCAGCAGCAGCTCGCGGCCGGGTGCCCGGGCGGGGACGAGCCACAGGAAGCCCGTCGTCGGGCACACCGCGAGGTCGGCGGCCGACACCAGGCGCGCGGTGACGAAGGACAGGGCGGACGACCCCGGCCCCACGCGCCGCAGGTGGCCCTGCAGGAGGTCCGCGACGTGGGCGCCGGCGACCACGGGCGTCTCGACGCACGCGCAGCGCGTGAACAGCCGGGCGCGGGCGCGGTGCGCGACGGCGGCCTCGCGGCGGCGTCGGCTCCGCGCACCCCGGGAGCGCACCGTCTGGGCCAGGACCGGCCCGGCGACGAGGGCGGCCACCGCGAGGACCACGCCGGCCAGCACGGCCTCCGTCGCGAGGCCGCCGGCGAGCTGCCCGCCGAGGGCCCAGGCGGCGATCCCGGTCGCGACCGTGACGGCGAGCGCCGCGGGACGGTGCTCCCCCGCCCCGTCGCCGTCCCGCAGCGACCGGTCGAGGGCCCGCGCGACGGCGCCTGCCGCGCGGTCGAACCGGGCCCGGTCGGCCGCCAGCTCGGCGGCGACGAGCGGGTGCGACGCGGTCGCCCGGGCCACGGCCAGCAGCAGGAGCCGGGCCCCCTCCCCGTCCCCGCGGGCGCGCAGCGCGGCCACGGCCTCCAGGACGGGTCCGGGGTCGGCGCTCACGCCGTGCGGGACCTCGTCGAGGAGGGAGGCGGCGTCCCGGAGGTCGGCGCAGGCCGTCGCGGGGTCCTCGCGGTCGCGGCGGGCCACGGCGGCGACCGCGGCGTGCAGGAGCGAGCGGCGGGTGCGGATGCCGTGGACGACGACGGTGCGCGTCCACATCTCGTCGGCGGTGTCGTGGTCGGCGCGGGCGGCGGCCGCCGCGGCGACGACGTAGGCGGCCGGCCAGGAGGCGGCCCACTCGGGGTTGCGCAGGCCGGCGAGCAGCCAGCGGTAGGCCCGGCCGTCCCCGGCGGCGGCGCGGCAGGCCGCCAGCAGCGCGGACCGGGGGTCCTCGGCGGGGGCGGCCGCGAGGTCGGTCAGACCCGCCCGGGCCAGCGCCTCCAGCGACCGGTCGGGCCGGCCGGCGAGCAGGTGCAGTCGTGCCTCGTCGGCCGCGAGGGCCTGCGGGTCGTCACCGGTGTCCGGCGGCCGGGCCGCGAGGAGCTGCAGCGCGACGTCCGGTTCGTCGGCCAGGTCGGCGCCGGCGGCCCACTCGACCCAGGAGCCCTCCACGTCGTGCCGGTCGAGGTCGTCCTCGTGCACGAGCCCGGTCCCGGGCGGCTCGTGGGCGACGTAGGTCACGTCCGGTCATCGACCCGCGCGCCGCACCGCTTGAGCCGCGGGGACGGTCCTCAGTGCGCGGTGCCCGCCATGAGCCAGCGCCGCACGCCGACCTCGAGCAGCGCCCCCCCGGTCCCGTCGCCCAGGGGGTCGCGGACGTCCCAGCCGTACTTGGCGTCGAACGCGGCGACGACCTCGTCGGGGTACCCGCTCGTGCGCACGGCCGCGTCCCCCTCGGCCACGACCGGGGCGTCCCCGTCGGGCAGGGCGAGGCTGACGCGCGGGTCGGCGCGCACGTTGCGCACCTTGACGCTGTGGGCCGCCGTCCCGATCCAGAAGGCACCGGCGAGGTGCACGAACCAGACGGGGGTCTGGTGCGGGGACCCGTCGGGACGCAGGGTGCAGCACCAGAGGGTGCGCTCGGTGGTCAGGCGGGCCGCGACGGTGTCGTCCACAGCCCCGAGTCTGCCGTGCCCGGTCTGTCGGAGGACGGTGGCAGCATCCGGGGCATGTCCGCTGGAGCAGTCCCTCAGCCCGTGAGCGCCGACGCGCGCGCCGACCTGCGCGCCGAGGCCGAGGAGGTCCTGCGCCGCCTCGTCGGCGACCCGGCCGCGGCCCTGCGCGAGGACCAGTGGACGGCGATCGAGGCGCTCGTGGCCGACCGGCGCCGGGCCCTGGTCGTCCAGCGGACGGGGTGGGGCAAGTCGGCGGTGTACTTCGTGGCGACGGCCCTGCTGCGCGCCCGCGGGTCCGGCCCGACGGTCATCGTCTCCCCCCTGCTCGCGTTGATGCGCAACCAGATCGCGGCCGCCGAACGGGCCGGCGTGCGGGCCGTGACGGTGAACTCGACCAACGGCGACGACTGGGGCCGGGTGTACGAGGAGGTCCGCGCGGGCGCCGTCGACGTCCTCCTCGTCTCCCCCGAACGCCTCAACAACCCGGGGTTCCGCGACGAGGTGCTGCCCCCGCTGGCGGCCACGACGGGGTTGCTCGTGGTCGACGAGGCGCACTGCGTCTCCGACTGGGGTCACGACTTCCGGCCGGACTACCGCCGGATCCGGACGCTGCTGGCCGACCTGCCCGACGGGATCCCGGTCCTGGCCACGACGGCGACGGCGAACGCGCGCGTGACGGCCGACGTCGCCGAGCAGTTGTCGGTGACGGGCACCCGCACGCTCGAGGACGTGCTGGTCCTGCGGGGTTCCCTGGACCGGGAGTCGTTGCGGCTGGCCGTCGTCCGGATGCCCACGCACGCCCACCGGCTCGCGTGGCTGGTGCAGCACCTGCCCGAACTCCCCGGGTCGGGGATCATCTACGTGCTGACGGTGTCGGCGGCCACCGACGTCGCCGCGCACCTGCGCTCGCACGGCATCGAGGCCGTCCCCTACACCGGGCAGACGGAGTCCGCGGAGCGGCTGCAGGCCGAGGACGACCTCGTCAACGACAGGGTGAAGGTGCTCGTCGCGACGAGCGCGCTCGGCATGGGTTTCGACAAGCCCGACCTGGGGTTCGTCGTGCACCTGGGGGCACCGAGTTCCCCCATCGCCTACTACCAGCAGGTCGGGCGTGCGGGCCGCGGCATCGACAACGCCGAGGTGGTGCTGCTGCCGGGCGCCGAGGACCGCGACATCTGGCGGTACTTCGCCTCGATCGGGTTCCCGGCCGAGGAGGACGTGCGCCTCGCGCTCAGCGTCCTGGCCGACGCCGGGGAACCCCTGTCCACGCAGGCCCTGGAGACGCGGGTCACGTTGCGGCGCAACCGCCTCGAACTCATGCTCAAGGTGCTCGACGTCGACGGCGCCGTCCGGCGGGTGAAGGGCGGCTGGCAGGCCACGGGCCAGGAGTGGGCCTACGACGCCGAGCGCTACGCGCGGGTCAGCGCGACCCGCGAGGTCGAGCAGCAGGCGATGGTCGACTACGTCACGACGACGGGGTGCCGGCTGGAGTTCCTGCGCCGGGCCCTCGACGACCCGGACGCAGCGCCGTGCGGGCGCTGCGACAACTGCGGGGGTTTCGACGTCCCGCTCACCGTCGACGAGGCGGCCGTGGCGCAGGCCGGGGCGGACCTGGACCGGCCCGGCGTCCCGCTGGAACCGAAGAAGGTCTGGCCCACCGGCATGAAGGGCCTGGACGTCGCGCTCTCGGGGCGGATCGCGCCGGCCGAGCAGCCCGGCGTCGGCCGCGCCGTGGCCCGGACGACCGACCTCGGCTGGGGTGGGGCGGTGCGCGAACTCTTCGCCCCCGGTTCCCCGGACCAGGAGACGCCGGTCCCTCTGCGGCACGCCGCGGCCGCCGTGCTCGACGACTGGGCGCGCGAGCTCGGGCTCGACGGGATCGTGGCCATGTGCTCGGCCTCACGCCCCCAGCTCGTCTCCCACCTGGCGGACGGTCTCGCGCGGTACACGGGGCTCCCGCTGGTGACGACGTTCCGTCTGCTCGACGACTCCCCGACGCGGACGGACGTGAACTCCGCGCACCGGCTGGCCCAGGTGGCGCGCCGGTTCGAACTCCCCGACCCCGACCTCGTCCGGGGCCGGAACCTGCTGCTCGTGGACGACCGGACCCGCAGCGGCTGGACGCTGACCGTGGCCTCCCGGCTCGTGCGGCGGGCGGGCGCGGACTCGGTGTGGCCGTTCGTGCTCGCCGACGGCGAGTGAGGGGGGCTGCGGGTCAGCCGCCGAGCCGGACGGCGGCGCGCACGGCCGTGCCGAGCAGCCGCGACGCCCCGCGGCGGGGCAGGGCCGCGATCCGGTCCGCGAGCGCCGGCAACCGGTGTGCCGTGCCGGCCTGGACGGCCGCGGCGACGAGGACGGCCGCACGCTGGTGGGTGTCCATCGCGCTGTGCCCGAGACCGGGCAGTTCGAGCAGGACCCCGTCCGGCAGGAGGTCCACCAACCGCTCGGCGACGGGCCGCGGCGTCCGCAGGTCGAGGTCGCCGGACACGACGACGGTGGGCCACGTGAAACCCGGGACGAGTGAGGGCAGGTCGTACGGTTCGCCCCGGTACGGCGGACGCGAGGCGGCCACACGGGCGAAGGCGACCTGCGGGTCCAACGGCCCGCCGTCCGGCGGCAGCCCGTACCCGAGCTGGCCGAAGCCGATGCCGGCCACGAGGTCGGGTTCGGTGACGTGGCGCACGCCCCGGCCGTCGAGCTCACCCTCGGAGAGCCGGGCGACCTGCCGCCACAGCCCCTCGAGCTTCCCCTCCGCACGCGCGCGCAGCAGCCGCAGCAGTGCCTCGGGCCCCGCGAACTCGTAGACGGTGGGGACCACGGAGGCGGCCTCGTCCGGGTCGGCGTCCACCGACCGCACCGCCGCAGCCAGCGCGGTGCCGGCGTCCCACAGCAGGCGGCGCCGGTGCGCCCGGACGGCCACGAGGTCGTCGGCCACGGACAGCAGTGGCGAGTCCAGGACCATCGCCGCGACGCGGTGCGGGTGCCGGACCCCGAACACCTGCGCCAGGTAGGTCCCGTAGGAACTGCCGTCGACGACGGCGCGCTCGATCCGGAGGTGGTCCAGGACGGCGGCCAGGTCGTCCGCCGCGGCCTCGACCGTCACCTCGGCCACCGGCAGGTCACGACCCGCGCCGTCCGTGCGGGACAACCCGATCCCCCGGTGCTCGACCATCACCGAGCCGACGCCGTGGGCGGCGGCCGTGGCGCGCAACCGCTCGTACGGCAGGACGGACGCCATGCCGGGGCCCCCGGGGACGAACAGGACCGGGACGTCCTGCACGGGACCGGAGCGGACCCACGTCAGGGGGAACGAGCGGCCCCCGGCGAGGGGGCGGGCCAGCGTCCCCCCGGTCCTGTCGCGCAGCACCCGCGCGGGCACCCCGAGTACGTCCACTCCTCCTGAACGCTCCCGGGACGCCTCAGTTCCCCCGGGCGGGCCGCTCGTCGACCTCGACCTCCTCGGAACGGACGTCGGCCTCGACCACCACCTCGCCGGGCACCGTGTCGATCCCGATGCGCACGAGCTCGACGGGGTGCACGCGCAGCGTGACCTCGGGAACCTCCTCGTGGAGCACCACGACCAGTTCCTCCACGGGCGCGGTGGGGTCCACGTCCGGGACGGGGTCATCCGGTCCGAGGGGTTCGTGGACGACGACGAGCTGCTCGACCCGCACGGGGACCTCGACGGTGCGCGTCGTCTCGACGATCCGCTTGCTGATCCGGACGCGTTCCCGGGCCACCCGCACGGTCCCGGTGCGCAACGCCTCCGCCGACAGGACCACCTCGGAGGTGGTCCTGTCGGCCGGGACGTCGTCGGGACGCTGGTTCAGGAGCGGTCCGACCCGCGCGTGGTGCGCTCGCCCGCGTCGAGGTCGATCTGCTCCTCGCGCAGCTCGGCCTGCACGGTCTCCTCGCCCTGGACGGTCTCGGTGTCGAGGCGGACCCGCTCCACCGGGACGGTCTCCTTGTCGGCGACGGCGCGCTCCTCGGTGAGGACCACCTCGTGCTCCTCCTCCGTCAGGTCTCCCCCGGACAGGGCGGCGCCCCGGTTCTCCTGCGTGATCGGTTCGCGGGTGACGCGGACCTCCTCGTGCGAGACGGGCACCGTGCGCGACACGTTCTCGGTGGTGATGTGCTTGCGCAGGCGGGCGCGGCCGCGTTCCACCGTCTCGGTGCCGACGCGCAGCTCCTCCTTGGAGCGCGTCATGGCGTCGTCGGTCGTGGGGCCCGACGTGTCGTGGCCGACGGTCTCGTGACCCACGGTGCTCCGCTCACGGGCGTCGTCCGCCAGGTCGTACCCGGCGCCGCCGGTCGCCGCGGTGCCCGTCGCGTCACCGGTCGCGGTGCCCGTGTCGCGGGCCGCCTGCCCCGTCCCGAGGCCGTAGCACCGGTAGAGCTCGTCCTCGTCGGACTCGCTGAGCTCGCGGCCCGGATCGTGGGGCGGGGCGTCCTTGACCTTCGCCTTGCCGAACGGGACGGTCAGCGTCCCGGCGTCCGCCTGCGCCTCGGCGAGCGGGATGAGGGACAGGTTGGAACCGAAGAGCCCGGTCTTGACCGACACCCACTCGGGCTGGCCGGTGCCGTTGTCGAGGTAGACGTCCTCGACCTTGCCGATCTTGTCGCCGTCGTCGGCGACGACGGTCGCCTCGTAGAGGTCCTCGGGCGTGAAGCTGTTGCGGGCCATGGTCTCCCTCTCGTCCTGCGGTCTCGGTCGCCGTGGTCGCGGCGACCTCCGCGCCCCTCCCGCCCGTTCACGGCGCGTCCAACCGTGGGGTTGTCGGCGGTTCCACGGGGTAGGGGCAGGCTGCCGGTCACCGCACCGGCGCCGTCCGTGGAGGGATTCCGCGGCGGCGACGCACCGAGGAGGAGCAGGACACCGTGGGAGAACGTCAGACCGTCATCCGTTCGCTGCACGACATCGGGCTGGCAGCCTGGTTCGGCGGTTCGCTGTTCGGGGCGGTCGGCCTCAACGGTGCCTCCGCGGCCGTGGGCGACCCGTCCGACCGCACGCACGTCGCCGCCGCCGGCTGGGCCCGCTGGGCACCCGTCAACGCGGCCGCGCTCGCCGCGCACTCCATCGGCGCCATCGGCCTGGTCAGCGCGAACCGCGGGCGCGTCGTGGCGCAGTCCGGCACCCGTGGGAACAGCGCCGTGAAGACCGTGGTGACCCTGGCCGCGATGGGCGTGACCGCCTGGTCCGGTCTGGAGGGGGCCCGCCTCGGCAAGGACTCCAAGGCGCCGGCGAACTCGGGGGTCGACCCGAACCAGGACACCCCGCCGGACGTCGCGGCGTCGATGAAGAAGCTCAAGGTGCTGCAGTGGACGATCCCGGCCCTGACGGGCGTCCTGCTCGTCCTGACGTCCCAGCAGGGTGAGCAGCAGAAGGCGTCGCAGGTCGTGAAGGGCCTGCTGCCGTCCCGTCGCTGACGCAGTGCGCCCCTCCCCGGTCCGGGGAGGGGCGCAGTCGCGTCACGGGTCGGTCGAGGGCCGGTCAGGGGAAGACGTCGCCCACGTGGACGTGGACGCGGACGCCGTCGACCTCGCCGAGCAGTTCCCGGATGGTCGCGACGACCGCTCGGCGCACCTCCTCGGCCGCGGTGGGGACGTGCGCTCCGTAGCGGACGCCGGTCTCGACGGTGAGGAGTTCGAGGTGGTCCTCCTCGTCGGTGACGCACCGGACCGCGGTGACCTCGGCCTGCGGGAGCCGGTCGACGGCCTCGCGCACGTCGGCGGTCAGGACGTCGCAGGAGACGACGAACTCCCCGCGTTCGTGCCGGCCGCGGATGGGGGCCGACGGGCGGTAGGCACGGCGGACCGTCTCGAGGAGGTTCACCCGGAAGACCTGCCACCCCGACGGGGTGTGCAACCGGAGGGCCTCGGCGGCCTGGGCCAGCAGCTGGTCCCCGGACGCCGGGGTGCCGGTGGTCGCGGGGTTCTGGTCGGGAGTCGTGGTCACCGCCATTCCTCCAGGGTCGTGGCCAGGGTGGTCCGGGAACGTTCCAGGAGACCGCGCACGGCGGTCGACGTGGTGCCGAGCACGGAGGCGACCTCCTCGTAGCTCAGTCCCTCCACCTCGCGCAGCAACCACGCGGTGCGTTGTCGCGGTGGCAGCAGCTGCAGGGCGAGTTCGAGGGCCTCGCGCAGGGCGCTCTCCACGCTGGACCGCTCGGGGTCCTCCCGCAAGTCGCGCAGCCGGTCCTGCACCTCCTCGACCGGGATGAACGGACGGCTGCCGGCGTTGGGCCAGCGGCGCAGGCGGGCGAAGGCCGCGTGCCGGGCGAGGGTGAAGAGCCAGGTGCGCAACGTGGAGTCCCCGCGGAAGGTGGGCAACCCGCGCCAGGCGGCGAGGAAGGCGTCCTGGACGCAGTCCTCGGCCTGGTCGCTGCGGTGCAGCAGGTTGCCGGCGTAGCGCAGGAGGGCGGGGCCGTGGCGGTCGACGATGAGTGCGAAGGCGTCACGGTCCCCGAGACCTGCTCGCCGGGCGAGCACGTCGTCGGGAACCTCAGCGCGTTCTGCATCCACGAGGTCTTCTCCACAGGTCTTCCCGGACGGTGGTGCGGTTGGTGCGGTTGAAGCGCACCACGTCGCCCGACACGCCGCGAGTCGAAGGAATCGGCGTGTGATACCGCAAAATCGTTGTCTAGAAGGACGTTTCGGGGTTCCCCAAACACGTGGGTAGCACCCGGATGGCCAGAACCTGTGACGCAGCTCACACGTCTCGCAGCGTGACGATTCGTCGCTCCGGCGCTCGAACCCCCTGAACCGGCTGCAGCCGAGCGGCCGGACCCCGACCGGAGAGACCAGGAGGAATCGTGTCCGACACGACCGCCACCACCCGCCCGAACGTGACCGGCACCGCCCCGGCGAACGGCAGCAGCCAGCGCTCCGGGCTGAGCAGCGACCACGGCGCCACCACCATCGCCGACACCGTCGTCTCCAAGATCGCCGGCATCGCCGCACGCGACATCTCCGGCGTCCACGCCCTCGGCGGCGGCGCCGCCCGCGCCGTCGGCGCCCTGCGCGAGCGCATCCCCGGCGGCCGCACCAACCACTCCCAGGGCGTCTCCGTCGAGGTCGGCGAGCGCCAGGCCGCCGTCGACATCGAACTCATCGCCGAGTACGGCGTCCCCATCGCCGACCTCGCCTCCGCCGTGCGCCGCAACGTCATCGCCTCGGTCGAGCGCATGACCGGCCTGGAAGTCACCGAGGTCAACCTCGAGGTCTCCGACGTCCACCTGCCCGAGGACGACCGGGACGAGGAGGAGAGCGCGCCCCGCGTCCAGTGACGCCCTGAGGCAGCTCACCTGCCGCGCCCGGGCCCGGTCGAGCAGACGGCCGCGCCCGGGCGCCACCCGTTCCACCACCACCCCATCCAGCAGAGGAGATCGTCGTGCCGAACAAGTTCTCCCAGGGCGCGAAGCGCTGGTTCGTCGGGGGTGTGGCCGTCCCGTTGAGCGCCAAGGCCCTCGACCACTTGGCCACCCGGTTGGAGCGCGCCGAGGGCAAGACGGTCCTGTCCCGGGGCCTGCGGGCGTCCGCCAAGGTCGTCGGCAAGCGCGGCTCGCGGCGGTCCGGCTCCACGGCGGGTGCTGCGGCGGACCGGTCGACGAGCGCACCGGGCTCCCGCGCCCCACGATGACCTCGTGTGCGCGCCCACCCCGGCCTCGACCCTGGTCGTCCCCGTCGACCTGACGTCGGGGCGGTTGGCGCGGCACTTCCTGGAGGAGCACTGGTGCCACCAGCACTCCAGCGCCCACCTGGACCAGGCCAAGCTCCTCTTCACCGAGCTCGTGACCAACGCCGTGCGCCACGCGGGTCCACCGATCCTGCTGGGCGTGGAGTGCGTCGAGTCCGACGGGGTCGTCCTGTCCGTCAGCGACGGGGACCCCTCGCTCCCGGTCACGACCGTCGCGGACCCGGTGGACCTCGGGGGCCGCGGCGTGCACCTCGTGGAGCTCCTCAGCCGCGACTGGGGAGTCCGGCACCACGCCCCCGCCCGAGACGACCCGCCGCACGACGGGCCGTCACCGGTCAAGACCGTCTGGTGCCGCCTCGTCCGGCAGGACCTCGTACGGTCGGACCGCGCCCACGACGGCACCGCGACGCACCGGCGCGCCACGCCGACCCCTGTGACGGCGAGCCGACGTGACCTACTCTCCCCGTGAGACCGTTCCGGACCGGGACGGACGACGAAGCGAAGGACCAGCGTGATCAACTCCGAGTCCGGCCAGGGCCCCGACGAGGCGACCGACGGCGGTCACCTCGAGGTCGACCACGAGGCCGGGCTCACCACGATCACCCTCCACGGTGAGGTGGACGCCGCCCTGGGGTCCGTCCTCGACGACCTCTGCGCCCGGGCCGGCGCCGCCGGGTTGCCCGTCCGGGTCGACCTGTCGGCGGTGACGTTCCTGGAGTCCACGGGAGCCTCGTTCCTCGTCCGGCTCACGCGGGCCGTCACCCCGCACCGCGTGACCCTCGTCAAGCCCGCGCCGCAGGTGCTCTACCTGCTCCAGGTCACCAAGCTCGTGACGATCTTCGACATCGTCGACTGAGGGCACGCAGCAGGTCAGCGCGAGGCGATCTCGCGCACGAGCTTCGTGGACGTGGCGGAGTCCGTCGTCGGCGCGTACTCCAGACCCACCGGGCCGTCGTAGCCGGCGGACGTCAGCGTCGCAAAGACCGCCGGCCAGTCCACCGACCCGGAGCCCGGTTCCCCGCGGCCGGGGGCGTCGGCCACCTGGACGTAGCGGACGAGGTCACCGGCGCGGTCCAGCTCCTCGGCCAGGTCCTCCCCCATGACGCGGGAGTGGTAGACGTCCAGCAGGATCCCGAACTGCGGTGAGTCGACCTGCCGGGCGACGTCCACGGCGTCCGCCGTGCGGTCCAGCAGGGTCCCCGGGTGGTCGACGCGGGTGTTGACCGGTTCGAGCACGAGGACGACACCGGAGCCCTCGACGAGTTCCAGCGCACGACGGTAGATCCCGGCCAGTTCCTCGTGCTGGTCGGCGCGCTTGCGGCCGCCGAAACCCGTCCCGCCCTGCACGACGATCCGCGGGCACCCGAGGTCTGCGGCGATGCGGGCCCCTTCCTCGATGCCGCGGTAGAAGTCGCCGTGGTCCTTCGGCGGGATCATGAACTGGGTACGGGGTTCGGCGAGCTGCGCCTCCAGCCGCAGCCCGGTCTCCTGCAACGCCTCCTCGAGGGCACGCAGGTCCTTCGGCTTCGCGGGGGCGTCGCGGCCGGTCGGGCCCCACATCTCCACGGACGTGAAACCCGCGGCGGCGGCGGCACGCACGCGGTCGGGGTAGTCGCCGGCCTCGGTGAAGAGGAGTTCGACGTTCGGGGCCAGGGTGTGCGGCACGGTGGTTCCTTCCAGCGTGGGGGCGGTTCGGCGGCGGAGTCGGTCAGGCGGACAGTTCGACCTCGGCGCGGGCGCGGCCACCCCCGGGAACGGGCATGTAGGAGATCCTCAGCCGTTGGCTGACCTCGACGTCGTGGACGCCGGCCGCGAGTCCGCCGGGGTGCTCCACCCGGACGGTCGCCACCTCCCCCAGTTCCCAGCGGTCGTCCACGACCTCACCCATCGCGGTCAGCGGGTAGCTGTTGCCGTGCACGGTGAACGTCGTGGCGGCGGGCTCGGCCCGCACCCCGTCGACGGTCACCGACACGTCCTCGACCATCGAGAGCCCCAGCCCGCGGTAGTACGGCATCCGCACCCCCAGTTCGTAGGCCGTGGCCCGACCGGACTCCACGACGTTGCGCAACGTCCCCGGCACGATCACGTACTTCTCGAACACGGCGGATCAGCCCTCCTGCTCTGTCGTCGGCCCGGTGGTCGGCACGCTCTCGTGACGGCTCAGCAGCCGCTCGAACATCGCGTGCTGGCGGGTGACCTGCTCGACGGAGTCCACCGGGAAGGCGTCCTGGACGTGCCGGTTCCCCTCGTACTCGCTCGACAGGCACCCCTGGTACCCGCCCTCGACGAGGACGTCGACGATGCGGTCGTAGGGGATGGAGTACTCCACGCCGTCGTCGGTCATCTCGTAGAACTTGGCCTGCACGTGGTGGGTGCGGTGCATCTGCTCGAGCAGCATCCGCGGGTCGCGCCACGTGTAGTGGGTGGCCTGGCGGGCGAGGCCGACCTCGACCGGTCCCCCGCCGCTGTAGCCGACGGTGTCCATGAGCCCGTGCACGTCCCCGTGGTCGTCGTACGTCTTCACGACCAGGTCGACGAGGTCCTTGCGGGCGCCCTCGCGCAGGGCGCGTTCGGAAGCCACGCGCGGGAAGCGTTCGACGAAGCACCCCATGTCGGGCATGAACCCCAGCGCGGGCGAGTCGAGGGCGTCCATGACCTCGAGGTGCTGCAGCACCCACGGGTGCCGGTAGTGGAACGGCGCGTGCACCTCCAGCAGGAGCCTCACGCCGGCCTCCTCGGCGTAGGGGGCGGCGTCGCGCAGCACCTCGGCGGGCGTGCTG
Source organism: Kineococcus endophyticus (assembly GCF_040796495.1). Taxonomy (NCBI): domain Bacteria; kingdom Bacillati; phylum Actinomycetota; class Actinomycetes; order Kineosporiales; family Kineosporiaceae; genus Kineococcus; species Kineococcus endophyticus. Next base: position 191,498 of record NZ_JBFNQN010000006.1, on the reverse strand, counting down.
ATGATGGCCCGCAGCATCGTCGTGCCGAGGCGGACCGCCAGGTCGACGTCGCGGCGCACCGAGGCGACCTGCTCCTCGTGGGTGAGCCGGCGGCCCGGGTGGCGCAGGGTGTCGAGGAAGAAGTCGTAGGCGAGGGGACGGGTCCCGAACTCGGCCATGGTCGCGTGCCACTGCTCGACCCACGCATCGGTGACGTGCGGGAACCCCGGGATCGACTGCTCGGGGATGATCTCGATGTCGCGGGCGCCGATGCGGGCGGCCACGGCGACGGCGTCGCGGATCGTCATCGTGCGCAGGAAGAACTCCTCCTGGAACGAGTAGAGGCTGACGCCCCGGGTGATGCGGTGGGTCATCGGACGGTCTCCTGGGTTCGAGCAGGGGTTCGAGCAGGGGTTCGAGCAGGGGTTCGGTCGGCGCCCGGCAGCGTGGTCGGCCAGAGGAGGACGACGACGGCCTGCAGGGCGATGAGCACGAGCGGGACGTGCAGGTAGAGGGAACTCACGGTGCCGGTCGCCGACCCCGGCGAGGAGGGGTCGTACCCGGCCCACGCCAGCGCGTAGGCGACGGCGGCGGCACCGACGGCCGATCCGGCCTTGACCGCGAAGCTGACCCCGGCGGACAGCAGGCCCTCCTGGCGTGCGCCGGTCCGGGCTTCCTGGTGCTCGACGGCTTCGGCGACCATCGTGAACATCGACGTCATGGACAGGCCGACCGCCAGGCTGGCGACGGCGTAGACGGCGACGAACGCGCCGAAGTGCCCGACGACCGGACCGAGCCCGGCCCACGCGAGTCCGCCGACGGCCAGGGCCACCAGGTTCCCCCGGCGCAGCCCAAGGCGCCGGTAGTACCGCGGGGCGAGCAGCCCTCCGACGAGCATCGCCCCGGAGACCAGGGGCAGCAGGACCGAGACGGCCGCCGGCCGCCGCAGGACGTCGAGGGCGAAGTAGATGGTGACGGCGAGCACGAGCCCGAGGCGGACGAAGTTGAGGACTCCGTAGGCGACCGTGACGGTCCAGGCCCGGTTGCGCGGCAGGCCGCGGACGGTGGCGCGCAGGTCGTGCGTGCGCGGGTCCACGGGGAGGGTGTGCCGTTCGCGGCAGCCGGCAAAGGTCCAGGCGAAGAAGCCGACGCTGAGCACGCTGTAGAGGACCGTCGCCGTCGTCCACCCGTGCTGACCACCGCCGAGCGCGGCGACGAGGGGGGTGGTGCCGGCCGTCACGACGATCGTGCCCACAGAGGACCCCACGGCCCGCAAGGACCCGAGCCGCATCCGCTCGTCGCGGTCGCGCGTCATCATGGGCAGCAGCGCGCTGTACGGGACGTTGACCAGCGAGAAGAGGATCCCCAGCGTCAGGTACGTGACGAAGGCGTAGACGAGCTTGGCGGAGTCCCCGACGTCGGGGACGGTGAACGTCAGCACCCCCAGCGCGCCGAACGGGACGGCGGCGAAGAGCAGGTAGGGCCGGGCCCGGCCGAACCGCGAGGAGGTGCGGTCGACGAGGACGCCGATGAAGGGGTCCACGACGGCGTCGAGCAGCCGGGCGACGAGGAAGAGCGTGCCCAGCACCGCGATCGGGACTCCGGCGACGTTCGTGTAGTAGAAGAGCAGGAACGAGCCGACGAAGTTCCACGACAGGTTCGAGGCCAGGTCGCCGGCGCCGTAAGCGAACTCCTCCCGCCGCCGCAAGGGCAGCGCTGCCGGGGCCGGTGGGGCCGGAGCTGCGACGCTCCGCACCAGGGGGTGGGTCATGCTCTCCGCTCCTTCGCGCAGTACCTGACGACACTGTGCTGGCAGGAGCGGGGGAAGGGAAACAACCGTTCCCCATCCGTCCCATCCACACGGCGGATGGGACGGTCGGGTCAGTGCGGGTCCGGGCTCGTGAGGTACGAGGTCACCATCGACGCGAGCCGCTCGACCATGACGCCGAGGTCCGTGGGGTCGGCCCCCTCGGCGGTGCTGCCGAGGCCCAACCGGCGGGCCAGGACGCTGTAGACGACGGTGTGGCACCACTCCACGGCCGCCTGCGGGTCGTCGCGGCGGATCTGGTCCCGGTAGCGCAACAGGCCGCCGCAGAACGCTTCGATGGCGCGGTCCGAGGACCGCTTGCCGGCCCGGGCGACCTCGGCGTCGTGCACGGCGCGCAGCATGAAGGGCCGCAGCACCCCCGCCTCGGCGCGCAGGAGCTCGGCGAGGGCGCTCACGAGGGCGCGCACGCCGTCCTCGACCGAGGAGTGGCCCTCCAGGGCCGCTGCCAGGACGGCCTCGGTGTCGGCATCGATGCGTTCGAGTTCGCGGACGTGGACGAGGCGCAGCAGCGCGTCCTTGCCCTTGACCCGCCCGTAGATGCTGCCGGTGGAGACCCCCGAGCGCTCGCTCACCTCGGCCAGGGTGAACGAGTCGTCCCCCTTCTCCCGCAACAGGTTCAGCGCCGCGTCCTGGACGCGCGCGAAGGACTCGCGGCTGCGGGCCTGCAGGGGTTCGCGGATCGCCGGGCCCTCCTGCACGGCGAGCGCGGGGGCGTGGGCCGGGTCGGGTCGGTCGGACACGGTTCCCGAACCTAGCCCAGCGGGCGGTGGTTGACGGGGCGGACGGGCCCACCTACTGTTCAGAACACGGATTCTGATTCGAGTCCGTTCGGTCCTGGCACCGCCGCCTCCACCGGAAGGTCCCGCAGATGCCCGAGCTCGCGACAGCGACCCCCCTGACCCCCGTCCCGGCCGGGGACGCCCGCGCGTTCCGCTCGGTCCTCGGCCACGTGCCGACCGGCGTCACCCTCGTCACGGCCGGCGGTCCTGCCGACGACCGCCCCTCGGCGGCGATGGTCGTCGGCACGTTCGGGTCGGTCTCCCTCGACCCGCCGCTCGTCTGCTTCCTGCCCGACCGGGCCTCGACGACCTGGCCGCTGGTCCGCGCCGCGGGGGCGTTCACCGCGAGCGTCCTGGCCGGGCACCAGGTCGACGTCTGCCGGGCGTTCGCCCGCAAGGAGGACGACCGGTTCGAGCGCTTCGGCTGGGACCGGACGCCCGGCGGTGGTCACGTCGTGCACGGCGCCGCAGCGTGGGTCGAGTGCGTCGTCGAGGACGTCCTCGAGACCGGCGACCACGACCTCGTCCTCGGCCGCGTCGTCGCCCTGGGGGCCGACCCGGACGTGCCCCACTCCCTCGTCTTCTCCCGTGGCGCCTACGGCGTCCCCACCCTCGTCTGAGACCGGAGCCCACCGTGCACTTCTCCCTCTTCCTCACCACCCGCTCGACGGCTCCGTCCGAGGACCGCGCCGTCATGGACGCCCTCGTCGAGCACGTCGACCGCGGCGCCGAGCTGGGTTTCGACGCCGTCTTCCAGCCCGACCACCACTTCACCGGCTACGCCCCGCAGGCCAGCGACCCGTTCATGTTCGCGGCCTACCTCGCGGCCCGGCACCCCGAGCTCTGGTACGGGTTCTCGGTCCAGACCGTCCCGCTGCACCACCCCGTGCGGTTCGCCGAGCGGCTGGCCCTGCTCGACCAGCTCACCGACGGCAAGCTGCTCGTGGGCGTGGGATCGGGCACCACGCCGGAGGAGTCCATCGGGTTCGGCGTCAACTTCCAGGACACCTCGCGGCTGTCCCAGGAGAACCTGGAGGTCGTCGGCCGGTTGTTCGCGAAGCAGCCGGACGACGAACCCGTGCAGTTCTCGAACTCGCACTACTCCGGCGCCGTCGTCAGCCGCATCAGCCCGACGCCCTACGGTGGCCGGACACCCACGATGATGCCGGTCGCCGCCCGCCCCTCCAGCACCGAACGCGCTGCAGCCCTGGGCCAGCCGGCGTTCATCCTCAACTTCCTCCCGCCGCACGACATGGTGCCGGAGGACCCGTTCACCGTGTTCGCGGCGTCCTACCAGCGCTACCGCACCGCGCTCGAGGCCGCAGGCCACGCGCAGCCCGTCCTCGACCACGCGCTGGAGTGGACGACGCACAGCTACCAGTACGTCCACCTCGCCGAGACCGACGAGCAGGCCGAGGCCGAGCTCGACGTCCTGCTCGGGCAGTACCAGCGCACCGTCGAGCGCGAGTTCGTCGCGAACAAGAAGGCCGAGGCCATCAGCGGCGTCGACCTGAGGGAACCCACCGACGGCACCACCCCGGAGTGGAAGCGCGTGTGGTGCCTGCACGGCTCCCCCGAGACTGTGACCGCCAAGCTGAAGCAGTACGCCGACCTCGGCGTCGGGAACCTCCTCGGGGGCTTCATGGGCGGTCCCCTGACCCCCGAACGCCGTCGCGCGACGGACCAGTCGATGCGCCTGTTCGCCGAGCGCGTCATGCCGAACTTCCGGACGATGGCGTGACCGAGCTCCAGGAGGCCACCGGATCCGCGGTCGGGGACCTGCCCCTCGACGAGCTGCCCCTCGACGAGCTGCCGCTCGACGAACTGGCCGCCGCGACGGCCGGGGTGAACGGCTGGACGGCCCACGGGCTGCCGGTGGCCGGGGTCGCGGAACTCACGCTCCTCGACGGGCCCCTCGGGCTCGTCAGCCGCACGATGGACGAACGCGACACCGCGACCCTGCTGCCCTCGGGCACGTCCCTCGCGGCGAGCTGGGACCCCGACCTCGTCCGGCGCGTCGCCGGCCTGCTCGGAGAGGACGCGCGCCGCGACGGCGTCGACGTCGTGCTGGGCCCCAACCTCAACCTGCCGCGCACCCCGTTCTCGGGCCGGGCCTTCGAGATGTTCTCCGAGGACCCGCACCTGACCTCCGTCCTGGGGGCGGCCTGGATCCGGGGCCTGCAGGAGCACGGGGTCGCCGCGTGCGCCAAGCACTTCGTCGCCAACGACACCGAGACGCGCCGCCAGGCGATGGACGTCGCGGTCGACGAGCGGGAACTGCGCGAGGTGTACCTGGCCCCGTTCGAAGCCGCCGTCGAGGCCGGCGTCTGGACGGTCCTCACCGCTTACAACCGCGTCCGCGGCGAGCACTGCTGCGAGAACTCCGCCCTGCTGCGCGTCCTGCGCGAGGAGTGGGGTTTCGACGGGGTGACGATGTCCGACTGGTTCGCCACGCGCGACACGGTCGCCTCCGCGCTCGCCGGTCTCGACCTCGAGATGCCGGGCGCGCCGCGGTGCTTCGGGCCGGCGTTGGCCGACGCCGTCCGCGCCGGCGCCGTCCCGGCGGACCGGGTGCGCGACGCCGCCGACCGCGTCGTCCGGCTCGGCCGCCGGGTGGCCCGGACCGGCACCGTCGCCCCGGGCGACGCGGCGGAGCGGGTGGAACTGCTGCGCACCGCGGCCGCCGCCGGCACCGTCCTGCTGCACGACGACGGTGGGATCCTCCCGCTGCGGACGGTCGCCGGCCGCACGCTGGCGGTCCTGGGCCCGAACGCCGTCGTCCCCTGCCTGCAGGGCGGCACGTTCGCCAAGGTGACCCCCGCGGTCCGGCCCACCACACCCGCCGAGGCACTCGTCGCGGCGTTCCCCGACGCCGAGGTCCTCGTCGCCCCCGGCAGCGCCCCGACAGGGTTGCAGCCCTTCGCCGAGGTCGTGCTGGAGGGTTTCGCCCCCGGTGCCGCGGAACCCGGCGCGACGCAGGTGCGACCCACCTCGACGTTCGTGTGGTTCGGCGAGATCCCCGGCATCGGCGGGCCTGGCGTCGGCGGTCGGGTGCGGTTGACCACCCGCTTCACGGCGTCCCAGGACGGCCGGCACGAACTGCTCGTCGGCGGCACGGGCGACGCGGTGCTCACCGTCGACGGGGAACCCGTCGCGTCCTGGCCCGCACCCGACCCCGCGGACGTCATGGGGGTCGTCGCACGCGCCGACACCGTGGCCGCGGACGTCGACCTCGTCGCCGGGCGGACGGTCACGGTCGTCGCCGAGTTCGACCTCGTTCCCGGCCGCGTGCAGTCGGTGACGCTCGGGCACCGGCCCCCCGCTCCTCCCGGCCTGCTCGACGAGGCCGTCGCCCTCGCCGGCCGGGCCGACGACGTGGGGCTCGTCCTCGGCGACGACCGCAACGCCTCGCGGGAGAGCGCGGACCGCACGACCACCCACCTGCCCGCGGGCCAGCTCGAGCTGCTGCGCGCGGTGGCGGCCGTCAACCCCCGCACCGTCGTCGTCCTCGACGCGGGCCACCAGGTCGACACGTCCTGGGCCGACACGGTCGGCGCCGTCCTCGTCCCCTGGTACGCCGGGGAGGAGTTCGCGACCGCGCTGGCAGAGGTCCTGCGCGGAGACCGCGAACCCGGTGGCCGCCTGCCGCTGACGTTCGCCCGCTCCGACGAGGACTACCCCGGCGCCGGGGTCGGGCTGGACGAGGACCTCGTCCTGGACTACCGCCGCGTCGAACCCGCCGGCCACGCGCACTTCGCCACCACCGGTCGCACGCCGGCGTACCCGTTCGGGCACGGCCTGGGCTACACGACCTGGCGCCTGGGCCGGGCCTCGACGAGCCGGGTCGGCGGCGAGGTGGTCGTGCACGTCCCGGTGAGGAACACCGGTCACCGGACGGGGTCGGACGTCGTGCAGGTCTACGGCCGAGCCCCCGGGGAACCCGTCGGTCGCCTCGTCGGGTCCGCCCGCGTGCAGGCCCCGGGCGGCTCGGTCACCACGGCCGTGGTCCGGCTGGGCCGCACCGCCTTCCGCCGCTGGGACACCGGCGCGGGCGCCTGGTCGGTCCCGTCCGGCCCGCACGTGCTGACCGTCGCCCGGTCGGCGGCGGACCCCGACGCGCAGGAACTGGAGGTAACCCCGTGAACGGTCGGTACCCCGCCGCCGTCGACGTCGCGGTCGTGGGCAGCGGCCCCGCGGGCGCCGCGTGGGCGCGCACGCTGCACGACCTGCGCCCGGACCTGCGCATCGCGGTGTTCGAGGTCGGGCCGGTCCTGTCCGATCCGCCCGGGGACCACGTCAAGAACATCGCCGACCCCGAGGCCAGGCGACGCGCCCAGCGCGCGTCGGAGGGCCCTGAGGCCGACCTCGGCGCCGCCGACCCGGCGGCCACGGTGGACGGACGGCGCGGCCGGGCCGGCACCTTCCTCGTGGGCGAGGGGTTCGCCGCCGGCGGTACCGGCCTGCCCGTGGGGGCCATGTCGAGCAACGTCGGCGGGATGGGCGCGCACTGGACCTGCGCCTGCCCGCGTCCGGGCGGCAGCGAACGGATCGGCTTCGTCGACGACCTCGACGCGCTGCTCGACGAGGGTGAACGCCTCCTCGGGGTCAGCGCGCAGGCCCTGGCGAACGCCCCCCTGGCCGGCGACGTCCGCCGCGTCCTGGGCTCCGCCCTCGACGGCGACCGACCGGCCGACCGACGCGTGCAGCCGATGCCGCTCGCGGTTCGGCGCGACTCCAACGGGGGTCTGCACTGGTCGGGCCCGTCCGTCGTGTTCGGCGACGTGCTGCGCACCGGGGTCGCGCTCCTGCCCGAGACGCTCGTCACCCGCGTCCGGCGCTCGCCGTCGGGTGCGGTGCAGGGGGTCAGCGTGCGCGACCTGCGGGACGACACGGTCGCCGACGTCGGCGCCCGGGTGGTCGTCGCCGCCGCCGACGCACTCCGCACTCCGCAACTGCTGTTCGCCTCGGGGATCCGCCCCACGGCCCTCGGCCGGTACCTCAACGACCAGCCGCAGGTCCTCCTCGCGGTCCGGCTGGCCGACGACCTGCTCGCGGGGGTCCCCGTCCCCGCGGCGGACGACCCGACCGTCGTCAGCAGGGGCAGCGGCGTGAGCTGGGTCCCCTTCGACGACGACCGTCACCCGTTCCACGGCCAGGTCATGCAGATGGACGCCTCCCCCGTGCCGCGCCCGGACCTGCCCGCCGACCGGCCCGGCGCCTACGTCGGGCTCGGGTGGTTCACCGCCAAGGACGTCCGGCCGCAGGACCGGGTGGAGTTCTCCGAGACCGCGGTCGACGGCTACGGGATGCCCGCACCGAGCGTGCACCACACGCTCACCGCGCTGGACGAGCAGCGGATCGCCGCGGCCGAGGAGGCCATCACGACCGCGGGCCGGGCGCTCGGAACCGTCATCGACGAACGGCCGATCCGCCTGCCCGCGGGCAGTTCCCTGCACTACCAGGGCACCACGCGGATGGGCCGGGAGGACGACGGCACGAGCGTGTGCGACGTCCACGGCGAGGTCTGGGACGTCCCGGGCCTGTTCGTCGCCGGGAACGGTGTCATCCCCACCGAGACCGCCTGCAACCCCACCCTCACCGCCGTGGCCCTGGCCGTCGGCGGAGCCCGCCACGTCGCGAAGACGCTCGCGACGTCCACCCCCGATGGGAAGGACACCCCGTGACGTACCGCTGGGCCTACATGGACCACTGGCGCGTGGACACCCCACGCGGTCCGCAGACGCAGTACGCCAACCGGCGGCTCATGGACGACTTCGTGAAGCAGATCTCGGCCGTCGGCTTCGAGGGCCTGGACATGTTCGACTTCCAGGTCTTCGGCCTGAGCGGGATGTTCGGGTCCATCGCGAAGTACCAGGAGTACCTGCAGGACCACGGCATCGCGAAGATCGTCAACCTGTTCCGGGGCATCATGTACGACCCCCGCGTCGCCGACGCGCACGTGCGGGAGACGCACGACGAGATCGTCGAGAGCACCCGCCGGATGCTCGGGATGTGGTCGGACCTGCAGATCGAGAACCTCATCGTCATGCCGGCGAGCCTGTGGACCACCACCGCGCCCGTCACCGACGACAAGATCAAGGCCGCCGCGGAGTGCTGGACGCGCGTCGGGGAGATGTCCCTCACCGAGTTCGGGGTGAGGACCACGGGACACCACGAGTTCTTCTGCGCCATCCGGACGTTCGACGACATCGTCCGGTTCTACGACCTCACCGACCCGCGGTACGTCAGCTTCTTCTGCGACACCGCGCAGCACTGCATCGCGGGGGTCGACCCCGTCGAGCTGTACGAACGGCTGCACGACCGTGTCAGCGGGTTCCACTTCAAGGACACCGTGCAGCAGGACACGACCAGCGCCTACCAGCACCGTCCCGACGCCGAACTCATGGCACCGCAGACCGACCGCTGGTTCCACGAGATGGGCGTCGAGGGCGGTCTGGTCGACTTCCAGCGCCTCGTGCGGGCGATGGACGCCCACGGCTACGACGGCTGGGTCACCGTCGAGCACGACAAGGCGAACATCGGCGGCGACTACGCCGAGAGCACGGCCCTGTCCATGTGGTACGCGCAGCAGGTCCTGGGGAAGGTGGCGTCGTGAGCATCCGCCGTGCCTACGCGGTGAACCAGTGGAAGCCGAACTTCGACGACTTCTGCCGTCCCGACGCGCACCTGCGCGCCTTCAAGACGGTGCGGGCCGCCGGGTTCCGCGCCGTCGAACTGCGCGGGGGCACGGGCCGCTGGGACCCCCTCGGGCGCCCCGCGTCCATCGAGGCCACCTACGGTTCCCTGTCCACCTTCGCCAAGGTGCTCGCCGACGTCGGCCTGGACGGCGTCAGCAGCTGGTCCGTCGACCCCGGGGAACCCGTCGACGAGGAGCTCTCGCACGGGCGGTCCGTCCTCGACCGCGGGCAGCACGCCGCGATCGTGGAGTGGGCCAGGCCCTTCGCCGCCGCCCTCGCCGAACTCGGCGGTTCCCGGCTCGTCGTGCGCGCCCTGCCCCCCGCCTGGCAGGTCGGAACGGTGGACGACGACGCCGTCGACACGGCCGCGGCCTGCTTCGACGCGCTCGGCGCCGCGACCGCCGAGCACGGGGTCCGCACCACCCTGCACGCCGACGTGCTGTCCGCCGCGGCCGACGCCGACGTCCTGGCGCGGCTGCTGGCCGCCACGGACCCGGCGCTCGTCGGGCTCACGGTGGACACCGGGGAGCTGACCCTGGCCGGCCTCGACGCCGCGGACGTCGTGCGCCGCCACGTCGACCGCGTCGACCACCTGCAGCTCAAGGACACCCGGTTCGTCGACACCGCCGGGGAACGGCTGCGCCCGCACGCCGAGCACGCCTTCCTCACCGCCGGCGGGGACCGCGAGGTCGAGCGCTGGTTCCACGAGGTCGGCACCCGGGACGGGCTCGTCGACGCCCCCGCTGTGCTGGACGTGCTGCGCGGGAACGGCTACGACGGCTGGGTCGTCTTCGAGAGCGAGCAGACCCCCAACCCGGCCTCGACCGTCATGCTCAACGGCTGGTACGCGAAGCACCGCCTAGGGCTCTGAGCAGACCTGGCTCCACCCCACCGACCGGCCCCGGACGACGACGTCCGGGGCCGGTTCCACGACGGGTGGTGTGCGGAACACGAAACACAGAGATGTTCTCGGCGTAACCACCTCGAAACAGTTCGCGCATCAACTAGTCCTGTGAACCGGACCCACGACGCGCACCGCCACCTCGGGCGGCTGCCGGCGTACCCCTTCTACGGCGGTCCCCCCGTCAACCCCGACACGACGGCCCGCGAGCAGATCTCCGACCTCCTCGCCGACCTCGACCGCGAGGGCACCGAACGCGCCCTCCTGCTGCCGAACTACGGCGTTCCCGTCGCCGCGGCGTCCTTCGCCCTCAACGACCTCGTGCTGGAGACGACGACGAAGGACGACCGCTTCGTCTGCGGGTTGTGGACCTCCCCGCGCGTCGAGGACGCCGCCCTCACGGACGCGGCCCTCGCCCTGGCCGGCGAACCCGGCGTCGTCGCGCTCAAGACGAGCTTCCTGCTCGGCGGCGGGGTCGACGACCCGTCGTCCCAGCCGCAGATCGAGAAGATCTTCGGCACCGCTCGGGAGTTCGGGCTCGTCGTCCACGTCCACACCTCCCCCGGCGCCGCCTCCGACATCGACGAGGTGGGCGAGCTCGTCGAGCGGTACGGCGACGACGTCCGCATCCACCTCGTGCACCTCGGCGGAGGGATGAGCGCGCACATCAAGCTCATCGGCGGTCGGTTCTTCGACTGGATCGAGGCCGGCAAGCGGGTCTACACCGACACCAGCTGGGCCATCGGTTTCGCGCCCCGCTGGCTCGCAGCCGAGATCGAACGCCGCGGAGTCGGCGGGGACCGCGTCCTCTTCGCCTCCGACGAACCGTGGGGCGACCACGCCGGAGAACTCGCCCGGATGCGGGCGGCCTCCGGCGACGGGGACCTCACCCGGATGTTCCTGCAGGACAACTTCACCGCCCTCTACGGCTGACCCTCGAGGAGAAACCATGACCACGACGACCACGACCACCACCGGCACCGACACCGACACCGCGTTGGAGGAGCAGATCAAGGCGAACATCGCGAAGTCCCTCACCGAGATCCCCCACCCCAGCAAGCCCAAGGGGGAGAACCTCTACGGTTCGACCAAGGTGTTCCCCGACTACCAGGCCGAGGGCGGGGAGACCTACTTCACGCTCGTCCACGGCATCGCCCACGAGTCCTCGGTGAGCTTCGTCGCCGTCCTGCAGGCCACCCGCGCCCTGCGCAAGGGTTTCGAGTCCGCCATCTACTTCTACGGACCCGGGGCGATGAACTGCATCGCCACCCGCGGTTTCCCCACGGTCGGCGACTCGGGCTTCCCCGGCGAGCAGAACATCAACGGGGCCCTGGAGACCTTCATCAAGGAGGGCGGGACGGTCTACTGCTGCCGGTTCGGCCTGGCCCTGCACGGCAACCGCGAGGAGGACCTCATCGAGGGCGTCGTCCCGTGCCACCCGCTCGACGTGCAGGACGCGGTCATCCACTACGCCCGCAAGGGCGCCATCATCAACTCGACCTACATGGTGTGAGGACGCCGTGACCTGCGAAGCGCGTCCCGCGGGGGCGGTGGCGACCCGGGTCGACGTCGCGATCCGCGGGGTGCGGCTGGCCGCTCCGGTGCAGCGCCGGGGCGGGGCCGGACCCACCGACGACGGGCACGTCGTCCTCGACGGCCTCGCCACGGCCGTCCCGTTGCGACAGGACAGCCCCTACCTGGTGCGGGACGGCCGGCTGCTGCTGGAGCAGACCGGGGCGGTCACCGACCTCGGGGTCGACGTCGAGGCGGTGCGACGGCCCCGGTTCTACGACCTCAGCACCGCGGACGGAACCCCTTACGAGAAGGTCGCGCGGTTGCACGGCCGGGACGTCCTGGCCACCACGGTGGTCCAGACCTGCTCGCGGTACTCGCCGGAGGACCGCTGCCGGTTCTGCGCGATCGAGGAGTCCTTGAACTCCGGCGCCACGATCGCGGTCAAGACGCCGGCCGTCCTCGCCGAGGTCACGCGGGCAGCGGTCGACCTCGACGGGATCCGGCACGTCGTGCTCACGACGGGGACGTCGACGGCCCCCGACCGCGGAGCCCGCCACCTGGCCCGCTGCGTGCGGGCCATCCGGGACGCCGTTCCCGGGCTGCCGGTGCAGGTCCAGTGCGAACCCCCGGCCGACCTCGCCACCCTCACCGAACTCCAGGAGGCCGGGGCGAGTTCGGTCGGCCTCCACGTCGAGTCCCTCGACGACGCCGTCCGCCGGCGCTGGATGCCGGGGAAGTCGACGGTCCCGCTGGCCGACTACTGGGCCGCCTGGACCGAGGCCGTCCGCGTGTTCGGGCGCAACCAGGTCTCGACGTACCTCCTCGTCGGTCTCGGCGAGGACCCCGACGACCTCGTCGAGGGGGCCCGCCGCCTCGCCGAGCTGGGCGTGTACCCGTTCGTCGTGCCGTTCCGCCCGCTGGCGGGAACCCTCGCGGTGGACGTCGACCACGCCACGGCCCCGGACCCCGCCGTCCTCGAGGACGTCTCCCGACGCGTCGCGGAGGCGTTGCGCGAGGCCGGGATGCGCGGCGCGGACCAGATGGCGGGGTGCGCCGCGTGCGGGGCGTGCTCGGTCCTGCAGAACCTCGGGGCCTGACCGTGGACGCGGACCTGACCGTCCCGCACAGCCTGCTCGCGCCGCTGGACGTGCCCGTCCTGGCCGGGGTGCCCCGTCCCCGCTCGGCGTTCCACGTCGAGGTCGCCGACACCGCCGCCGAACAGGCCTACCGCGAGCTCCGTCGGGACGTCTTCGTCGCCGAGCAGGGGTTGTTCACCGGCGACGACAGGGACGCGGCGGACGACGACCCCCGCCGTCGGGTCCTCGTCGCCCGGACCGCGGACGGTTCCGTCGTCGGCGGGGTGCGCCTGGCCCCGTGCCACGAACCCGACGTCGGCTGGTGGCGGGGCAGCAGGCTCGCCGTCACCCCCGGGGCGCGGACCCTGGGCGGCGTCGGATCGGCGCTGGTGCGAGCCGCCTGCGCCCACGCCGAGGACCTCGGGGCGCTGCGGTTCGACGCCACGGTCCAGCGGCGCAGCGCGGTCCTGTTCCGCCGTCTCGGCTGGGAGCACGTGCGCGACGTGGTGGTGCAGGGCACGCCGCACGCCCTCGTGCGCTACCCGGTGGACCGCGTGGAACGGCTGGCCCGGGCCACGAAGTCCGCACTCGCCGGCGTCCTCGACGGCCTCGTGAGCACCCCCGCGGGGTTCCTCGGGGACGACGGGTCGCCCGTGCCGGGCACGGACGTCGTCGCCGCCTGCGACGCGGTCCTGCCCTCCCTCGTCGACCGCGACCCGCGGTGGGCCGGGTGGTGCGCGGTGCTCGTCAACCTCAACGACCTCGCCGCCATGGGAGCGGCCCCCGTCGGGTTGCTCGACGCCGTCGGCGCGCCGACGACCGAGCACGTCCGGGCGGTGGTCGAAGGGCTCAGGGAGGCCTCCCGGGCCTGGGGCGTCCCCGTCCTCGGCGGGCACACCCAGTTCGGGGTGCCGGCGGCCCTGTCGGTGACCGCCCTGGGCCGCACGGCCGACCCCGTCCCCGCGGGCGGCGGGCGGGCCGGGCACGCGCTCTCGCTGACCGTCGACCTCCAGGGGGGTTGGCGGCCCGGGTACACCGGCACCCAGTGGGACTCCACGTCCTGGCGGCGTGCGGAGGACCTGCGGGTCATGGGGTCCGTCGTGACCCGGACCCGCCCGGCGGCGGCCAAGGACGTCAGCATGGCCGGCCTGCTCGGCACCGTCGGGATGCTCGCCGAGGCCAGCGGGGTCGGCGCGGAGGTCGACGTCACCGCCGTCCCCCGGCCGGCGGGCACCACCGTCGGCGACTGGTTCACCTGCTTCCCGGGGTTCGGCATGGTGACCGCCGACGCCCCGGACCGGCCCCCCGCACCCGCGGGGCCCGCCACCACGACCACGATCGGCCGGTTGCACGCAGGAACCCGCGGGGTGTCGCTGCGCTGGCCCGACGGAGACGTGACCACGGCCCTTCCGGGCCCCGTCACGGGGATGGGAACCGCATGACCACCACCAGACTCGCCGCGGTCGCGGAGAACTTCGGCCGCGACCTCGAGCACGCCTACGCGACCATCGAACGCGTGCTGCGGCAGGCGGACGGAGCCGACCTCGTCGCGTTCCCCGAGGCCTGCCTCGGCGGGTACCTGTCGTCCCTGGGGTCGGCGCAGGACCGCGGCACCGCCGCCTCGCGCCGCGACCGCTCCGGACCACCGCCGCTGCGGCTCGACGGTCCTGAACTGCGCCGGGTGCAGCAGCTCGCCGGCGACACCGTCGTCGTCCTGGGCTTCTGCGAGGACGGCGGCGCGGACCTCTACAACACCGCCGTCGCCCTCACCGGCGACGGCGTCCTCGGCCACCACCGCAAGGTCCACCAACCCCTGGGCGAGAACCTCTCGTACGCCGCCGGGTCGACGTTCGACGCCTTCGACACCCCGGTCGGCCGGATCGGTCTCCAGATCTGCTACGACAAGGCGTTCCCCGAGGCTGCCCGCGCGGCAGCCCTCGACGGGGCGGAGGTGGTCGTCAGCATCTCCGCGTGGCCCGGTGCGCGCACCGCCGCGTCCGGTGACCTCGCACAGGACCGCTGGAAGAAGCGGTTCGACCTCTACGACCAGGCCCGGGCCCTGGAGAACCAGGTCGTCTGGGTGGCCGCGAACCAGGCCGGGACGTTCGGCTCGCTGCGCTACGTCGGCAGCGCCAAGGTCGTCGGCCCCGGTGGGGAGGTGCTGGCCGACACGGGGGTGGAGGCGGGCGTCGCGATCGCCGACGTGGACGTGGACGCCGAACTCGCGGCCGCCCGGCGCGCGATGTTCGCCCTGCGCGACCGTCGGCCCGACGCCTACGGCGCGGTCGTCGCCCCCAACACCCACGCGCTCCGGCAGGAGGTGCCCGCTCTTGCCTGAGATGACCTTCACCGTCCGCTGGCCCGACGACACCGTCCAGCAGTGCTACTCCCCCTCCCTCGTCGTCCACGACCACCTCAGCGCGGGTGAGAGCTACTCCGTGGAGGAGTTCACGACCCGCTGCCGCACAGCCCTCACCGAGGCGAGCGACCGCGTCCGCGCCCGCTACGGGATGGGCTGCAGCGCAGCCGTCGCGCAGCTCCAGGACCTCACCGTGCGCGCCGCCGGGTTCGCACCGACGGCCCCCGTCCACGTCCTGGACCTCACCCCGCCCCTGCCACCCACCCCCGGAGCCACCCCGTGAACGCCACCGGAACCACCCCCGAGCACCACGCGGTCGTCGTCGTGGGCGCCGGGCAGGCCGGTCTGTCCCTGAGCTGGCACCTCAGGGCCCGCGGCGTCGACCACGTCCTGCTCGAACGCGACCGCACAGCCCACGAGTGGCGGGACGGACGGTGGGACGCGTTCACGCTCGTCACCCCGAACTTCCAGTGCCGCCTGCCGGGGTGGTCCTACTCGGGCGAGTTCGGCGGGACCGACCCCGACGGTTTCATGCCCCGCGACGAGGTGCACCGGTTCGTCACGGAGTACGCCCGGTCCTTCGGTGCCCCGGTGCGCGAGGGGGTGGCGGTCACGTCGCTGCGGCAGGAGGGTGAGCACCGGTTCTCGCTCGACACGACCGCCGGACGCTTCACCGCCGACCACGTCGTCGTCGCGACGGGCGGGTACCACACGCCCGTCGTCCCCGCGGCCGCCGAGCGGCTCCCCGCGGACGTCACGCAACTGCACTCCTCCGCCTACCGCGGTCCCGACCAGCTGCCCGCCGGGGCGGTCCTCGTGGTCGGGTCGGGGCAGTCGGGGGCGCAGATCGCCGAGGACCTGCACCTGGCCGGCCGTCGGGTCCACCTGGCCGTCGGCAACGCACCGCGCTGCGCCCGTCGCTACCGCGGCCGGGACTGCATCGCCTGGCTCGAGGACATGGGCACCTACGACGTCACCGCGGCCGAGGTCCCCGGAGGGGCTGCCGCGCAGGAGAAGACGAACCACTACATGACGGGCCGCGACGGCGGGCGCGACATCGACCTGCGCGCCTTCGCCCGCGAGGGCATGGGCCTGCACGGCCGCCTCGTGGACGTCCGCGACGGCGTGGCCCGGTTCACCCCGACGCTGGGCGCGGCGCTCGACCACGCCGACGCGGTCGCCGAGTCCATCAAGGACGGCATCGACCGGTGGATCGCGGCGCGGGGGATCGATGCGCCCGCCGAGGAGCGCTACACCCCCGTGTGGCGCCCGGAGGGGGAGGCGACGGAACTCGACCTGGCAGCGGCCGGCGTCACGTCGGTCGTGTGGAGCGTCGGCTACCGCGCCGACCACCGCTGGATCGAGGTCGGCGTGTTCGACGGCCGGGGCCGCCCGCGCCAGACGCGCGGGGTCACGGGCACCCCCGGCCTGTTCTTCCTCGGTCTGCCCTGGATGCACACGTGGGGTTCGGGACGCTTCGCCGGGGTGGCGCGGGACGCGGAGTTCCTGGCCGACCGCATCACCGGTGCACCGCCCGTCGCGGAACTCCCGCTCCAGCACGACCACCACCACGACCAGGACCAGGACCACGAGCACCGGACCGTCGGCGTCGGCTGACATGCGCATCGCCCTCACCACGTACTCCACCAAACCCCGCGGCGGGGTCGTCCACACCCTCGCCCTCGCCGAGGCGCTCGTCGAGGCCGGGGCGCAGGTGTCGGTGTGGACGCTGGGCCGCGGCGGCGACCAGACGTTCTTCCGGCCCGTGGACCCCCGCGTCGACGTCCGCGTCGTGGAGTTCGCCGCGCAGGAGGGCGAGACGGTGGGTGCGCGGATCCTGCGGTCGATCGACGTGCTGCGACGGGGTTTCGACGCGGCCGGCTACGACGTCGTGCACGCCCAGGACTGCATCAGCGCCAACGCCGTCGGCCGGTGCGTGCGCACCGTCCACCACCTCGACACGTTCACGACGCCGGAACTGGCGGCCTGCCACGAGCGGGCGATCGTCGAACCGTTCGCCCACGTCTGCGTGTCGCAGGCCGTGGCCGCCGAGGTGCGCGCCGGCTGGGGCCTCGACCCCGTCGTCATCCCGAACGGGGTCGACGCCGCACCGTTCACCGCAGCGGGTTCCGACGCACCCTCCGCGCGGGCGCGGCGCGTGCGGTGGCGGGAACGGTTCGGGCGGTACGTCCTGGCCGTCGGCGGCATCGAACCGCGCAAGGGCAGCACCGACCTCCTGCGTGCCGTCGCGCTGCTGCGCCGCGACCTGCCCGACGTCTCCCTCGTCGTCGCCGGTGGGGAGACGTTGTTCGACTACCGCGACTACCGGACGGAGTTCGACCGGCTGGCCCGCGACCTGCGCGTCGCCCCGGTCGTCCTGGGGCCCGTCGCGCAGGACGACCTGCCTTCGCTCGTCGCCGGCGCGTCCGCCATGGGGTTCGTGTCCACCAAGGAGGGTTTCGGCCTCGCGGCCATGGAGGCCCTGGCCGCGGGCGTCCCGCTCGTGACCCGGGACCTGCCGGTGCTGCGCGAGGTCTTCGCCGGCGCGGCCGCCTTCGCCGACGACATCCCCGCGATCGCCTCGGCGCTGCACGCGGCGGTGACCGACCCCGACGGTCCCGGGCAGCGCGAACGCCGACGGGTGGGGACCGACCTGGCGGCCGCCCACACCTGGGACGCCGCGGCGCAGGCGCACCTGCGGCTCTACCGGCGGCTGGTGCCGGCCCTGTGACCGGCCCCGTGGAGACGACGCCGACGATCGGCGCCGCACTGCGCTGGTGGGCGCGGCGCGATCCCGACGCCGGCGCCGTCCGCTGCGCCGGACGCGTCCTGACCCGCCGTGGGCTGGACGAGTGGAGCGACGACCTCGCCCGCCGCTGGCTCGCGCAGGGCGTCCAGGTCGACGACCTCGTCGCGGTCGCGCTGCCGAACAGCTGCGAGACCGTCGTCGCGTTCGCCGCGGCGTGGAAGGCGGGTGCGACCCCGCAACCGCTGTCCCCGCGGATGGACGCCGCCGATCGCGCCACGGTGCTCGCCGCCGGTCGACCCGCCGTCGTGCTCGACCGGGTCGCGGACGTTCCCGGCCCCCCGGACGGACCGCCGGCGACACCCCTGCCGGACCTGGCCGCGAGCTGCTGGAAGGCCCCCACGTCCTCGGGCAGCACGGGCCGACCGAAGGTCGTCCGGGCAGCCGCTCCCGCCCGCTTCGACCCCCGGGGAAGCGTCGCCCCCTTCGTCCCGCGGTCGGCCGTGCAGCTAGTAGCGGGCCCGCTGACCCACGCCGCCCCCTTCGTCTACGCGGCGCGGGGCCTCATGACCGGCCACGAGCTCGTCGTCCTGCCCCGGTTCGACGCCGGCGAGTGGTTGCGGACGGTGACGCAGCACAGCGTCACCTGGGGGGTCCTCGTCCCGTCGATGATGCACGCCGTGTGGCGGCACCCGGACCGGGCGCGCACCGACGTCTCCTCGCTCACGGCCGTCCTGCACCTGGGGGCGAGGTGCGCACCGTGGCTGAAACGGGCGTGGATCGACTGGCTCGGCCCGGACCGGGTCCACGAGCTCTACGCGGGCACCGAGTCCCAGGGACTCGCCTTCACCGACGGGCACGACTGGACGGCCCGGCCGGGAACCGTGGGCCGGGCCCTGCCGGGGTCGAGCTTCCGCGTCGTGCGCCCGGACCTCAGCGAGTGCGCGCCCGGAGAGGTCGGCGAGGTCCTCATGCGCCGTGACCACCCCACCTACAGCTACGTCGGCGCACGGAAGTCGGTCCGCGACGGGTGGGACACCCTGGGCGACAGCGGATGGCTCGACGCCGACGGGTACCTCTTCATCGGTGACCGCCTCGCCGACCTCGTCACCGTCGGCACCTCCCGCATCGCTCCCGCCGACGTCGAGACCGTGCTGGAGGAACACCCGCACGTGCGGTCGGCGGTGGCCGTGGCGGGCCCCGTCCCCGGGGTGCACGCCGTCGTCGACCTGCACGGCGGAACGCCGGTCGAGGGCGCTCGGGACGCGCTGGCCGGCTGGTGCGCCGAGCGGTTGGACCCGCCGGCCAGACCGGTGGCGTGGAGGTTCGTGGACGAGCCGCTGCGCGACGAGGCCGGCAAGGTCCAGCGCAGCCGCTGGCGTCCCCAGCCGTCCCCGTCCGGGAGGATCACCTGCGATGACCACGACCTCTGAGGACTCCCGCTCCGTCCGCGTCGCGGCGGCGGCCGCGCACTTCGGGCGCGACGTGGGACGCGGGGTCGAGAAGGCGCTGGCCGTCGTCTCCGGAGCGCGGCGCAGCGGGGTCGACCTGCTGGTCCTGCCCCACGGGACGCTGGGCGGGTACCTGTCCGACCTCGACGACCCGCACACCGGCGGCACCCCCCCGGCCGTGGAGGAGGGCTGCGAGGAGATCGCCGCGGTCGCCCGCGCGGCGGGGCCGGTGACGGTGTGCCTGGGGTACACCGAGGTGGCGGTCGTGCACGGTCGGCAGTGCTGGTTTAGCGCGGCGGTCTGCGTCACCGGTGACGGGGTGCTGGGGCGGCACCGCAAGGTCCACCAGCCGGCCGGCGAAGCCGAGGTGCTGTCGGCCGGTGACTCCTTCACCGCCTTCGACACCCCTGTCGGGCGCCTGGGCCTGCTCATCGACTACGACAAGACGTTCCCCGAGGCGAGCCGCTCCCTCGCCCTGGACGGGGCGAG
This sequence comes from Kineococcus endophyticus, assembly GCF_040796495.1. NCBI lineage: Bacteria > Bacillati > Actinomycetota > Actinomycetes > Kineosporiales > Kineosporiaceae > Kineococcus > Kineococcus endophyticus. The sequence continues at coordinate 171,677 of NZ_JBFNQN010000006.1, read as the reverse complement.
GACCATCGCCTGCCTCTCCGCGTGGCCCGCCAGCGTCACCGACCGGGCCGCCCGGCTGCCCAACGACCGGCAGTCCCGGTTGTTCGACCTCTACGACTCCGCCCGCGCGGCGGAGAACCAGGTGCTCTGGGTGTCCTCGAACCAGACCGGCATCCAGGGGAACCTGCGGTTCCTCGGGCAGGCGAAGGTCGTCGGCCCCGGCGGTGACGTCCTGGCGCGCACCGGGTCCAAGGGTGGTCTGGCCGAGGCGACCGTCGACGTCGACCACGTCGTCGACCGGGCGCGCCGCAAGCTGCACCACCTGGCCGAGCGCCGTCCCGACACCTACCGGACCGAGCCGTGAACCGCGTCGAGACCAGATCCAGCGCACGGTGCAACGAACGGCAGAGGTGATCGCGTCGTAGGTCCGTGACACCTCCCAGCGAGGGCGCCGAGCGCGGCGCCGCACCTGCCTCCTCCTCGGGGTGGTCCACGGGCTGGTGGGGCGAGGTGGCGGGTGCTGCGACGGGCGGTGCGGCCGGAGGGGACCGCACCGCCCGCGCACGCGCCGCGGGGCGGGGTCCCGCCGGGGCGGACGTCCCGCTGGACCTGGAGTCGCTGGTCGCCTGGAAGGGGCCGCAGCTGGTGCGGCTGGCCCGGGTCCTCCTGCGCGACGAGCACCAGGCCGAGGACGTGGTGCAGGACGTCCTGGCGACCTGCGTGGACAAGTGGAGCCGCATCCGGACCGTCGACGACCCCTCGGCCTACCTCAACCGGATGGTCGTCAACGCCGTCACGACCCTGCGCCGGCGGCCGTGGCGCCGCGAGCACACCGCGGACCCGGCAGACCTCCCCGACCCGGGGACCGACGACGGCTCGGGTCCCTTCGCCGAACGCCAGCGGTGCCTCGCCCTGCTGCGCCGACTGCCGGACAAGCAGCGCATCGCCATCGTCCTGCGGCTCTACGAGGGGTTGCCGGACAGCGAGATCGCCGACCTCATGGACTGCTCCACGGCCACCGTGCGCAGCAACGCGCACCGCGGCCTGGCGACCTTGCGCCGACTGCTCACGGAGGAGGGGGTCACCCGTGCCTGACCACGACGACCGGAGCAGGGCCCCGGAGCCCCCCGGCGACGAGGTCACCGACCTCCTCCTCGCAGCGTTCGAGAGTGAGGTGCGTACGGGCCCGGTGGACGAGCGGTCGCTGGCCACGGGCGCGCTGACGCGCGTGCGCCGCCGCCGATCCCGACGCCGCGTCCGCACGGCGGTCGCCGCGGTCGTGCTCGTCGCCGCCGTACCCCTCACCCTGCAGGTGTGGCCGGGCGGGAGCGTGTCGACCACCCCCGTCGGGACCCCCACGGGTTCGGAGAGCCGGCTCCCGGAACGTCCGGCCTCGCCCTCGACGCCCCCGACGACCCCGACGTCGAGCGGCCCCGCCGATCCCGCCGCGCAGGAGCCCCCGCCCCCGCTGCCCCGGACCCTGGCGACCGTGCCGACGGGGGTCGAGCTGATCTCGGACAGCGGCCCCTACCAGCGGGAGAACTCGCCGCTGGCGGGTCTCGGCGTCACCTGCGACCTGACGACGGTCCACCCGAGCACCGTCTCGGCGCGGAAGTGGCAGTGGAACGCGGTCGACGCCCCGGCGGACGCCCAGGAGGGCGTCACCCTGCTGGTGACGCGGTGGCCGACGGGCACTGCGCAAGCCGCGTTCGACGGCCTCGGGTCCGACGGGGCGGCCTGCCGGTTCGGCTGGGCGGTCACCCCGTTCCCCGTGAGTGTCCAGGGCGCGGACCAGACGTGGGCCGCGACGACCGACTTCACGGGCGACTACCAGGGCGGTCCGGTGCACCAGGTCTCCGCAGCCGCCCGGGTGGGTGACCTCGCCGTGGGCGTGTCGGTCGAGAGTTCCCGACCGGCCCGCGAGGAGGAACTCACCTCCCTCCTGTCGGCCGCGGTGGCGGACCTGCGGGCGGACCAGGGGTCCGGCGGGTGAACGCGCGCGAGGCCGGCACCCCTCGGGTACCGGCCTCGCGCAGCGCCGCTCAGCCCTGGTCGTAGGCGGCGTCCATGGCCTTGAGGACGTCGTCGACGCTCGTCTGGTCGGTGAGCAGACCCTGCACACCCTTGCCGACGGCGTCGGTCACACCGCCGTTGCTCCAGGTGATGTAGCCGAGCGGGACCTGCTTGCTCTGGTCGGCCAGCTGGGTCGACAGACCGGACAACTGGGCCGGGACCTGCGACCCCTCGTTCGCCAGCGACGTGAGGGACAGGTTCCCCGAGACCTTCGCGAAGGCGTCCTGCTGCGCCGGCTGGGTCGCGAACTCGACGAACTTCTTCGCCGCGTCGAGGTGCTTGCTCTGGGCCGAGACAGCGATGGCGTTCGAGAGGGTGACCGTCAGCCGCGTGTCCTCCGCGGTCTTCCCCGGGGGGACCGCGACACCGAACTCGGTCCCTGGCGTCGAGGCGGCGATCTCGCTCACGGCCCCTGCCGGCGCGAAGATCCCCAACGAGGACCCGCTCGTCAGTGCCTGCGTGATCTCGGCGAACCCGGCGCCGGCGACGCCTTCCTGGAAGCAGCCGGCCTCCTTCATGGCCACGACGTCCCCGAGGGCCTGCTTCCACTCCGCACTTGCGGCGAAGGTGACCTTCCCCTCCTTGCGCTGCTCGTTCCAGTCCGGCTGCGCGGAGTAGACGGTGCTGGACGCGAACTGCATCGCCATGAGGGACAGGTTGCCCGGCACCGACCCGGCGACGGCGAACATCGACTTGCCGGCGGCCTTGAGCGTCGCACACTGCCCGAGCAGTTCGGCCGTCGTCGTGGCCGGCTTGATCCCAGCTGCCGCGTAGGCGGTCTGGTTGACGATCTCGGTGCTCGGCGACACGTCGAGCGGGACGGCGTACGTCTTCCCGTCCACCTCGAAGAGGTTCTTCGAGCTCGCGGGCACGGCCTTGGTCACCCAGTCCGCGTCGCCGAGGTCCTCGACCAGCCCCGCGTCGGCGAGGGTGAGCAGCGCGTTGCTGTTGCCGGTGCCGGGAGCGCCGTAGAAGACGTCGGGGGCGTTGCCGCCGCGCAACTGCGTGCGCAGCACGTTGGCGTAGGAGTCGAGGGGGGTTTCGACGACCTCGACCTTGATGTCGGGGTTCGCGGCCTCGAAGGCCTTGGCCAGCGCGCGGTAGGGGCCCTCACCGTCGGTCGGTGTCTCGGTCGCGAACTTGATGGTGACGGGTCCGTCGCCCGCCGCGGTGTCACCGCCGGAGGAACACGCCGCGGTGGTCGCCACCACGGCACCGGCGATGAAACCCGCGAGGATCCGGGAACGTGTTGTGGAGCGTCGCATGCAGATCTCCTGACAGCGTTGTCGGGGTTTTCGCCAAGTCCCTGGCGCCTGCACCGATCCTCCCCCGCCCGTGACGTCCGGCGGAAACAACTACTCGGGATGGTGCGCATCGCGCGGCGTGATGCCGCACCCCGGAACTCCGGTGGGAACCCAGGGCGGGAACTCAGGCGGTGGCCACCAGGTCCGCCGTCGCCACCGGGTCGGCGAGCGGGTCGGCGAACGGGTCGGCCGGCAGTCCGCGCGCCGCCTCGCGCACGAGCCGGCGGAACCACCGGTGACCGGCGTCGTCCTGCCACGACGGGTGCCACCAGGCCGCCTCGCGCAGAAAGGTGCGCGGCAGGGGGACGTCGATGCGGTGCACCGTCGTGAGGGCCTCGGCGTGCCGGAGCATCCGGTGCGGGACGAGGGCCAGCAGGTCGGTGCCGCCGATGGCGGTCGGGAGCAGGGCGAGGCTGTCGACGACGAGGTCGACGCGCGCTCCGACGACGAGTTCGTCGACGCGGCGGTCGGCCGCCGTGCCCCCGTGGTCGGCGAAGGCCCGGGCCCAGCGGGACCGGCGCAGACCGTCCTCGTCGAGCCGGCCTCCGAGGCGGGGCGTTCCGCTGACGCACACCCAGTGGTCGGTGAACAGGTCCGTGCTGGCGATGCCGGACGTCTGGCCCCGGGGCGTGAACAGGAGGTCGGCGGAGCGCAGGACGGTCTGCGGCGACTCGATCGCGGTGGCGTCGACGCTGACGACCCGCACCTTGACGTCCGGCGCCTCGGCGCGCAGCCGCGCCATGACCAGCGGGAACAGGACCGCGACCGCGTAGTCGGAGGAGATGACCGTGAACTCCCGTGTCGAGCTCGCGGGATCGAAGCCCGGCGTGGGGTGGAGGGTCTCCTCGGCCAGGCGCAGCACGTCGCGCACCCGGCTGCCGAGCTCCTCGGCCAGGGGGGTCAGCTCGTAGCGGGAGCCGACGCGGACGAGCAGCTCGTCCCCGAACTGCCGTCGCAGGCGTCCGAGGGCGGCGGACATGGCGGGTTGGCTGACCCCGATGCGCGCACCGGCCCGCGTCACGTTGCGCTCGGTGAGCAGCGCGTCGAGCGGGACCAGCAGGTTCAGATCGGTGTTGAGCAGGTTGACCACGGAGCGGCTCCCGACGTCGTCGTCCGGCTCGGACCCCCGCGGGCCCGCCGAGTTCGTCGGGGACGTTATCAGAAGGCGTGTTCTGATTCTAGGGTGGCGACCACCTCGTCCGGCGCGAGGCGGAGCGTCAACCCGCCCGGGGTCGTGCTCACCTCCGCCGAGCGCACGAGGCCGGAGCGCAGCAGCAGCCCCGGGCCGTCGGCGAGGACCACCGCCGTCGTGACGGTCCGCCCGAGGGCGGCCTCCGCCCAGCGGACGAGGTCCCCGACGGCCGCGGGGACCGCGACGGCCTGCACGAGCGGCGGCGCCACGTCGCACAGCCGCGTGCTGCCGTCGGGGTGCAACGGACAGCTCAGGGCCGGGCCCGCGACCCACTCCCGGTCCTGCTGCCAGTGCAGGACGCTCGAGGACCCGTCCGGGTGCTCGATGCGGAAGCCGTCCCCCACCCAGCCGGCGTCGGACACGAGACCGGCGACGGTGCGTCCCGCCCGGACCGCCCGCACGGCCGCGTCGAGCCGGTCGGCGTCGGGCAGCCGCCAGGTGAGCTGCCGCAGCGCGGCCCGCGGGCCCGCCCGCACGACGACCCGGCAGCCGTAGGGGTCGGCACAGGTCCGCAGCTCGACGCCCGGCCCGCCGCCGGCCGCCCGGACGACGAACCCGAGGCCGGAGAGGCGCTCGGCGTCCCCGGCGGGCACCGACGAGGCGAACTCGACCGCTGTGAGGAGGGCGACGGCGCTCACCCCTTGACCCCGCCGGCGAACCCCTGGATGAACTTCTTCTGGGCCAGCAGGTAGAGGACGAGCACCGGGACCATCGACAGCAGGACCGCGGCGAAGACGACGTTCCAGCGGGAGACCAGGGTCCCGACGAAGCTGTAGACGACCACCGGCAGCGTGACGGCGTCGGACCCGTTGAGGAACACCAGGGAGGTGAAGAAGTCGTTCCAGACGATGAGGCCCGTGAGGATCGCGACGGTGCCCGTCGCCGGGGCCAGCAGCGGGAACACGATCCGGGTGAAGATGGCGAACCGACCCGCTCCCTCCATCTGCGCCGCCTCCTCGTACTCGGTCGGCAACGAGCGGGTGAAGCCGGAGTAGAGGAACACCGCCAGCGGCATGAGCATCCCGGAGTAGGCGAGGACCATCCCCGTCCGCGTCCCCAGCAGGCCGAGTTCACGCATGGCGCTGTACAGCGGGACCTGACCGAGCTGGGCAGGCAGGACGATGGCGACGAGGAAGCTGCCGAACGCGACCTTGCTCCAGCCGCTCGTGATGCGGGTCAGGGTGAAGGCCGTGATCGACCCGAGCAGCACGAGGACGAGGACACTGCCGCCCGTGATGATCGCGCTGTTCAACGCACCGGTGACGAGGCTGTTCTGTCCGTCGGCGGCCAGGGCTTCGCGGAAACCGTCGAGCGAGACGGGGTTCGCGAGGCTGAACGCCGACGTCGAGACGGAGTTCTGCGACGTCTTGAGCGAGACGTTCAGCAGGATGAGCATCGGGGAGAACACGACCAGGGCGGCGAGGACGACGAGGACCTCGCGCGCTGCGGTGCGGCGGGTGTAGCGGAACACGGGTCACTTCTCCTTGCGGTCGCGGAGGAGGAACATCTGCAGGCCCGCGCACAGCAGCACGATGCCGGTCATGACGAGGGCCAGGGCCGAGCCGTAGCCGAACCTGCCGTTGACGAACGTCTGCTGGTAGACGCTGGTGGCCAGGGTGTCCGACGCTCCGAAGGGGCCGCCGCCGGTGAGGGCCTGCACCTGGTCGAAGACGCGCAGACCCTGCACGAGGATCATGGTGCTGGCGATGAGGACCGTCGGTCGCAGCGCGGGCAGGACGACGTGGCGGAACCGCGCCCAGGCGCCCGCGCCGTCGATGGCGGCGGCCTCCTCGCTCTCCGGCGGGACGCCGGCCAGCCCGGCGAGGTAGATGACCATCGTCAGACCGATGTGCTGCCAGACCATCACGGTGGTGATCGCTGGGACGACCGTCCACGGGTCGCCCAACCACGTGCGCTGCAGCGACTCCAGACCCACGGCCCCGAGGACCTGGTTGAGGGGGCCGTCCTGCTGGAACAGGAACTTCCAGACGTAGGAGACGGCCAGCGGGCTGAGGACGACCGGCGCGAAGAGGACCGTCCGCAGGACGAACCGGCTCTTGAGCTGCCGGTTCAGGGCCACGGCGAAGGCCATGCCGAGGACGTTGGTCAGGACGAGGAACGCCACGGCGATGACGATCGTGTTCAGCAGCGCCCGCAGCGGGGCCTCGCCGGTGAAGATCTCCCGGAAGTTCTCCAGGCCGACGAACTCCGGGGTGCGGAACCCGTTGAAGTCGGTGAACGCGTAGGCCGACCCGGCGAGGGTGGCGGCGTAGTGGACGGCTGCGATGAGGGCCAGCGCCGGCAGCGACCACCACCAGGCGGCCACGCGCGAGGCGGCACGGCGGCGGCCGCCCCGTGGGGACCGGGCCGGTGGGACGTCCGGGCCGGGTGTTCCCGGGCGGACCTTCAGCGTCTCGTGCACTCGAACTCCCGGGACCTCGTCGTCAGGGTGGTGTCGTTCTGGTGGAGCGTCTGGTCGCCGAGTCTCCGGGCGCGGACGGGCCGGGCGGAAACAACGAGTCGCTATACCGGGCATCGCGGACGGCGATGCCGCGGACGGCCCCGTCCGTCCGCGGTGTCGGCCACGATGGGCGGACGACGGTGGGGTCGGCACGCGCCGGCCCGTCGCCGGGCCGTCCGGTCCGAGTGCGCGCACGCCCCGTCGGACGACGGAGGCTCCCGTGCTCCACCCCGGTCCCACGCTCGAGGGGACGGTTCCCCGCTCCCGGTTGCGGCCGCTCATGACCTGCCTGGTCCTCACGACGTCGTTGGGCGCCCTGGACCAGACCGTCGTCGCCACGGCGCTGCCGACGATCGCGACCCACTTCGACGCCGTCGGTTCGGTCGCCTGGGTCCTGACCGCCTACCTCCTCTCGATGTCGGTGGCCATGCCCGTCGTCGGGACCCTCGCCGACCGGCACGGCACGGTGCGGGTGCTGCGCGCGAGCGTCGTGCTGTTCGTCCTGGCCTCCCTGGTCTGCGCGGCCGCCCCCTCGATCGAGGTCCTAGCCGCCGCGCGCGCCCTCCAGGGCGTCGGCGGCGCGGGCATGCTCGTCATGCCGCAGGCCCTCGTCGCCGAGGTCGTCCCGGCGCGGGACCGGGCCGCCGTCCTCGGTCCGCTCGGCGCGGTCTTCGCCGTCGCGACGGTCGCCGGTCCCCTCCTGGGCGGCTGGCTGACGGACGTCGGGTCGTGGCACTGGGTCTTCTGGATCAACGTGCCCGTCGGCGGCGTCGCGCTCGTGCTGGCCTGCACGCTCCTGCGAGCGGGGCCGCGCCGCCGCACCGCGGAACGCTTCGACGTCGCGGGCACCGCCTTGCTGGCCCTCGGCACGTCGGCACTCGCGTGGTCGGCAGCCGTCCTGCCGCGCGACGGCTGGGCGCCCGTCACGGCGGGGGCCCTCGTGCTGACGGTCGTGGCCGTCGCCGCCCTCGTCGTGCACCAGCTGCGCAGCAGCGCCCCGCTGCTGCCGGTGGCGGTCCTGCGCACGCGGGGCGTCGTGCTGTCCGCGTTCCTGGCGGCGGTCGTGGGGTTCGGGATGTTCGGCGTCATCGCCTACGTGCCGAGCTGGGTGCAGGGAGTCCACGGCACCTCGGCGACGACGTCGGGCGTGCTGCTGCTGCCGGTGACGGCGGGCCTGGTCCTCGGCGTCAACACCAGCGGTCAGCTCGTCCGGCGCACGGGCCGCTGGCGCCGGTTCCCCGTCGGCGGCTGCGCCCTGGCCGGAACGGCCGCGGTGGTCCTCGCGACGGCGGGGTCGCACCTGGGCCTCGTCGCCACTGCCGGTGTCCTCGTGGCCTTCGGACTGGGGGCCGGGTCGTTCATGGCCCTGCTCGTCGTGCTGGCGCAGGACGCCGCACCGCCGCAGGCCGTGGCCGGGACGACCGGGACGATCGCCTACGTCCGCGAGACGGGCGCCACCCTGGGCACGGCGCTGCTGGGCGGCGTGGTCGCGGCGGGGCTGGCCGCGGGCGCCTCCTACGGGACGGCGTTCTCCGCGGTGTTCCTCACCGTCGCCGGCGCGTTCGCCCTGGGACTCGTGGCCGCACTGGCGTTGCCGCGCACCACGTTGGGGCCCTGACCCGGTCAGCCACGCTCGATGTGCCGGGTCTCGCGCACGACGAGGACGAGGACCGTGAGCAGCAGCACGACGCTGCCCCAGATCCCCCGCGCTCCCCAGGCGTCGGTGGCCAGGGCTCCCGCGAACGCGCCGGCGGCGAAGGACACGAGGACCGCGGCGATGTCCCGCGCCTGCCGCGCCGTGCTCTCGGGGTCCCCCCGGTGGCGCACGACCGCGTAGGTCTTCTCGACGAGGCTGCGCAGGTTCCCCGACGCGAACGTCGTCGCGTAGGTCATGCCTCGGACGGACCGGAAGACGTTGAGCTGCAACGCGGCCGCGAAGGCCACCCCCGCGGAGGCGAGGGACGTGGCCGTGGTCCCCGCCGGGGCGCCGGGGACGAACCCCACCCCCACGAGCACCGCGACCTGCAGCAGCAGCACCGCCCGGACGGGTCGCCGCAGCAGGCGGCGCCAGCGCGGCCCGCCGACGACCTCCGTGAGCAGGACCCCGGCGAGGAAGGCGAGGAGGCTCGGCACGTGGCCGAGCGCCTTGCCGACGTCCCCGCCGGCCGCCGCGACGGCGAGCAGGACGACGTTGCCCGTCTGGGCCGCGGCGAGCACACCACCGCGCGCCAGGTAGGTGCTGGCGTCGAGGAAACCTCCCGTCGCGGCGAGCAGGCAGGCCACCGCGACGGATTCCGGCCGGCTGCGCAGTCCCACGCCGGGACGCTACCGCGCCACCCGCTCGACCGGCGGGCCACCCGGCGGACCGGCCACCGGGCGCAGAGGGGCTGCGCGGCAACCTGTCACGGCTCGCGGGCGGTTCGGGAATCCCACTCCCCCAGCCGCCACAGCGGGAACGCCGGCGTCCGCACGTCAGTCGCGCGTCACCACGAGCAGGCCGTAGACCACCCCCGGGACGTGCCCGAGCAGCTGCAGCAGGAAGGCGATGAGCACCCTCCGGGACGGCCCCTCCTTGATGAGGACCGCGAGGAACGGGAAGAAGAAGCACAGGACGACGAGGGCGATCTTCACCCGCGGAGCATCGCGCCTCGGGCTGGGCGGCGCCTGCGGAACGGCGGCGGACGGCCCGGCAGTCCCGCCCCGGACCGTTCAGGCCCCGCTGGTCCCGAGGACCAGCACGGAGATGCGGTCGATGAGGCTCTCGAGGGACTCCTCGAACTCCTGCAGGGCCCGGTCCTCGGCCAGCCGGGGCGCGAGGCGCCGGACGTGGGGTGCGTCGTCGAGACCACCCGGGGGCACCTCCTCGTCCACGAGGTCCAGGGGACCGACGGCACCGCCGCGCTGGGAGACCTCGAGGAGCAGGTTGCCCAGCAGGAAGCTGGTGAATGCGCGGTAGGCGGCGACGGCCTGGTCGTCCGAGAACCCGTCGGCCACCAGACCGGACAGGAACGTCTCGACCCACTCGACGCTGCGCAGCGGCGGGCGCAACCACGGCGCCTGCGGGGGCGTCGAGGCGACGAGCGGGAACGCGCGGGGGTGGGCGATGGCCACGCGCCGCACCCCGTGCGCGAGGCGCTGGAGGAAGTCCTGCCACCCGTGGGTGGGTCGGCGCAGCACCTCCGGGTCGTGACCCAGTTCCCCGACCATCGCGTCGACGACCCCGTCGAGCAGTTCCTCCCGGCCCGGGACGTAGCGGTAGAGCGACATCGCCTCGACACCGAGACGGGCACCGAGCCGCCGCATCGTCAGGGCACCGAGCCCGTCCTCGTCGATGAACTCCAGGGCGGAGGCGAGGATGCGCTCGCGGCTGAGGGGCACGCGGTCCGACGGACGCTCCTGCCCCGCGACGACGAGTTCGTCGACGTCCGGCAGCACGGACGGGTCCGGCTGCGGCGACGGTCCGCCGGCTCCGGCGGCGGGGGTCCCTGGCACCCGCCGATCCTGGCACCCGCGCCGGACCCCCGCCCGCCGTCGGCTCCCGGCCCGGCGCAGACGCACGACGGGAGGGGTTGGCGTTCAGCGCACTTACGGTGTAAGCCTCTCCATGACCGGTCGAACCGTCCGGTCAACACCCGAGGACGGAACGAGGGGGTCGACCGGTGTCGGAGACGAGTGCCGACGGCTGCCCCACCCCGGGCGGCGCGACGACGATGAGCGAGAGCGTCGTCGCCGGCATCGCCGCGCTGGCGGCCCGCACGGTGACCGGCGTCCTCTCCCCCGAGGACCACCCCACCGGCGAGCGCCACGGTCCACCGCGCGCCGTCGTCCACCTCGGACCGACCGACGCCGTCGTCGACGTCAGCCTCGTCGCGTCCCACGGCGTGGACCTCGCACAGCTCGCGACCCAGGTGCGACGCACCGTCGCCACCTCCGTGCGGGAGATGACGGACCTGCGGGTGACGGCGGTGAACGTCACCGTCGTCGACGTCCGCTGAGTCCGGCAGCGGCCCGGTCACAGGGTGCGGGTAGTCACCAGGCGCTCGGCGAGCACGTGCAGCTTGACGTTCTCGTCCTGGCTCAAGCGGGCCAGGAGGGCGAAGGCCTGCTGGGGCCCCATCTGGTAGCGCTCCATCAGCATGCCCTTGGCCTGGCCGATGACGTCCCGGCTGACCAGGGCCTGCTTGATCTGGTCCAGTTCCTGCGCGGCGGCCAGCGCCGACGCGGCGTGCGCGGCGAACACCGACCCGAGCTCGGGCGCCTCCTCGTCGAAGGCGTCGGGACGGGTCGCGAGGAGGTTCAGGCCACCGAGGGTGTTCTCCTCGTGCACGAACAGCTGGAAGCACAGGACGCTGCGGATACCGAGCGTGTCCGGCGCGGTCTTGGACAACCGCGGCCACCGGCTCTCGGCCGTCAGGTCGGGACCGTGGACGACGGGTTCGCTGAACATCGCCTCCAGGCAGGGCCCCTCGCCGAGTTCCTCCTGCAGGCTGTCGAAGTCGCGCGCGACCTGGCTGCTGGCGGAGGCGGAGAACACCCCGCGTCGGCCCGTGACGAGGCTGATCGAGCCGTGCTCGGCCCCGGGCACGAGCGAGACCGCGGCCTCCACGACGGCGTCCATCACCTCCTGCGGGCTCGACCTGCGCTGCAGGGAACGGGCCAGGTCGGCGAGGTCGGCCGAGCGCTGCGGGTCCGTCACGGTCACTCCTCCGATCTGCTCGGCAACGAGCGGGGCTGGGTCGCAGCGATCCTAGGGCGGTCCCGACCCGGGGGTCTTGACGAGTCCCACGTTGTGAGTGTTCACTCACACACATGGCCGTCCGATCCACCGCCGAGGCGCAACGCGCGCTCGTCGTCGCGAGCGCGACCCGGGTCTTCGCCCGGGCGGGCTACCACGCGACCCCGGTGACGGCCGTCGCCGCGGACGCCGGCATCTCCCCGGCGTACGTCTTCCGGCTCTTCAACGGCAAGCTCGGCCTGTTCCTGGCCGCCGTGGAGCACTGCTACGCCCGCGTCGTCGACGCCCTCACGGCCGGGGCCCAGGAAGCGACCGACCGCTCCCCGCAGGGTCTGCTCGACGCGATGGGCCTGGCCTACGCCCACCTCATCGCCGACCGCGACCTGCTGATGCTGCAGGTGCACGCCCAGTCGGCCAGCGACGTGCCCGAGGTGCGGGACTGCCTGCGCCGCGGACTGGCCTCGGTCGTGGGCACGGTCGGGGGCCTGTCGGGCGCCGGTCCGGAGTTCGTCCAGCGGTTCATGGCGTGGGGGCAGCTGTGCCACCTCGTCGTCATGGCCGACCTCGACGAGGTGCCCGGGTCCTGGGCTCGCACGCTCACGCACGGCATCCGCCACTTCTGACCCGCTCCCCCGCAGCCGCTTCCGCACGCCCGCAGTTGTGACTGTCCGATCACTCACCAGGAGTTCCCGTGACCACCACCCGTGTCGTCCTCCCCGGCGTCGTCGAGCCCGAGGGCCTGCGCGTCGAACGCACCGACGTGCCCGTCCCCGGTCCCGGCCAGGCCCTCGTCGCGGTCGAGGCCAGCGGCGTCTCGTTCGCCGAGCAGCAGATGCGCCGGGGCCGCTACTACGACCAGCCGCGGTTCCCCTTCGTCCCCGGCTACGACCTCGTCGGCACCGTCCACGCCGTGGGGCCCGCCACCTCCTCCGCACCGGTCGGCACCGGGTCGCGGCGCTCCTCGGCACGGGCGGGTGGACGACGCACGCCGTCGTCGACGTCGACGCCCTCGTGCCCGTGCCGGCGGGCCTGGACCCGGCGGCGGCCTCGACGCTCGTCGTCAACGGCCTGACGGCCTGGCGCATGCTGCACCGCGCCGCCCGCGTGCGGGCCGGGCAGACGGTCCTCGTGCACGGGGTGAACGGTGGTGTCGGCACGGTCCTGGCCGAACTCGCCGCGATCGCCGGTGCCCGCGTCCTGGGGACCGCCGCGCCCCGCCACCGCGACGCCCTGCGCTCGCTCGGCGTCGAACCCGTGGACTACGCCCTCGACGGGCTGGAGGACCGGGTGCGGGCGCTGGCCCCCGACGGCGTCGACGCCGTCTTCGACCACGTCGGCGGCGACGTGCTGACGGTGTCGCACCGCCTGCTGCGCCGCGGCGGCACGCTCGTCTCCTACGGCAGCGCGGACACCCGCGACGCCCACGGGAACGCCACCTGGACCATCCTGCGGCTCATGGCACGCCTGCAGGGGTGGAACCTGCGCCCGGGCGGGCACCGGGCGACGTTCTTCAACGTCTGGGCCGGCAAGCGGAACCCCGCCCGGTTCCGGGCCGGGGTGCGCGAGGACCTGGGCCAGGTGTTCGCCCTGGCCGCCGCTGGGCGCCTGCGCACGCAGGTGGCGGCGACGTTCCCGCTCGACCGCGTCACCGAGGCCGTGCGGCTGGCCGAGTCCCGGACGGTCGTCGGCAAGGTGGTCCTGGTCCCCTGACCCGACGGCCTACCCGGCGAACTCGTCGGCGGACAGCAGCCAGCGCGTGATGCGCCGCAGGCTCGCGTCGAACCGCGGGTCCGGGGTGTTGAGGTGCCCGTGCACCGTGCCCGGCTCGCACACCGACAGGACGGGCGAACCCGCCAGCACCAGGCGGCGGGCGAACTCGTCGGCCGAACCCCGCAACCCGTCGACCTCGCTCGTGAGGACGAACGTGGGCGGGAAACCCTCGAGGTCGGCCGTCCCCGGGACGGCGGGGGCCGGGGCGGTGCCCGACGGTCCCCCGAGGTACGCCTCGTACATCGCGGCGACGTCGGCCGCCGACCACCGCTCGGCCTCGGGCAACGTCTCGACGGCGGCCTGGGCGGCCGGCGACGCGACGGGCGGCACGGCGTGCAGCGTGGGGTAGGCGAGGAACACCGCGGCGGGGACGTCGCCCTCACCCGCGAGCAGGCGCAACACCGCGCCCGCGACGAGGTTCCCGCCGGCACTGGCCCCACCCAGCTGGATCCGTGCGACGGGAACCCCCGCCGTGCGGCTGAACTCCCGCCCCCACCGCCACGCCGTCAGCACGTCGTCGGAGGGGACGGGGTACGTCGTCCCCGGGCCGGCGAGCCGGTAGTCGACCGCGACGACGAGGATCCCGTTCTCCTGCAACCTCCGCGCGACGGCGTCGGACTCGGGCATGTCGAGGTCGCCGGCGACGAAACCCCCGCCGTGGGCCCAGACGAGGGCGGCCCGGGGTTCGGGGTGGAGGTCGACGTCGGGCCGGTAGACGCGGACCGGCACGCCGTCCGCGCGGTCGTCGTGGATGCCCTCGTGGATCGTCACGCGCGGAACGCTACTCCCACACCGCGGTCTCGGGGTCGACGCCCCGTGCCCGCGCGTTCTCCTCCACGACGGCCCGCAGCCACGGGGCGAGGCCGGGTTCTCGCCGGTCGTAGTGCTCGCGGAACCGGGGGTCGTCGACGTAGCTGCGGGCCAGGCACACGTGCATCGAGTACGTGCAGTCGAAGTGCTCGGCCACCGACGCACGGTGCCGCTCCGCGAGTTCCGCGGCCTGCACCGAACCCGGCGCGGTGCCGGCGCGGAACGCCGCCGCGAGGTCGGCCTCGAGGGTCTCGATCCGTTCCGCGAGCGCGGCCCAGTCCGCGGTCGACCGGTCGGCCGCGCGTTCGGCGTGCTGTCGCCACTGGGGCGAGTCCCCCCACCGCTCGCGCGCCTGCCCGGGCCAGGACGGGTCCCAGTCGGCGCCGAAGAGGGCGGCCTGCTCCTGCGCGGTGAGCGTCGTCCCGCGTTCGGTGGCGTCGATGAGCCGGTCCACCGCGTCGAGGGTGTCGCGGGTCCGGTCCAGCCGGTCGACGAGTTCCGCCCGCTGCCGGCGCAGGGCGTCCAGGCCGTCGGAGGGCGAACCCCCGTCGAGGAGTTCCGCGACCGCCGCCAACGGAACCCCGAGTTCGCGGTAGCGCACGACCCGCTGCAGGCGCGCGACCTCCTCGGGGCCGTAGGTGCGGTACCCGCCGTTCGTCCGGGCGGCCGTGACCAGGCCCAGCGACTCCCAGTGGTGCAACGTCCGCACACTGACGCCGAGGAGTTCCGCCACCCGGCCCACCGTCAGCTCCCCGTCCGGTCCCTCACCCTGCGCCTCCTCCACGGGGCAGAGCCTGTCACCGTGGCGCACCGATGCCCACCTCCTGCAGGTCGCGCGCCGCGGCGTCGTCCAGGGGCAGCGCCGCGGTGAGCACGACCCGCGCCCGTTCCGGCGTCACGACCTGCAGTTCCACGCTGTTCCAGGGCCGGCGCTCCGGTCCGCTCGTGCTGCCCGGCCGCAGGGTCTCGCAGGCTGCGGCGACCTCGGCGAGCTGACGCAGCACGCACGCCACGCTCAGGGTGCCCGGCGGCGGGGTGGCCGGGGGTTCGCCCGGGACGAGCAGGACGTCCTGGAACCGCCAGCGGCGGAGGTGGACCAGGCGACCGGGGATCGCGAACAGCTCGACGAACCCCAGCCCGCGGGTCCAGAACTCGACCGACGCGGCCAGGTCCGCGGTCGGCAGCGTGGGGAACATCGGCATCCCGTAGACCCGCTCCTCGACGGGCGGGGGTTCGGCGTCCAGGGCCGGCACGGGGACGGTGCTGTGGGACGTGTCCATGACGTAGCGCACGAGGAGCACGCTCGTGCCTGACGTCGCGTCAGGGTCAAGCCACCCGACCATCCAGTTCTCGATGTACCGTCGTTCCGTGATCGCACCGCACGCAGTCGGCCACGCAGAGGTCCTCGCCCGCTTCGGGCACGCCCTGTCCGACCCGACACGGACCCGGCTGCTGCTCGCGCTCCGCGAGGCCCCCGGGTACCCCGCGGAACTGGCCGACCTGCTCGGCGTCTCGCGCCAGTCGCTGTCGAACCACCTCGCGTGCCTGCGCGGCTGCGGTCTCGTCGTCTCGGTGCCGCAGGGCCGGCGCGTGCGCTACGAGATCGCCGACGCCCGGCTCAGCCACGCCCTCGGGGACCTCCTCGGCGTGGTGCTGGCGGTCGGTGACGACCACTGCGCGCCCGAGGAGGTGGCGCGGTGAGCCACGGCCACGGCCACGGACACGGCGGCGCGGACCTCGCGCAGAACCGCCGCCGGCTGACGGCGGCGCTCGCCGTCACCGCCACCGTCCTCGTCGCCGAGGCCGTCGGCGCGTTCGTCTCCGGCTCCCTGGCCCTGCTGGCCGACGCCGGTCACATGCTCACCGACGTCGCCGGGCTGACCATCGCGCTCATCGCGGCCAACCTCGCCGCCCGCCCGGCATCGGCGCAGCGGACGTGGGGGTACCGGCGCGCCGAGGTGCTGGCCGCCACCCTGCAGGCCGCGGCACTGCTGGCGGTCGGCGTCTTCGTGCTCGTCGAGGGCGTCCGGCGGCTGCTCGCACCGCCCGAGGTGAGTTCCGGCGCGATGCTGGTCTTCGGCGTGATCGGCCTGCTCGGCAACGTCGTCGCGCTGTGGCTCCTGCTGCGCGGCAACGCCGACGCGAACGTCAACGTCCGCGCCGCTGTCCTCGAGGTGGTGAACGACGGACTCGGGTCGATCGCCGTCCTCGTGGCGGCCGGCGTCATCGCCCTCACGGGGTGGACGCGTGCCGACGCCGTCGTCTCCCTGCTCATCGGCGTCCTCATCGTCCCGCGGACGGTGAAGCTGCTGCGGGAGACGACGTCGGTCCTGCTGGAGTCCACCCCGCCCGGCCTCGACCTGGAGGACGTCCGTCGCCACCTCCTCGAACTCCCCCACGTGCACGCCGTCCACGACCTGCACGCCAGCCAGATCACCTCGGGCCTGCCGGTCCTGTCGGCGCACGTCGTGCTCGACGACTCCTGCTTCCTGGACGGGCACGCCCCCGAGATCCTGGATTCCCTGCAGGCGTGCGTGGCCGAGCACTTCCCCGTCGCCGTGCAGCACGCGACGTTCCAGCTCGAACCCGTCGGCCACGTCGGGCACGAGAGCGGGACGCACGACTAGGTTCTTCCCGTGCCCCGTCACCTCGCCCCGTCGCAGCACTGCCAGGTCCTGCTCGGGGGTCCGGACATCGCGGTTCCCCGGGTCCTGTTCGAGACGTCGGACCTCCTGCTCGAGGCGCCGAACTGGTCGCTCGACGGCACGTCCCTGCTGCTGAACGGCGACGGCCACCTGTGGCGCCTCGCCGTCCACGCACCCGAGGCCGGCGTGCACCGCGTGGAGTTCGTGGGACTGCCCCCGCTCAACAACGACCACGTCCTGCACCCGGACGGCCGGCACGTCCTCATGACGGCGGACGACGGCCACGTGTACCGCGGGGACCTCTCCGGCGGGCCCGTCGAGCGGATCACCGTCGAGGACGGGAACTGGCACTTCCTGCACGGCGTCTCCCCCGACGGCTCGCGGATCGCCTACGTCGAGATCAGCACGTTCGACGAACCCGGGCACCTCGTCGTCCAGCCCGTCGGCGGCGCACCCCGGCGTCTCGACGCGGGCACCGGGCACCTCGACGGACCGGAGTGGAGCCCGGACGGCCGCTGGATCCTGCTCAACACCGAGGCGTTCAGCTCCGTCCCCGGGCACGCCCAGCTGGCCCGCGTCCCCGACGGTGGGGGTCCGCTGGAACGACTCGTCGTCAGCGACACCGTCGACTGGTTCCCGCACCTGTCCCCCGACGGGCGGCACGGCAACTACCTGTCCTTCCCGCCCGGAACCCTCGGCCACCCCGCCGACCTCGACGTCGTCGTCCACGTCGTCGCCGCCGACGACTGGACGGCGTCGGTCCAGCGGTACGCCGTCCCCGGCGGGCAGGGGACGACCAACGTCAACGGCTGGGCGCCGGACGGGTCGCAGTTCGCGTTCATCGCCTACCCGACGGCCTGAGCGGGCCCCTGCGAGCCACGACGGGAGTGCTGCGCGGGACGCGAACGTGCCACACCGCGCAAGTGGTGCGTTGCGACCCGTCCGCGACGCGTGAGCGGGTCGGGACGTACCGCTCCAGCGGGCAGGCCTGGTGAGGAGGGACGACGAGGTCTAGCGTCGTCCTGTGACACTGGTTGCCGTGGGCATCGGGATCGTGGTCGTCGGGCTGTGCGTGCTGGCCTGGCGCTGGGACGTGGACGTCCGGCTGTACCGGGCGGCGCAGGGGCGGACCGGGGAACGGGCGGCCGTGGCCCGCGAGCTCAGCCGACAGATCGACAACGGGCGCGCCGGCGGTCAGGGGTTCATCCCCTGACCGCCGGCGCGACGCCGAGCGGGCGAGCGCACCGTCCACCTACACGATCAGCGCCCCCGCCAGCTCCCGGAACTGCCGGCGCGGGAACTCCCCGTCCCCACCGAGGACCTGCAGGGCCACCTCGTCGGCGCCCGCGTCGACGTGCCGGCGGACCCCGGCGACGACGTCGTCCAGCGACCCCCAGGCGACGAGTTCGTCGACGAGGCGGTCGCTGCCCCCGTGCAGGAGGTCGTCGTCGCCCCAGCCGTAGCGGCGGAGGTTGTTCGTGTAGTTCGGCAGGGCGAGGTAGACCGCCAGGTGCTCGCGCGCGGTCGCACGAGCCGTGACGGGGTCCTCGTCGAGGACGACGGCGGCTTCGGGCGCCAGCCACGAGCCCGCGCCGAGCGCCTCGCGGGCGGCGACGGTGTGCTCGACCGTCACGAAGTAGGGGTGCGCCCCCGCGGTCCGGTCGCGGGCCAGCTCGAGCATCTTCGGGCCCAGCGCGGCGAGGACGAGACGGTCCTCCGGGACCCGGTCGCCGAGGGCGTCGAGGTACTCGACCGTGCGGGTGTACGGCTTGTCGTACCGCTGCCCCCCACCTTCGACGGCCGGGGCGTGCGAGTTGCCCAGGCCCAGCAGGAAGCGGCCGGGGTGCTCGGCCTCGAAGCGCGCGAACGCCTCGGCGGAGTCGTCGGGCGTGGCCGTCCAGATGCTGACGATGCCGCTGGCGACGCCGAGCGTCCGCGTCGCGCCCAGCAGCTCACCGAAAGCGGGCAGGATCCCGGGGTCGAAACCGCCGGAGAACCACAGGCGGTGGTAGCCCAGCTCCTCGACCTCCGCGGCCACCTCCCGGGCCTCGGCGAGCTTCGACGGGTCCTGCCACGGGCCGCCGCCCCACAGACTGATGACGCTCATGCCGTCGCCAACCGTGGCCACGCCACCCGTGTTCCGGGGGGTGGGCACCGCCTGAACGGGCGAATGAGTTCACCACCGGTCGCGTCGAAGCACAGACGGCGGGGGTCTCCCCGTGTGCGGGACCACGAGGAACGGGGGGTTCATGGCCAGGCGCGACGTCACGCTGCTCGGTCTGCTCGCCGTCCTCGGCCTCGTCGTGGCGGTCCCCGCCCTCAGCGGTGGGGCGGGAGAGGTGGTCGCCGCCGTCGTCGACGGCGGTGCACTCGCGCTGGCCGTCGCGGGCGTCCGTCGCCACCGTCCGGTGCTGCCGCAGGCGTGGGTGGCCGTCCTGGTCCTGCTCGCCGTCGGCTTCGCCACGGCGGTGGGCGCCCTGGTCACGGGACCGGACACGCGCTGGAGCGTCGGCGCGGTGCAGGTCGTCGCGCTGTCCCTGGTGCCGTTCGTCGTCCGCACGCTGCGGCACACGGGGGTCCCGCTGCGCCGGACGTGGCCCGACCTGGCGCTGACGGCGTTCGCGGGAGCCCTGGTGGTGGCGCAGGTGCTCGGCATGCTGCGGGAGACGGGCCTGGCCGACGACCCGGCCGTGCTCATCGGCACGGCGGCGGACATCGTGCTGGCCATCGTGCTGCTGCGGATCCTCGGAACCCGGACGGGGATGGCCCCCGGGACGACCCTCGTCCTCCTGGCCGCCGGGGTCCTGCTCGCCATCTCGGCCCTCGTCACCGCGCGCGCCGACGTCGTCAGCGACGGGCGGCACCTCCTGCACGGGGTGCAGAGCCTGGCCATGGTGCTGCTGGCCGCGGCCGCGCTGCACCCGAGCATGCGGCACTTCGGCACGCCCGTCGCGGGCGGCGCGCTGCGGGGTGACGGGCAACGCCTGCTCAGCGTGCTGCCGGTCTTCTGCACCGTGCCGCTGCTGTGGCTGCTCGGCGCCGTCCACGTCCTGCCCGACGTGGCCGTCGAGGTCGTCGCCCCCAGCGGGTACGTCCTGGCCTGCGCCGGCGTCGGCTGGGCCGCGCTGTCGGTGCGGCGGGCCGAACGCAGCGCCGAACGGGACCCGCTCACCGACCTCGTGAACCGGCGCGGGCTGCCCGGCGCCGCCGAGGACCTGCGCCGCCGTCTGCACGGCCAGGACCTGCACCTGTGCCTCGTCGACCTCGACGACTTCAAGCAGATCAACGACACCCGCGGGCACGCCGTCGGCGACGCGCTCCTCGTCGAGGTCTCCGAACGCCTGCGGAGCGCCGTCGGGCAGCACGGCGTGGTCTCCCGCACCGGCGGCGACGAGTTCATCGTCGTGCTGTGGACCCGCGACGACGAGGACGAGGGCCCCGCGGACCTGCTGCTGGAGGCCCTGGACGCCCCCTTCGAGTTCAACCGCCTGCCCTACCGGGTGAGCGCCAGCATCGGCATCGCGCCCCTGCGCGTCGGCATCGCCTTCGAGGAGGCCCTCGTCGACGCGGACGTGGCGATGTACGCGGCGAAGCAGGCCGGCAAGGGACGGGCGCTCGTGTACCGCCCCCAGCTGCGCGAGAAGGTCCTCGGGGGCCTGGCCCTGCAGCAGGAACTGCGGTCGTTGCTGCTGCAGGGCGGTCGCGCCGAGGACGTCGGCGAACTCGTCGTGGTCCACCAGCCGGTCGTGGACCTCGTGGGTGACGTCCCGCGGATCGTCGGCGTCGAGGCGCTCGTCCGCTGGGACCACCCCCGCCGCGGCCTGCTGGCCCCCGACCAGTTCCTCCAGCACGCCGAGACGGCCGGGCTGGGCGCCCGCCTCGACGAGCACGTCGCCACGCGCGCGCTGCGCGACCTGGCCCGCTGGGACGCGGCCGGTGTCGACGGGCTGCACCTCGCCGTGAACCTCGGCATCGGCAGCCTGCACCGTCAGGGCATGGGCCGCTGGATCTCCGACCTGGCCGCCCGCAACGGGATCCACCCCTCCCGCGTGCACCTGGAGATCACCGAGCACGAGGAACTCCCGGACGACCCGTGCATCGCGGCATCTCTGCGCGAGGTCGTCGCGGCGGGTTTCCACCTCGACCTCGACGACTTCGGCATCGGCTACACGTCGCTGTCGTACATGCGCCGGTTCCCGGTCTCGACGGTCAAGCTGGACCGGTCGCTGACGACCCTGGCCACCGGCGGGGACACGTCCCTGCTCGAGGGCATCGCCGCGCTGTGCCGGGCGCTGGACATGGAGATCCTCGCCGAGGGCGTGGAGCGCGCCGACCAGGTCGCCCCCCTGCGCGCCCTCGGCGTGCGCCGGGCGCAGGGCCACCTGTTCGGCGGCGCGATGGCCGCCGCCGACGTTCCGGGGTACGTCCGGCGCCTCGGTCGCGCGGCGGACGACGAACTGCTGGCGGGCTGAGCGCGAGGGCACGTGCCAGCGCTGCCACGGCCACCGGGTGAGCGACGACACACCCTCACCGGTCCCATGACCTACGACGGCCCGTCAGACTTGGGGGACCACCCCGTCACGAGGAGGACCCCATGACCTCCGGGCCGCTCGCCGCCCGCTGGTTCCGCGTCATCGCCACGTTCGAGGCGATCTCGTGGACCGCACTGCTCATCGCGATGTTCCTGAAGTGGATCGTCAAGGCTCCCCACGAGGGCGGGGTGCCGGTCGTCGGGATGATCCACGGCATCGGGTTCGTGGTCTACCTGCTGTCCACCGTGTGGGCCGCCCGGACGATGGGGTGGTCCCTGAAGACGCTCGCCGTGGGGCTGGCCGCCGGGGTACCGCCCTTCGGCACCATCGTCTTCGAGCGCTGGCTGCTGCGCCGAGGCCTGCTCACCACGCGATCGCGTCGAGGCTCGACCGCAACCGCCGCCCCCTCGCGGGGTTGACGGCCTCCACCCGCGCGACCCGGCCCTGCAGGTGGGCCCGGAAGTCCGGGTGGCCCTCCCGGTTCTGACCGTCCGGGCCGTGCTGCACGCAGTTGTGCAGCACGGCCTTGAGCCGGTCGAACTCCTCGCGCGGCACGTTGGGGCGCTCGTTGACGACGAGGCCCGTGACGAGCTGCCGCGCACCGGCCCCGCGCACCCGCGTCTTGGCGGGGTTGAGCCGGAACCCCTCGTCCTCGGCGATCCCCGCCACGGCCCGCTCCAGCCGCCGCGGGTCGATGCCGTCGATCGAGGAGAACGTCAGGTCGTCCGCGTACCGCGTGTAGGTCGCACCGGTGGCCCGCGCCCAGCCGGCCAGCCGCCGGTCCAGCCCGAGCGCGACGAGGTTCGCCAGCGCCGGTGACGTCGGCGCCCCTTGCGGGAGGTGAGCCCGGGACAGGTTGCGGCGCAACCGGTGGCGTTCGTCCGGCGAACCACCCGCGGGCATCGTCCGCAGGACGGTCAACGGCGTGACGTGCGTGACGAGCCCGGTCAGCACGTGGGCGACGGGTTCGGCGTACCCCGTCTGCCGGAACAGCCCGAACACGCGGGCGGCGGGGACGGCCGCGAAGAACCCCTCGAGGTCGAACCGGACGACGGTGCGGGCCTGCACGTGGTCCCACGCCCCCGTCAGCGCCGACCGCCCCGGCACGAACCCGTGCGCGGCGTCGTGCACCGGGAACCGGGCCAGCACCCGGTGCAGCAGCGTGCGCTGCACGGCCTTCAGCCGCGGCAGCGGTGCTTCCAGCAGCCGCGGGGCGCCGCGCTTCGCGGTCCAGCGCGACCGGTAGTGGTGCAGCGGACCCGCGGGTGCGCGGACCTGGAACCGGTGGACGTCGGCGAACCAGTCCAGGTGGGCGTCGTCCAGCTCGAGGAAGGCGGCGAGGTCGGCGACGGTGTCCAGGACCGGCACGCCCCACCGGTTGCGGCCCATGGCCGTGGCCGCCGTGGCCAGGTGCGCCACCCGCAGGGGCTCGCCGGCGCGCGAGGCCCTGGTGCGGGCCTCCTGGTACGGCGTGGACCAGGCGACGACCGCCTGCAGGGACCGGGTCTCGTCCAGCGGTGGCCGGGGGAACCGCTCGAGCACCTGCTCGGCGAGGGTCCGGACCCAGCGTACCCGCGGGCGCCCGACGGCCCGACGCCCGCGCGCAGCGAGGTCGGCCGCCGTCCAGGGGCCGTCGAGGAAGGCGGCCGCGAGCGCCGCGGCGACGGGGTCGGGCGGCTCGCCCCTGCGGTCAGCCACGGGTGCGGTGACGTCGGGCGACCTGTCCTGCTGTGCGGGATCGACCGTGCGCGCAGCGCACAAAGGATCCTGCGACGTGGTGCCGGAGGAGACGTGCTGTCCCCGGGGTGACCCCGGAGCTGCTCGAGAGAGCCCTCTCGTCCCGGCGCCACCGCACGTGATCACCCTGGCACACGGAGGGCGGTCGCGGGCGGGGATGGGCAGGATGGCGGGGTGCTCCTCGCCGACGTCGTCACCACGTCCGCCGCCGTGGCCGCCACCCGGGCGCGCACGCGCAAGGTCGCCGAGATCGCCGAGCTGCTGCGCCGGCTCGACCCCGCCGACCCCACCGGGCTCGAGCTGACGACCGTCGTGGCCAGCTACCTCGGCGGCAGCCTGCCGCAGCGCCGGACCGGTCTGGGGTGGCGGTCCATGGCCTCCGCCCCGCCACCGGCCGACGAGCCGTCGCTGGAGGTCCTCGACGTCCACGCCCGGTTCGACGCGATGGCGGCGCTCGCCGGGCCAGGGTCCCAGGGCCGGCGCTCGGCGGCCCTGTCCGACCTCCTGGGCCGCGCCACCGAGCAGGAGCAGCGGTGGCTGCGCGGTGTCGTCACCGGCGAACTGCGCCAGGGTGCCCTCGACGCGCTCGTGCAGGACGCGGCCGCCGCCGTCGCGGGCGTCCCCGCCGCGGACGTGCGGCGCGCGGCGATGCTCGCGGGCTCGACCGTCGCGGCGGTCGTGGCGGCGCTGCACGGCGGGGCGCAGGAGCTGGCGGGGTTCGGGCTGCAGGTCGGCCGCGCCCTGCTGCCGATGCTCGCCTCGAGCGCGACGACGGTCGCCGAGGCGCTCGCGGGTCTGGGTGGTGGCCCGGTGGCCGTCGACACCAAGCTCGACGGGATCCGCGTGCAGGTGCACCGCCGCGACGGCGAGGTGATCATCGCGACCCGCACGCTGGAGGACATCACGGCCCGGCTGCCCGAGGTCGTCGCGGTCGTCGCGGCGCTGCCGGGCGGGGACGTCGTCCTGGACGGCGAGGCGCTGGCCCTCGACGAGGCCGGCCGGCCAAGGGCGTTCCAGGAGACCGCTTCGCGCACCGCGCAGGCGAGCGGGACGGTCGTGACCCCGTTCTTCTTCGACGTCCTGCACGCCGGCGGCCGTGACCTGCTCGACGTGCCGCTGCGCGAACGCCTCGACGTCCTGGACGCGCTCGTGCCGGAACCGAACCGCGTCGCCCGTCTCGTCACGGCCGACGCCGACGCGGCGACGGAGTTCGCCGCGCAGGCGGTCGCGTCCGGTCACGAGGGCGTCGTGGTCAAGGACCTCGCGTCGCCCTACGCGGCCGGCCGGCGCGGCGGCGCCTGGGTGAAGGTCAAACCGGTCCACACGCTCGACCTCGTCGTGCTGGCCGTCGAACGCGGCTCGGGCCGTCGCTCGGGGTGGCTGTCGAACATCCACCTCGGTGCCCGCGACCCGGAGTCGGGCGGTTTCGTCATGCTGGGCAAGACGTTCAAGGGCATGACGGACGAGGTGCTGGCGTGGCAGACGCAGCGCTTCCGGGAACTGCAGGTGGAGCCGTCCGACGAGGACGGGTACGTCGTCCGCGTCCGCCCCGAGCAGGTCGTGGAGATCGCGTTCGACGGGTTGCAGCGGTCCACCCGCTACCCGGGCGGACTCGCGCTGCGGTTCGCCCGCGTCGTGCGCTACCGCGACGACAAGACCGCCGCGGACGCCGACACCATCGAGACCGTCAGAGGTATCGCGTCGGGTCGAAGTCGGCCAGCGGGATGATCCGCACGCGCGGCAGGACGACGTTGAACGCGCGGACGTCGTCCTCGAGGTCGAACACCTTCAGACCGCGCTCGGCGAGACCGGCGTACTGGGAGTTCATGAACTCGCGGAACCCGACCATGCCGACCAGCCGGTCGCCCGTCAGGAGCCGGTCGACCTGCGGCAGGAAGTCGACGTCGTGGGAGCCCAGCAGGACGTCGCCCTCGCGGTCGACGAGGGCGTCCAGCGTGCGCTGGATGCCGATGTCGACGACCTTCTCCCCCGGCCCGCCGGCCAGCGGGATCGGCTGGTAGCCCAGGGCCAGCAGCGCCTGCACGAACGACATCGGCAGGTGCCCGCTGGAGGCGTTGAGGAAGAACAACCCCTTGGCGGGCTGCTGGAACGTCGTGCGGGCGAAGTTGAGCAGGCGCTCCCAGCGCGGGCGCTGCTCGGGCCCGGGACGACCCTCGAGGATCGAGGCCCCCAGCGTCGCGTCGATGTTCTCGCCGTCGACGACGACGTACGTCGTCCGCTGCCCGTCAGTCACCACACGGGGAGGTTATTCCATCCCGGACACCTCAAGCCGACCCCCCGCGAGGTCGATGGTCCCCGTGTGACCGCACGCCCTCCCGCAGTCCGTCCCGTCGACCTGTCGTCGGCCCCCCTGCAGCAGACGCTCACCGCGCTGATCGCCGAGCGCGAGGCCTTCGTCGTCGTGGACGCGACGAGCGGTGTCCTCCTGCACGCGTGCCCCCGGGCCGTCGAGCTGCTCGGCTCGACGGTGGAGGGCCTCACCGGCCGCACGCTGACGGACGTGCTGTCCGTGCCGCACGGCGTCGACGTCGCCGAACTGCTCGGCGACCGCAGCCAGGGCCTGGAGGCCCTCGTGGCGGGCACCCCCGACGAGCGCTGGGTCCGCTGCACCTCCCGGCGGATCGACGGGACCGCCGCGACGCTGGTGCTGCTGGCCGACGTCACCCTCGCCCGCGCCGAGCTGTGGGACCTGCGCAGCAAGTCCCGCGCCGTCGAGCGCTCCCAGGCCGTGGTCGAGCTGTCGCCCGACGGGATCGTGCTCCGCGCCAACGACCTCGCCCTGGACCTCCTCGGGTACGAGGCGGACGACGTCGTGGGGCAGCACCACCGCATGTTCTGCGACGCCACCTACGCCGCCAGCCCCGACTACGTCGCGTTCTGGCGCCGCCTGCGCGCCGGCAGCACGGAGGCCGGCGAGTTCACGCGGTACGGCGCCAGCGGCCAGGAGATCCGCATCCGCGCGACTTACAACCCCGTCTTCGGGGCGGACGGCAAGGTCGTCAGGGTGATCAAGTACGCCTACGACGTCACCGGCGCCGCCCGCCGCGCCGTCGAGCTGGAGGGCCGCGTCGCCGCGATCGACCGGTCCCAGGCCGTCATCGAGTTCGGCCTGGACGGGACGGTGCTGGCGGCGAACGAGAACTTCCTGGCTCTGCTCGGGTACAGCGAGGCCGAGGTCGTCGGTCAGCACCACCGCCTGTTCGTCGACCCCGTGGACGCGGTGTCGGCGGAGTACCAGCGGTTCTGGGAGAAGCTGGGACGCGGGCACTTCGACGAGGGCACCTACCGCCGGATCACCAAGTCCGGTGAGGACGTGTTCATCCAGGCCACCTACAACCCGATCCTCGACCCCGAGGGGCGGCCGCTGAAGGTCGTCAAGTACGCCGTCGACGTCACGCGGAACACTGTGGAGAACGCCGAGTTCGCCAGCCGCGTGCAGGCCGTCGACCGGGCCCAGGCCGTCATCGAGTTCGACCTCGAGGGCAACGTCCTGACGGCCAACGAGAACTTCCTGCGGACGATGGGGTACTCCCTCAAGGAGCTCCAGGGCCAGCACCACAGCCTGTTCTGCTCCGCCGAGTACCGGGTGTCCGCGGAGTACCGCGACTTCTGGCTGCGCCTGCGCAAGGGCGACTTCATCGCGGGACGGTTCCACCGGGTCGGCAAGTTCGACCGCGACGTGTGGATCCAGGCGACGTACAACCCCGTCTTCGACCTGCGCGGCCGGCCGTTCAAGGTCATCAAGTACGCCTACGACGTGACGGCGCAGGCCCAGCTCGAGCAGCTCATCACCGCCAAGAGCGGGCAGATGAGCGAGACGGTGGCCGAGCTCTCGCACTCGATCGACGCCATCGCCTCGAACGCCGTCCAGGCCCGCGACCTCGCGGCCCGCACCCACGGCGACGCGCAGACGGGGTTCGAGGCGCTCAAGAGCTCGATGGCCGCGATCGAGCTGATCCGGCGCTCGTCGGGTTCCATCGCCGAGATCGTCCGCGTCATCACCGAGATCGCCGCCCAGACGAACCTGCTGGCGTTCAACGCCTCCATCGAGGCGGCGCGGGCCGGCGAGCACGGGGTCGGGTTCTCCGTGGTCGCGGGCGAGGTCCGCAAGCTCGCCGAGCGCTCCTCGACGGCGGCCGGTCAGATCGCCGAGCTCATCGCCGAGTCGGAGTCCCGCGTCAACGAGGGTGCCGAGGTCTCCCGCGCGGCCCAGGAGGCGTTCGAGAACATCGTCTCCAGCGTCGCGCAGACCTCGGAGTCCATCTCGACGATCGCCGGGGCGACGCGGCTGCAGCAGGACACCTCGGCCGTGGTGCGCGCGCTCATCGCCGAACTGGCCGACCGGACCAGCGCCGAGTCGTGAGCCTGCGGTGAAGGTCGGACTCCTGCGCGTGCAGGGGGCGCTCGTCGCCCTGCCCGTCGACGTCCTGCGCGAGGTCGTCCCCCTGCCCGAGCGCTTCGACGCCCTGCCGACGGCGGCGCCGGGGCTGGTCGGGGCGGTGCTGCTGCGCGACACCGTCCTGCCCGTCCTGGACCTCGCCGCGCTCAGCGGGACGACGGACGGCACCGCACCTCCCACGGCGGCGATGGGCGTCGTCGTCCTCGTGCACGACGGCCGCGCCCTCGGGGTGCTCGTCGACAGCGTCCACGACGTCGTCACCCTCGACCCGGCGGCGCTGCAACCGGTGGCCGCCGGGGAGCGGCGCCTGTTCACGGCGGCGTTCGTCCGGCCGGGCACGGGAGAGGTCGGCAGCCTGCTCGACCCGGCCGCCGTCTTCGGGGTCCCCGGGGTGCTCGCGATGACCAGCGCCCCCGACGCCGCCGAGGGCCAACCCCCTGCGGGCACCGGCACGGGCACCGGGCTCGACCCCGCCCACCTCGTGGTGCGCTGCACCTCGGCCGGGGGCGCGGGGGACGTGCTGCTCGCGATCGACGTCGCTGACGTCCAGACGACGCTGCCCTCGTTGTCCCCCCGGCCCTCGCAGCTGTCGTCGGCGTGGTGCCTGGGCGTCACCGACCACGGCGACGTCCGGCTGCCCGTCGTCGACCCGCTGGCGCTGCTCGGGTTGCCTCCGGCCGACCGGTCGACGTCGTGGCAGGCCCTGCTCGTCCGCTCCGAGCGGGGACTCCTCGCGCTCGTCTTCGCCGAGGCACTCGACATCGTGCGGGTGGCGCCGTCGGCGCGCTCGGCGGCACCGCCCTCGCGGGGGCTGGCGGCCGGCGTCGTCCGGGACGTGGCCCGCCTGCCCCAGGGCCCGGCGTTCGTCGTCGACGTGGCCGCCCTGCTCGCCGACGCCGAGGTCAGCGCGCTGACCTCCCTGAACACCGGGCCGGGGGCTGCTGCGCCCGCCGGCGAGGTCACCGGCGAGGTCACGGCCGCCCTCCACCACGACCCCGTCGTGCTCTTCCGGGCCCGCGGCACGGTGACGGCCCCGCTGGACCAGGTGGACGGGGTGGTGCCGTTCCCCGCCGCCCCCGTGCCGTGGATCGGTGGGAGCTCCGACCTCGGCGCCCTCGTCACCGACGCCGACGTGGTGCCCCTGCTGGACCTGTCCGAACTGCTGGGTCGTGGACGGCTCGCCGACCCCACCGCGGGCGTCGTCCTCCTGGTGCGTCCCCCGGCGGACGACCCGGACGGTCCTCCGCGCCGGGTCGGTCTCGTCGTGGAGGAGTTGTCCGACATCGAGCGTCCGGTGTGGCGCGAGGCCCTCGACGAGGCGGCGGCCGAGGAACGGGCGCCCCTCGTGCGGACGGGCTCGGCGACGGGTCCGCTGCTCGCCTGCGTGGACCTGCACGCCCTGGCCGAACCCTTCGTCCGGGTGGGCAGCGCCGCGACGTCCCCCTCCCGGGGGCCGGAGTTGTGGCACGCTGTCACACGTGACTGAGCAGTCGGTGGAAGCCCCCGCCGCCCCCCGTCGTGGACGCCCGCCCGCCTCCTCCCGCGAGGAGATCGAGACCGTCGCCATCGAACTCTTCCTGCGGAAGGGGTTCGAGGAGACGACGCTGGCGGAGATCACCGCCGCGGCCGGCGTCAGCAAGACGAGCTTCTTCCGCTACTTCCCGTCGAAGGGCTCCATCATCTGGTGGCGCTTCGACGAGTTCACCGGCGGTCTCGGCGACGCTCTGGACGCGTCCGCGGACTCCTCCGACGGCACGATGGACCTCGTGCGCGGCAGCGTCGTGACTGCGCTGCAACGGGTCCTGGACGACGAGGGTCTGTGGATGCAGCGCGTCCGCGTCCTGTTCGAGTCGACGGAGCTGCGCTCGGGCGAGTCCGAGCAGTGGGCGGCGTGGCGGGACCAGATCGCCTCGTTCGTGGCCCGGAGACACGGTTTCTCCGCGAGCGACGTGGCGCCGCAGAGCATCGCGGGCGCCGTCCACGGCGGCTACGTCGCGATGCTGCGGCGCTGGCTCGACGTCGAGGAGGTCGGTCGTGACGCGCTGACGCAGCTGGACGAGGAACTTCGGCCGTTGTGCCGGGTGCTGCAGAGCTGGCTCGACGGCTCCTGCGCCTGAGCGACCGCTGAGGGTTTCCTAGATCAGTAGTTTCTAGACCTGGCGTCCCTGCAACGATGGAAGTTCCTGGGAACGTCACCAGAGCACGACGGAGAGTTCTCTGCTAGAAACTCCGACACGCCGAGGTGGCGAGTGTTTCCCGTCACTCCAGGCCGCGCTCAGCGCGAGAGCAGGACCGCGACCTCGACGTGCGGGGTGTGGGGGAACATGTCGAGGACCCGCGCCCGCACCGGCCGCAGCGAGGGCATCTCGCGCAGGTCCGCGGCGAGCGTCTCGGGGTTGCAGCTGGAGTAGACGACGTGCCGGACGCCGGAGCGCTCCAGCCACCCCGCCAGCTCCGGGCCGATGCCCCGGCGGGGCGGGTTGACGACGACGAGGTCCGGCACGTCCGTCGCCGCGAGCGCGAAGGCCGTCGCGTCGCCCGCGGCGAACTCGACACCCGGCAGGTCGCGGGCGGCCAGGCGCGCGCTCTCGACGGCCTCGGCGCTCACCTCGATGCCGACGACGCGCCGCCCGGGGGCGGCGCAGTGCAGGGCGAAACCGCCGACGCCGCAGTAGAGGTCCCACACGGACGCCGGGGCCACCTCGTCCACCCACTGCCGGACCTGGGCGTAGAGGGCCGTCGCGACGTCGGTGTTCGTCTGGAAGAAGCTGCGCGGACGCAGGTCGAGCTCCACCGCGCCCAGCGGCATGGGCAGGGTCGTCCGCTCGGTCAGCGCGACCTCCACCTCGCCCTCGAGGACGGCCTTGTGCTCGGGCAGGAGGTTCGCCGTGACGACCGCGATGCCCGGCGCCTCCCGCAGGAGGCGGGGCAGGTGCTCGCGCAGGCGCGGCAGGGCGCGGTCGGAGCGCAGGACGAACCGCACCATGAGCTCGCCTGCGGGCGATTCGGTGACGAGGACGTGCTTGAGCTCGCCGCGTCGGCGGGGCACGTCGTAGGGGGTGAGGCCGGCCCGCGTCACGAAGCGCGCCACGTGGGGCAGAGCCGCCCGGATGCCCTCGGCCACGACGGGGCACGAGCGCAGGTCGACGCCGCGACCGCCGGCGTCGAGGATGCCCAGGGTGGGGTGCTCGACCGTGCCACCCACGACCATCTTCGCCTTGTTGCGGTAGCCGACCTCACGGCTGCGCACCGTCGGCAGCCACTGCAGCCCGGGACGCTCCCCCAGGAGCTCGGCGCAGCGTTCCTCCTTGCCGCGCACCTGGTCGGCGTAGGGCAGCTCGATCAGGGTGCAGGAGCGGCAGGCGTGGGCGTCGAAGTACGAGCACTGCATGGCTCCCCCATCCTCTCAGAGGTCCCGGGCGCAGCAGATGGACAGCGAGGAGCCGACGTAGGGGCCGAATGCCTCGATCCGCTCGTAGCCCTCGCGCAGGTAGAACCGGAGGGCCTCCGGCTGCGCCGTGCCGGTCTCCAGCAGCATCCGGCGCACCCCGCGGGACCGGGCCGCGTCCTCCAGCGCCCGCAGGACGGCGGTGGCCACGCCGCTGCCGCGCGACCCGGGGTCGACGTACATCCGCTTCACCTCGGCCTCGCCCTCGGCGAGGGGACGCAGCCCGCCGCACGCCACGGCCCGGCCGGGGCCGTCGCGGGCCACGAGGAAGACGGGGACGTCGTCCGCGGTGGGAGCGGTGCCCGGTTCGTGGTCGTCGCTGCCGTAGCGGGCGTCGAGCTCGGCCCGCTGGGCCGCCCGCAGACGGGTGCCGTCCGGCGCGTCCCACGGCTCGGCCTGCACGGTGAACTGCTGTTCCGTCACGTCCGTTACCGTAACGCTCGTCACGAACAGGTCGTCCAGGAGGTCCCGTGCCCCGTCGCCGCGACGTTGACGCCCAGCGCCGCACGCTGTCGACGGCGGTCTGGGCGGTGCTGGCCCGCGAGGGGCTGCCCGGCCTGACCCTGCGCGCCGTCGCGGTCGAGGCGGGGTGCACGACCGGTCTGGTGCTGCACACCTTCACCGACAAGCGCGCCCTGCTGCGCCACGCACGCGACCTGCTGCACGAGCGGACGGGGGTCCGCGCCGACGCCGCGGCGGGCGGCGCCCAGAACCCCACGACGGCGTTGCGGGACGTGCTGCGCCAGGCCCTGTCGCTCACCGACGGCAAGCGCGAGGAGGCTCGGGTGTGGGTGGGTTTCCTCGCCGCCGCCCTCCCCGACGAGGACCTGCGGGCCGTGCACGTCGCCCACAACCGCTCGTTCGTCGAACGCGTCGCGGACCTCGTCGGCGCCTGTCGTCCGGACCTGGCCCCGGCGGCCCGCCGGAACGCGGCCGTGACCCTCGTCGCGCAGGTCGAGGGCCTCAACGCCCTCGCGGCCGCCGACCCGGAGACCTACACGCCGCACCGGCAGCGCACCGCGCTCGACCGGGTCCTCGCGACGCTGCTGCCGCCCGCCGGGTGAGCCGGCCGGCTCACTCCAGCCAGACGCGGCCCTGGAAACCACCGCGCTCGGCGCGCTTGGCCGCCGCGCGCCGGACGACCTCGTCGATCGTCGTGCCGCAGACCCCGGCGACGGCCAGGAGCACCTCGTAGACGTCCGCGGCCTCGGCGAGCCGTTCCTCCACCGTGGTGGCGGCGCGCAGTTCGCCGGCCTCCTCGACGACCTTCTCGAGCACGGCGTCGACGAACTCGTCCCCGCCCAGCACCCGCACGACGGGTTCCTCCCCGTTCGCGCGGATCACGTCCGGTATGCGGTCGCGCACCAGTTTCCCCACGCGGTCTTCCTACCGCAGCCGCCGCACCGGCGGCTGGTCAGGGTCGCGAACCCGCCGGCCGCGGCCTGCTGAACAGGTACCCCTGGGCCAGGTCGCAGCCGAGCGAGAGCAGGACGTCCCGCTGCTCGTCGGTCTCCACGCCCTCGGCCACGCAGACCAGTCCCATCGACCGGGCCAGGTGCACGCAGGCGCCGACGATGGCGCGGTCGGGTGCGCTGTCCACGACACCCGACACGAACGACCGGTCGATCTTCAGCTCGTGCACCGGGAACCGCTGCAGGTACGTCAAGCTCGCGTACCCCGTGCCGAAGTCGTCCACGGCGATCTGCATGCCCAGCCCCGCCAGCACCTGCAGGGTGGACAGCGCGGTCTCCGGGTCGACCATCAACGCGGTCTCGGTGATCTCCAGCACCACCTGCGACGCCGGGACGCCGTGGCGGGCCAGGGCACTGGTCACCAGCAGCACCAGGTCCGGGTCGGCGAGCTGCCGGGTCGAGATGTTGACGCTCACCTGCACGCCGACGCCGGCGGCGTTCCAGGCGGCGGTCTGGGCCACCGCGGAGTCCAGGACCCACGCCCCCAGCTCGCGGATCAGGCCGGACGCCTCGGCGACCTCGATGAACTCGCCCGGTCCCAGCAGACCGCGCTCGGGGTGCTGCCACCGGACCAGGGCCTCCACCCCTGTGGTCGCACCGCCGGCGAGCCGGACCCGGGGTTGGTAGTGCAGCCGGAACTCCCCCTGGGCCAGCGCGGTCCGCAGCTCCTGCAGCAGACGCAGGCGGTCGGCGGCGCCGTCGGCGGCGTGCGGGTCGTGGACGGCCAGCCCACCCCGGCCGCTGTCCTTCACGGAGTACATCGCCGTGTCGGCCCGCCGCAGCAGCGCGTCGGCCACCGCCGCGCAGGCAGGTCCTCCGGCGCCGCCGTCCACGGTGCACGCCCACACGTCGCCCGGGACGTCGGCGAAGGCGATGCCCGCGCTGGCCGAGGGGACGACCTCGATGCCGGCGATGACGACCGGCGCCGCGAGTTCGGCCAGCAGCCTGCGGCCCAACGCCTCGGCCTCGTCCGCTCCGCGGAGGACCTCGGCGACGACGAACTCGTCCCCGGCGAACCGGGCCAGGACCGCGTCCGGGCGCAGGGCGGCCCGCAGTCGTCCGCCCAGGACGCGCAGGAGTTCGTCACCGCCGGCGTGCCCGACGCTGTCGTTGACGGCCTTGAACCCGTCGAGGTCGAGGAAGAGCACGGCCAGCCGGCCCGTCGGGTCCGCGCCGTCCGCCGTCAGGCCCGTGAGGGAGGCGGCGAGGGCGGCGTGCAAGCCCGTGCGGTTGAGCAGACCCGTGACCGGGTCGTGGTGGACGAGGTGCTGCAGGTGCGCCTCCGCGGCGGCGCGCTGCGCCTCCAAGGCCTCCGCGGCCCGCTTCGACGTCAGCAGCTCCTGCTCGTAGCGCCGGCGTTCGCGCGCGCCGAAGAGCGCGACCAGGACCGTCGGACCGTCCGGGCCGGTGACGCTCATGGCGCTGAGGAAGGCCGCGTGCCGGGTGCCACCGGTCCCGACCACCTGGACCGAGATCTCCTCGACGCGACCGGACGTGGAGAGCTTCGGCAACCCGTGCGTCGTCCACACGATGCGGTCTCCGACCGGCAGCAGGCGCGCGAACGGCGTGCCGACGACGTCCTTGCGCGACAGCCCGGTCCACGACGTGAACGTCCGGTTCGCGTCCAGCACGAGGCCCGCGTCGCCGTCGAGGACGAGGTGGGCGCACGGGGAGTCCTGCCACCAGTCCGCCGCGATCGGTCCGGCGACGGCCTCGGCGGGTGGCACGACGACGGTCACGGCCGGGCCAGGTGTCCGGCGAGGTGGGCGCGGACCGCGGTGGCCGTCTGCAGCGGGGCGCTGATGTGGGGGCAGTGGCCGGTCGCGTCCAGCGCCACGAGGTGCCCGTGCGGCAGCGCGGCCGCCACGGCCGCCCCGACCGCCTCCGGGGCCAGCGCGTCGTGCCGGGTCTGCAGCACGAGCGTGGGGAGCTGCACCCGCGGCAGGACGTCCCGGGCGTCGCTGAGGAAGATCGCCCGCGCGAAGGCCGCCGCCGCGTCGGGGTGGGTGCCCAGGAAGCTCTCGGTGAGCTCGGCTCCCAGGTCAGGGTCCTGGGGGTTTCCCATGACGACCGGCGCCATCGCGGCGGACCACGCGTAGTAGTTGCTGTCGAGGGATTCGAGGAGCTCGTGGATGTCCTCCAGCGAGAAACCCCCGGTCCACCCCGTCTCCGGCTCGTCGACGTACCGGGGCGAGGGTGCCACCAGGGAGAGCGACGCGAAGCGGTCGGGCTGGGCGGCCGCGGCCAGCAGCGAGACCACCCCGCTGACCGAGTGCGCCACGACGTTGACGTCCTGCAGGTCCAGCGCCGCGCACACCTCGAGCAGGTCCTGGGCGTACCCCGTCAGCGTGCCGTGGCGCACCGGGTCGAAGTCCGCCATGCGCGTCGAGCCGGACCCGGCGTAGTCGAAGAGGACGACGCGGTGGTCGGCGAAGTGGGGGAGCAACCGCTGCCAGGCGCTCTGCCCGGCGCCGAAACCGTGGGCCAGCAGGAGCACCGGTCCGTCGGGATCACCGGCCTCGGTCACACAGTGCCGGGTGAGCACCGAGGACGGCTCGGGAACGCCGAGGACGGGGGTCGGCAGCCCGCACCGCTGGACCCCGCCCCGACTGGGGCAGGGTGACGCGGCGACGGAACCGGTGGTGGGGTGCATGAGGGTCCTCACGGTGAATGCAGACGGGGTGGTCATCGGCGCGGGCGGCGCCGGCCCTGATCCTCCGGACGGGCGATGTCGCACGAGCTCAGGTGAGGACGGTGCGGGTCGTCGCCTCCTGCTCGGCGAGGACGGTCCCGATGAGCGCCTGGGTGTGGTTGATCTCCTCGACGGCCGCGTGGATCCCGGCGAGCGACGTGACGACGGCCTGGACCCGGTCCTGGATCGTCGCGACCTTGTGGCTCACGTCGTCGGTGGCCCGTTCGGTCTGCGAGGACAGTTCCTTGACCTCGCCCGCGACGACGGCGAAACCCTTCCCCGCCTCCCCCGCCCGCGCGGCCTCGATCGTGGCGTTGAGGGCGAGCAGCTTCGTCTGGGCGGCGATCGACTGGATGGCCCGCACGACGTCGTCGATCTCGTTGCTGGCCTCGCCGAGGGCGGCCACCTGTCCGTTCGCCTCCTGCGCCAGGGCCTCACCCTGCGCGGCGACCCCGGCGGCCGACGTCACGTTCCGCTCGACCTCGGCGATGGAGGACAGCAGTTCTCCGCCCGCCTCCCGCAACCGGGTCCCGGCGGTCAGCCGCTCCATGGCCTGCCCCACGAGGAAGGCGGTGTTGCGCAGCGCACTCTCCCGGCTCGCGGACATGATGAGCGTCCGGGTGGCGAAGAAGTCCATCGTGCCGATCAGCCGGCCCCCGACGACGACGGGCAGGCAGACGCCGGACTTCACCCCCGCCCGCTGCGCCGCAGGCGCCCGGACGCAGTCCGTCATCTCGCCCAGGTCCTCGACGAACACGAGGTCCTGCTTCGCCCACGTGCGCCCGGACAGGCCGACCCCCTTGGCGAAGGACGCCGACAGGGTGACGCGGCGGAACTCCTCGCCCGCGGTCCCCGACTCGAGTTCGAACCGCAGGACCTGCGCCTGCTCGTCGAGACGCCAGAACGACCCGTACTGCCAGTCGAAGTCGCGGCGGACGACGTCGAGCGCGGTGCGCAGGACGAGTTCCTCGTCCGAGGCCGTGGTGAGTTCCCGGATGACGGTCGACACGGCGTCGACGTCCTGAGCGGCCTTCTCCTGGCGCACGACCTCGTGGGCGCGTTCCAGGGCGCTGGAGACGAGCACGCCGACGGCGCGCAACGCGTCCAACCTCCCCTGGGACGGCGCCAGCACCTCCGTCGTGAAGAAGTCCATGGTGCCGACGACCCGGCCGCGGTCGACGATCGGGAAGCACACGCCCGACTTCACCCCGGCCCGCTGGGCCGCGGGTGCCCGGACGCAGTCGGTGACCTCGGCCAGGTCAGGCACGAAGACGAGGTCGCGGGAACGCCACGCCCGGCCGGACAACCCGACCCCCTCGGCGAAGGAGGCTTCCAGGGTCACCTGGCGGAACTCGGCCCCGGCGTCGCCCGACTCCTGGGCGAACCGCAACACCCCGCGGCCACCCTCCGCCGCCGGGTCGAGCGCCCAGAACGACCCGTAGGCCCAGCCGAACCGCTCCCGGACCGTGTCGAGGGCGATCCGCACCGCCTCCTGCGGGGACCGCACCGACGCCAGGGCCCGCACCACCTCGGTCATGGCGGCGACGTCGGCCTCGCTGGCGACGAGCCGTTCGGTCGTGCTGGCGAGGGCCGCGCTCGTGGTCTTGCCGAACATGTCGCTCCTGAGCTGGGGGAACCCGTCCGCGGGCCCCGACGTGGAACTTCGGTGATCTCCTCCGGCGTCATCGACCTCCTCGCCGGAAGGTTGAGACCGGGACGGAACGGTCACCCGATCAGCGGTTGCTTCTAGGTCGATCTAGAGATCTAGACATTCTGGTGGTTGCTTTACGGGCCTCAGGTCCCCCTGCGCCCCAACCGATGTGCTGGCAGAACCCCACCTGAGGAGCCCGAGCCATGGACACCGCACCACCCTTCGCCACGAGTTCCACCGACCGCCGCACCGAGGCCTGGACTCGGCTGCAGACGGGCAACGCCCACTGGGTCGCCGGGACGACGGGAGACCACTCGGGGCGCAGCCCGCAGGGCCGGGCCGACCTCGTGGCGGGGCAGACGCCGTTCGCCGCCGTCCTGTCGTGCGCGGACTCGCGGGTCCCCGCAGAACTCGTCTTCGACCAGGGCCCGGGCGACCTCTTCGTCGTCCGCACCGCGGGTCACGCCCTCGACGACACCGTGCTGGGATCGCTGGAGTACGCGGTGAGCGTCCTCGGCGTCGACCTCGTCCTCGTCATGGGCCACGGGGGGTGCGGTGCCGTCGCCGCCGCGGCGCAGACCCTGGCCGGGGGAACGGCCCCCCGGCGGCCACGTCCGCACCGTCGTCGAGCGTCTCAGCCTGCACGTCTCCGCCGCGCACCACGCCGGGCGGACCGACCCGACCGAGGTCTCGGAGTGGCACGCGGCCGCCACCGCGGACCTCCTGCAGCAGCGCTCGACGCTGCTGCGCGAAGCCGTGTTCGAAGGCTGCGTCGGCGTGCTGTCCACCGTGTACGAACTGGCCACCGGCCGCGTGCAGCCGACGCGGGTCCGCCACGAGCGCGGTCCCGGCGTCAGCGACGTGCAGCAACCCCTGACCCACCGGTGACGACCCGGTTCCGACCTGCGCGCTTGGCCTCGTAGAGCCGGTGGTCGGCCGCCGACAGGAGCGCGCTGAAGGTCGTGTGGCCCTCGCGCACCCCGGCGACTCCGATGCTCACGGTCACGGGTGCCCCCGGGCACAGGTCGGACCAGTCGCGTTCGGCCACCGCGGCACGCAGCGACTCCGCCACCCGCTCGGCCTCCTCCGCCGAGCCCGTGAAGGCGACGACGAACTCCTCGCCCCCCAGCCGGCCGGCGAACGCACCGGCCCGTTTCCCGCTGCGGCGCAGGACGTCCGCGAACTGCTGCAGCACGGCGTCGCCCACCTCGTGGGAGAACGTGTCGTTGATGGCCTTGAAGTGGTCGACGTCGAGCAGGAACACCGACAGGTCGGCGGCGGGACCGTCGGCCAGCAGGCCCTCCAGGTGGACCTGCGCCGCGCGACGGTTCGGCAACCCCGTGAGGACGTCGGTGTGCGCGAGCAGCTTGTAGTGGTCGCGGTCGCGCCGGGCGGCGCGGGCGTCGTACTCCGCCTGGGCCAGGAGCACCCGGGTCGCGTCCTGGACGGCCAGGAGCGCACGGCGTGCCTCGTCGTGGCGCAGCTGAGCGCGGTAGGCCGCCTCCCACTGACCCCGGTCCGCGACGAGCGCGGCCTGCAGCGCCTCGACGTCCGCGAGCAGGCCGGGCAGTTCCCGGGCCGCGGCGAGGTCACGGGCGCGGGCGAGTTCGCGATCGGCGTCGTCGGTCCGCCCGAGGGTGCGCAGCACCGAGCACAGGGTGAGGAGCACGAGGACGAGGTGGTCGGCCTGGGTGGTCGTCCGGTCCGCGGTCCCCACGGCCTCCCGGACGGTGCGCAGGGCGTCGTCGGGACGGCCGTCGGCCAGTTCGACGCAGGCGATGGTGTCGAGGTCGGCCTGCCGCAGCGCGATCCCGTGCCGCGCGGACAGGTGGCGCAACTGCGCCACCAGCGCGAGCGCACCGGGCACGTCCCCGTCCAGCAACAGCCACCAGGCGCGGTTGTTCGCGGTGAACAGCTCCCACCGCTTGTCCTGCTCGGCGCGGGCGAGCCGGTCCAGCTCGACGAAGACGTCGCTGCGGGAGAGCGCCGCGTCGTTCAGGACGACCGTCAGCGCCAGGAGGTGCTCGGCACGCAGCCACCCGGGAGCGGACTCCGGCAGCGTCTCGACGCTCAGCAGGCCGTGGCGTCGGGCCTCGACGACGTTCCCGGCGAGCAGGTGCAGCACGAACTGGAGGAAGTGCACCCGGGCCAGCAGTTCCGCGTCCTGGTGGAGGCGAGCCGTCTCGCCGGCCGAGACCACCAGGTCGAGCGCTTCCCGGCTGCGGCCCGCGGCCTGCAGGACGTCCGCCACGACGAGCTGGGCGCGGGCCCGCAGCACGTCGCAGCCCGCGTCCGCGGCGGCGCGTTCGAGAGCGCGGGCCTCGTGGTCCTGCCCGAACAGGCCGAACCCGCGGTCCCGCTCGAGGGTGTGCAGGCGGGCCAGCAGGTCGGCGTGCTCGTCCGCGTCGTGGTGTGCCGACAACCGCCTGCTCCTCTCCACGCGCGCTGCGTCCCCGTCGCCGGCGTCCGTCGTCGGCACCAGGACATCGACCTCGGCGCTCCCGGTCTTGAGCATGCCCCCTCGGAGGGCGGACCGCCGCCGATCCGCCTAGCGTGGCCCGCACCGCCAGCCACGAGCCGGGAGACGCCCGTGACGACGACGCACCCCACACCCACCACGATGCAGACCGACGACGTCCGCCAGGACCTCGCCGACCGCTACCCGCCCATCGCCGACCACGCCCTCGTCGGGGACGGCGAGACCGCGGCGCTCGTGGGTCTGGACGCCCGCGTCGCCTGGGCCTGCCTGCCGCGCTTCGACTCCCCCGCGGTCTTCGCCTCCCTGCTCGACGCCGACCGCGGTGGGCGCTGGGACCTGCCCGTCCGGGACCTGCGCAGCAGCCGCCAGCACTACCTGCCCGGGTCGGCCGTCCTCGTCACCGAGCTCACGACGGGCACCGGCACCCTGCGCGTCACGGACGCGTTGCTCCTGGACGGCGCGCTGCAGCCGCGGACGTCGTCGGCGACCGGCGCCCTCGGCCGGCTGCTGGAGGTGGTGCACGGGACGGTGGACGTCCGCAGCGAGCTGCGCGGACGCGACGGCGCGACCGTCGAGGGTTCCGCCGTCCCCCTGCCCGGCGGCGGCGACCGCGCCCTGCACCTCTCGTCCTCCCGGGACACGGACCGGGGGCACGTGCTCGGCGCGGGCGACCGGTGGGCGCTCACGCTGTCCTGGACGGACGAACCGCTGGACCTCGACCCCGACACCCTGGCGGAGGCGCTGCAGCGCACCGACACCGCCTGGCGGGACTGGAGCGCGGGCGTCCGGTTCGACGGCGCGCACGCCGACCTCGTCCTGCGCAGCGCCATCACGCTGAAGCTCTGCGACCACCACGCCAGCGGCGCGGTCGTCGCGGCCCCGACGTCGTCCCTGCCCGAGGCCGTCGGGGGTGAACGGAACTGGGACTACCGGTTCACCTGGGTCCGCGACGCCGCCTACACGGTGTACGCGCTGCGGCGCATCGGGATGGTCGAGGAATCGGACGCGTTCCTCGACTGGGTGCTCGACGCCGCCACGCGGGAGGACGCCCGGCCCGACGTGCTCTACACGCTCGACGGGACGTTCCCGCAGGACGAGGTCGAGGACGAGGAGTTCGAGGGGTACCGGGGCTCGGGTCCCGTCCGCTGGGGCAACGGGGCGAGCGGGCAGCTGCAGCACGACGTCTACGGCGAGATCCTCGACTGCGCCTACCAGCACGTCCGCCACGGCGGAACCCTGACCGACGCGCGGTGGGACCGCCTCGAGCACCTCGGCCGGCTCGCCGAACGCCACCACCTCACGCCCGACCAGGGGATCTGGGAGATCCGCGACGCGGGCCGCCCGTTCACCTACTCAGTGGCGATGTGCCAGGTCGCGTTCGACCGGCTCGCGCGGCTGGCCGAACTCAGCGGACGCGCGGACCGTGCAGCGCACTGGCGTGCGCTCGCCGACGACGTGCGGGCCGACCTCGTGGACCGGGCGTGGAGCGAGGAGGACGGCTGCTTCACCGAGCACCTCGACCAGCCGGGAACGCTCGACGCGAGCCTGCTGGCGTTGCCGCTGCGCCGCGTCGTCGACGCGGCCGACCCGCGGATGGTCGCGACCGTGGACGCCGTGGCGCGCAAGCTCTCCCCCGGCGGAGGACTGCTGTACCGCTACCTGCACGCCGACTCCCCCGACGGCCTGGAGGGCAACGAGGGGGCGTTCGTGCTGTGCTCGTTCTGGTGGGTCGACAACCTGGTGCAGAGCGGACGCGTGCAGGAGGCGCGGGAACTGTTCGAGAGCCTGGCGGCGCGCGTCAACCACGTGGGCTTGCTCGCCGAACAGGTGGACCCGACGACGGGTGAGTTCCTCGGGAACTTCCCGCAGGCGTTCAGCCACATCGGGTTGATCTCCTCCGCGGTGCTGCTGGCCCGCGCCGAGGCCGACGGGCTCTGACGAGCCCCGGTCCTGCGGCGGTCAGCCCCGCTGCAGGGCCGGGTACGTCGCGCTCAGCCGGTCCCGCCCGTCGCCCCGCACCCGCGAGCGCAGGGTTCCCGTCTTCACCGAGGGGTCGTACAGGCCCCGGTCGACGAGGGCCGGCACGGCGAGCTCGGCGAAGTCCTCCAACGTCCCGGGGCTGAGCAGCGGGTTGAGGACGTAGCCGTCGAGCCCTGCGGCGGCGGCGTGCTCGCCCATCGCGTCGGCCACCTGGTCGGGAGTTCCGACGAAGAACAAGTCGCCACCGCGGGCGACGGACGTGAACCGCCGCCGCACCTCGCCGGCGGTCAGCGGCGGGGAACCCGGCCCGGCCTTCAGCACGTAGCTGGACAAGCCGTTCGTGACGGTGCTCAGGGGTTCGTCGTCGGCGTAGCGGGAGATGTCGATGCCGGTGTCGCCGGAGTAGGAGACGAGCTGGGCACGCAACCGGTAGGTGCTCTGGAGGTCGTCGTACTTGGCCTGCGCCTCGTCCTCGGTGCGACCCACCACGACACGCGCCAGGGCGAGGGCGCGCAGGTCGTCGTCCGCTCGGCCGAGGGCCGCGGCACGGCTGCGGACGTCGGCCAGGCCGGCGGCGATCTTCGTCGGGTCCGCCTGCGGCAGCAGCAGTACCTCGCCGTGCCGGGCCCCGAACTCCCGGCCGCGCGGCGACCACCCGGCCTGGAACAGCAGCGGGGTGCGCTGCGGGGAGGGGGACGTGAGCGCCGGGCCGTGCACGCGGAAGTGCTCCCCGTCGTGCGCGAGGGGGCGGACCGATCCGGGCCGGGCCCACGTCGCGCCGGCCTTGTCGGCCACCACGGCGTCGTCGGCCCACGAGCTCTCCCACAACTGGTGGGTGACCTCGAGGAACTCGTCCGCGCGGCCGTACCGGTCGGCGTGGGCGAGCTGGCGGTCCAACCCGAAGCTGCGAGCGGCGCTCTCCAGGTAGCTGGTCACCACGTTCCACCCGATGCGGCCACCGGTGAGGTGGTCGAGCGTCGCGAAGCGGCGGGCCAGGGAGAACGGGTGCTCGTAGGTGGTGGACGCCGTGACGACGAACGCGAGGTCGCGCGCGGTCTCGGCCAGTGCGGGGACGTAGGCGAAGGGGTCGTTCGCGGGAACCTCGACCGCCTCGCCGACGGCGGCGTCCAGCGACCCCTCGTAGCTGTCGTACAACCCCAGGACGTCGGCGAGGAACAGGGCGTGCAACCCCGCCTGTTCGGCGGTGGTGGCGACGTGGCGCCACCGGTCGAGGCTGTTGACGCCGACACGGTCGTCCGCGGGGTGGGTCCACAACCCGGGGGCACCACCGCAGCCGACGCTGGCCTGTTCGTAGAGGGCGACGACGAGGGGCCTGTTCGTGCTCACGCCGCAACCCTGCCAGAGGCGCCAGAACCCCGGCGCAACCGGTGCACGAGGTAGCAGGCGGCGGTGAACACGACCCCGATGACCGTGGCCAGCCGCTGGGACCCGTCG
The DNA here is from genome assembly GCF_040796495.1 of Kineococcus endophyticus. NCBI lineage: Bacteria > Bacillati > Actinomycetota > Actinomycetes > Kineosporiales > Kineosporiaceae > Kineococcus > Kineococcus endophyticus. The sequence continues at coordinate 128,842 of NZ_JBFNQN010000006.1, read as the reverse complement.
AACAGGGACGCCACCACGGAGACCGCGCAGGCCACGAGGACGAACACCGGTGCGAACGGGAAGAAGCGCGAGTGGTAGGGCAACGTGGCCGGATCCGTCCCGGCAGCGCGCAGACGGCGGCGCTGCACGAACTGCGCCAGAGCGATCACCGCCCACACCGCCACGACGGCGAAACCCGCGACCGACACCAGCACCACGTAGACGGTTCCCGCCGCGACGTACGAACTGACGAGCGACACGAGGCCCCCGGCCAGGCTCACCGCCACCGCGAGCACCGGGATGCCCCGACGGTCGGTGCGGGCGAACGCCGGCGGCAGGTCCCCGGTGAGCGCGAGCGACCGCAGCAGGCGGGAACAGGCGTACAGCCCGGAGACCCCGGCGGACATGAGTGCCGTGATGATGACGACGGCGATGACGTCGGCCGCGTACGGGATGCCCGAGGCGGCGAACACCGTGACGAACGGACTGGTCTCCACGGACTCGTCGGCGCTGCCGAGTTGCGCGTACGGGACCAGCGCGGCCATGACGACGATCGCGCCGATGAAGAACACGACCAGCCGCACCATCGTCGTGCGGACGGCCTGCGGCACGACGCGGGCCGGGTCGTCGGTCTCGCCGGCCGCGATGGCGATGAGTTCGGTGCCCGAGAAGGCGTAGAACACCGCGAGCACGGCCACGAGGACCCCGCCGATCCCGGCGGGCAGCAGTCCGTCCGGAGTGACGAAGTTCGACAGCAGGGGTGCCGGGGCGTCCGACCGGCTGATCCCCACGATCGCCAGGGCCCCGACGACGATGAAGACGACGACGGCGGTCACCTTGACGGCGGCGAGCAGGCTCTCGGTGTCCCCGTACAAGCGCACCGGCGCGAGGTTCACCGCCAGCAGCACCGCGGCGAACACCGCGCACCACAACCAGACCGGCACGGCGGGGAACCACCGCTGCATGAGCAGGCCCGACGCCGTCAGTTCCGAACCGATCGCGGCCACCCAGCACAGCCAGTACAGCCAGGCCGTCGTGAAACCCGTCGCCGGACCGAGGATGCGGTGGGCGTAGACGTGGAACCCGCCGGACTCGGGCATCTGCACGGCCAGCTCACCGAGGCACGTCATGAGCTGCCAGGCCACGACCGCGCCGATCGCGTAGGCGATGACGGCTCCCAGTGGCCCGGCCTGGTAGATCGTGTAACCGGAGGAGATGAACAACCCGGAACCGATGACGCCCCCCAGGGCGATCATCACCAGGTGGCGGGACCGCAGGCCCCGTCGCAGCTCGGCGGTCCCCGGCTGCGCCTGCAGGGGGACGGGGGTGTCGGCCATGGTTCTCCTCACGCGTCCGCTCTTGCCGCGCGCTCCGCGCGGCCGGGTCTTCACCTGGAGCACCCCACGCGGAGGAGGGTTGCTGGGCAGCCGGCCAGGGCCCGAGGCTGCCGCTCGTGACCGGCCACGGATCCTAGGGAGAGCGCGACGGGAGCGTCAAAGGGGCTCGTTGCCGGAACGGGTCACACCAGGTTCTCCCCCTGCAGCAGCAGTTCCACCGCCGCCGGGGGCAGGCGCGGGACGTGCAGGCGGAGGAACTGGTGGTCCGCCCCGCCCCGGCGGAACCAGCCGAGGCCGGACTCCGCGTGCCCCCAGCGCTGCACACCGACCCGGCGACCTCGGACCCGGACGGTCGTGTGCCCGCCGGCGGGGTCCATGAGGCTCGTCCGGTCCTCCGGTGCGCCGCTGGGTGCGGCGCCGGGTCCCGGCCGAGCCCAGACGTGCAGGACCGTCGCGTCCCGTTCGGCGGAACGGGGCAGGACGACCTCGTGGATGCTCGTCCCGGCCGGCACCCAGCAGAGCACCACCTCGAACCCCTCGTCCCCCTCCTCCCCGCGGCTGAAGCACCAGCACCGCTGCCCCGCCGCGACGAGGGGCGGGAGTTCGGGCAGCGGCCCGCCGAGCCACGCCTCGACCTCGGCCGGGGTCCGGGCCCGCAGTTCCACGGAGATCGGAGTCCTGGACCACATCCCGAGACCCCCACCGCGCATCGCGCCCGGAGCCCGCAACCGCGACAGCAGGTCCGCCACCGGACCGGTCAACGGCAGGCCCACCGCGGGTGCCGGGTGCGCGGCGGCCCAGGCGACCGCCTCCTCCTCGGCGACCCGCTCCGGCCAGAGGGCCAGTTCCGGCTGCTCCCAGTCCGTGTCGAGGTCCACCTCGGGCCAGGGGACGATCGCCGGCACGGAGAGGAAGCCCGACCTCCCCGAGTCCCGTCCGTCGGGCAGTCGCCACTCGTGCTCGACGTGGTGCGCCGCGGTGGCGGCCTCGACCGCCGACAGGACGAACCGCGTCCGCTCGCGGTCGAGACTGTCCAGCAGCGCGCGGAGCGCGACGGCAGGACCGTCCGCGAGCGACGCCGCGATCCGCAGGACGCGGTCGTCCAGGGCCGGTCGGTGGTGGTCCCACCCGGCGTCCAGCGCCCCGCCGTGCTCCAGGGCCGCGACGGCGTCCGCCCACCGCACCACGGCGCGCGGACGCAGCTCGGGGTCCCGGCCGGACGGCGGACCGACCGCGATGAAACCCGCCGCGTCGAGCACGGGCAGCCAGCCGCCGCACCGGGCCAGCAGGTCCACGGCCGCCTGGTGGCCTCCCCCGCGTTCGCTCGTCGCCAGCCGGAGGGTCGCCGCCAACTCCTCCGGCGCCAGGCCCGTGGGGGATGCGAACTCGTGCTCGTCCTCGTCCACGTCCCCATCGTCCTCCAGCAGGCCCACGCGGTTCCGTCGAACCGGCGGCGAGGATCATCCGGGGCACCAGAGGGGCCGCACCCTGCTGCTCGTGGGACGACGACATCCTGTCATCACGCATGTCCGTGTGAACTTCACGTTGCGGCCTGTTGCCAATGGGGCGGAGGGCTGGTTGACTCCCCCTCACCCGGTCGCACGGACGCGACCACCGGTCCCGGAGCGGAGCCACGTGAGCAGTCTCGACCGTCGCCACGTGATCGCCGAACGCGTCCGCGCGCAGGGGTCCGTGCGCATCGACGCGCTCGCCGAGGAGTTCGGCGTGAGCGCCATGACCATCCACCGCGACCTGGACCACCTCCACAGCCGCGGGGTGCTGCGCAAGGTGCGCTCGGGGGCCGAGGCCCGGCCGAGCGAGGCGTTCGAGCACCACCACGCCTACCGCGCCGACCTCAACGTGCCGCAGAAGCGAGCCATCGCCGCCGCGGCCCTGCGGTGGGCGGCGGACCGCGGAGCGCTGCAGGCCGTGGCCCTGGACGACAGCACGACGGCGCTGCACCTCGTCCCCGCCCTCAAGGAGCGCGGGCCCCTCACGGTGGTGTCGAACTTCCTGCCCGTCCTCACCGCCTTCGCCACCGAACCGGAGGTCCGGCTCACGGCGGTGGGCGGGGAGTTCGTCCCCGAGTTCGCCTCCTTCGGCGGTTCCAGCGCCGTCGCCGCGCTGGCCGACCTGCACTACGACGTCGTGTTCATGTCCGTCACGGCCGTGTCCGACGGCGCCTGCTTCCACCCGTCCCGCGCCACGGCGGACCTCAAGCGCGCCTTCCTGCGCAGCGCGGAACTGCGGGTCCTGCTGGCCGACCACACGAAGTTCACGCGCCGCGCCGTGCACCGCATCGGGAACCTCGCGGAGTTCGACGTCGTCGTCGTCGACGCCGAGACCGATCCCGCCGACGTCGACGCCGTGCGCGCTGCGGGCGTCGAACTCGTCGTCGCCGAGGAGGCGCACCCGTGAACACCTCCCCCGTCGTCGCCGTCATCGCCGTCGACTGCTCGACGACCGCCGTCAAGGCCCTCGTCACCGCCTCCGACGGCGCTGTGCTGGCCTCGGCCTCCTCCCCGCTCCAGACGCGTTCGCCCGCCCCCGGCCGCGCCGAGCAGGACGCGCGGTCGTGGTGGACGGCACTGGACGAGGCCGTCCGCGCTGCGCTGCAGTCGCTCCCGGACCGCGGTGTCGTCCGCGCGCTGTGCATCAGCCACCAGCGGGAGTCGTTCGTGTGCCTCGACGAGGCCGGCGAACCACTCGCCCCGGCCATGCTCTGGCTCGACGGGCGAGCGGCCGAGCAGGTGGCGCGCGACGGCAGCGAGCACGTCGAACGGCTCTGCGGGAAACCCGCCGACATCACCCCCGGCCTGTACAAGCTGGCCTGGTTGCGCGACCACGCCCCCGACGTCCTCGACCGGGCGCACCACGTCGTCGACGTCCAGGGCTACCTCGTGCAGCGGCTCACGGGTCGCTGGGTGACGAGCACGGCGTCGATGGACCCGCTCGCGCTGCTGGACGTGGAGACGAAGGACTACCACCCCGACCTCCTGCGCATCGCCGGGGTGCGCCGCGACCAGCTGCCGGACCTCGCTCCCGTCGGCGCGGACCTCGGGGAACTCCTGCCCGTCGTGCGGCAGGCGTGGGGCCTCGCCGCGGGGACCGTGGTCGTCGCGGGCCTCGGCGACGGCCAGGCCGCCGGCCTCGGTGTCGGTGTCACGGAACCCGGTGACGCCTACCTCGTCATGGGCACGGCCGTCGTCATCGGCGCCCAGCACGAGGAGTACCGGCCCTCCCGCGCCTACCGGACGATGGTGTCCGCGTTCGCGGGGCAGCGGACGCTGGAGACGTTCTCCTCCTCGGGGACGTTCCTGTCCACCTGGTTCCGCAGGGAGTTCGGCGAGGCCGGAGCGGACGGCCGCCCGGACCCCGAACTGGAGGCCGCGGCCGCCGCCGTCCCGGTGGGTTCGGAGGGTCTGCTGACGCTGCCGCACTGGAACGCGACGCAGACCCCGCACTGGGACGCCCTGTCCTCCGGCGCCGTCCTCGGCTGGCGCGGGTTCCACACGCGCGCGCACATGTACCGGTCGCTGCTGGAGGGCATCGCGTTCGAGCTGCGCACGCAGCTCGACGGTCTGGAGGAGGCGACGGGTCGCCCCGTGCGGTCGATCCGCGCGATCGGCGGCGGCATGCGCAGCCCCCTGTGGGGCCAAATCCTCGCCGACGTCCTCGGCCGGCGCCTGCACAAGCGGGCCGACGGCGAGATCAGCGCCCTCGGCGCGGCCGTCGTCGCCCTCACCACCCTCGGCGAGCACCCGGACCTCGCGACCGCCTCGCACGCCCTCACCAGCTTCGAGGACGTCGTGGAACCCCTGCCGGAGAACGTGCAGCGCTACGAAGCCCTCCTGCCGCTCTACAAGTCCCTGTACCCGACGCTGCGCGACGTCCTGCACGCGCTGCACGTCTGACCCTCACCGTCCACCCAGAGGAGACCCAGTGCGAGCCGCCATCTTCCACGGCCCCGGCGACCTGCGGATGGAGGACGTCCCCGACCCCGAACCCGGCCCGGGCGAGGTGCTCGTCGACGTCCGCGCCGCCGCCACCTGCGGCACGGACCTGAAGTCCTACCGGCGCGGTCACCCCAAGCTGTTCCCCGTCCTGCCCTCGCGGTTCGGCCACGAGTTCGCGGGCGTCGTGCGCGCCGTCGGCGACGGTGTCACCGGGTTCTCCCCCGGCCAGCGCGTCGTCGCGGCGAACACCGCCCCGTGCGGGCACTGCTGGGCCTGCACGCGCGGACGGCTCAGCCTCTGCGAGAACCTGGAGTTCCTCAACGGCGCCTTCGCCGAGCAGGTCGTGATCCCCGCGGCCATCGTGGCGCGCAACACCTACGTCATGCCCGACAGCCTGTCCTTCGAGGCGGCGGCCCCGCTGGAACCCCTCGCGACCGTCGTCCACGGCATCGACGAGTCCGGGATCTCCCTCGGGGACACCGTCGTCGTCCACGGCGCGGGGCCCATCGGGTTGATGTTCACCCGCCTCGCCACGTTGCGCGGGGCGAGCGTCGTCTCCGTCGACCAGACGCCGTGGCGGCTGGAACAGGCCCGGGCCGCCGGCGCCGTCGAGACGATCGACCTCAGCGACCTGCCGGATCCGGACTCCCGCGTCGCGGCGATCAAGGCTCGCACTCCCGGCGGGCGCGGCGCGGACGTCTCGATCGAGGCGGTCGGGCTGCCCGCCGTGTGGGAGCAGGCCGTCCGCACCCTGCGCCCGGGCGGGACCGCGGTGCTCTTCGGCGGAACCCCCAAGGGAGCGCCGTTCTCGGTGGACTCCTCGGCGATGCACTACGAGGAGTACACGCTCAAGGGCGTGTTCCACCACACCCCCGACTACGTCCGCACGGCCGTGGAACTCCTCAGCACCGGCAAGGTCGACGGCACCATGCTCGTGACCGAGGTGCGGCCGCTGGAGGCGCTCGTGGACAGCCTCGAGGACATGGCCGCGGGCCGCGGCTCCAAGTTCATCCTGCAGCCGGGGATGCAGCCGTGAACCGGCCCCTGGACGACCTCGCGCCCGTGCGGCAGCAGGTCGCGGACACCTGCAAGGCGCTCGCCCGCGACGGCCTCGTCGTCGGTACGGCCGGGAACGTGTCGGTGCGCGTCGGCGACCTCGTCGTGATCTCCCCCAGCGGGCTGGACTACGAGGCCATGACGGGGGCCGACGTCGGCGTGCACCGCATGGACGGCGAACCCGTCGACGCCCCGCTGAAACCCTCCAGCGAACTCCCCCTGCACCTGGCCGTGTACGAGAGTTCCGCCCACACGGCCGTGGTGCACACGCACGCCCCGGCGTCGACCGCTCTCTCCACCCTGGTCGACGAGGTGCCCGCGTCGCACTACTACACGGCCCTGTTCGGCGGCGGGATCCGCGTCGCCCCGTACGCCACGTTCGGTTCCGACGACCTCGCCACGGGTGTCGCCGATGCCCTGCGGGACAGGACCGCGGCGCTCATGGGGAACCACGGGGCGGTCGTCGTCGGGAACGACCTGGCGAAGACGCTGAGCCTGGTGGCCTACCTGGAGTACGTGTGCGACGTGCAGCTGCGGGCCATGGCCACCGGGCTGCCGGTCCGGACGCTGGCCGCGGACGAGATCGCCCGCGTCGCCGAGGGACTGGCGGGCTACGGCCAGTCGCGTCGGAGCCCGAGCCGCTGACGCAGGTCGGGCAGGACGTCCTGGAGGGACGCGTCGAGGCGGACAGCCGCCTTCTCGTCCCCCCGGGTCGGACCGGCCGTCACGATCGCCACGGGCTGGTCGTGCTTGGCCGCGTGCAGCACGAACCGGTAGCCCGACATGACCGCGAGGGAGGACCCCAGCACGAGCAGGGACCGAGAGGCGTCGAGCAGGTCGAAGCACCGCTCGACGCGGTCCTTCGGCACCGTCTCACCGAAGAACACGACGTCGGCCTTGAGCGCGTCCTGGCCGCACCGGCGGCAGGGCACCGTCGCGAAACCCTCGAGCTGGGCGTCGGTGAGGTCGGCGTCGCCGTCGGGGTTGAGCGCCTGGAACTCCTCGACCCGGGCGGTGAACCCCGGGTTGGCGGCGGTCAGGCGGTCGGCGAGCTCGGCCCGGTCGGTGACCTCGCCGCAGTGCAGGCAGACGACGCGGTCGAGGTTGCCGTGCAGTTCGACGACCTCGCGCGTGCCGGCCGCGAGGTCGAGTCCGTCGACGTTCTGGGTGATGACCCCCGTCACCAGGCCGGCCCGCTCCAGCGCGGCCACGGTCCGGTGCGCGTCGTTCGGCAGCGCCCGGCGGAAGTGCTCCCACCCGACGTGGCTGCGACCCCAGTAGCGGCGGCGGTTCTCGGCCGACCCGGTGAACTGCTGGTAGGTCATGGGCGTGTGCCGCTGCAGGGAGCCGTTCGGGCCGCGGTAGTCGGGGATCCCCGATCCGGTCGACATGCCCGCGCCCTCGAGCACGCAGACTCCGCCCGCACCGACCAGGTCGGCGAGTTCCTCGATCACGCCCCCATGCTGCCCGCCGGGGTCCGACCCCGCAGGCCCAGGGCCGCCAGGACCGCGGCCACGGCGGCGAGGGCCGTGACGACGCCGACCACGACGACCCAGCCGCCGCCGGAGAAGGCGAAGCCCGCGAGCCAGCCGACGACGCTGGAGCCCGCGTAGTAGGCGAACGTGTAGAGCGCCGAGGCCTGCGCCCGCACGCCCGGCTCGGCGCGTGCCCCGACCCATCCGCTGGCGACGGCGTGCGCGGCGAAGAAACCGGCCGTGAGCAGCACCAGCCCGACCACGACGAGCGCGAGCTGCGCCGACACCGTCAACAGGCAGCCCGCCGCGAACACCGCCACGGACCCCAGCAGCACCCGCAGCCGGCCGTGCGCAGCCAGGCGCCCGGCGACCGAGGAGCTCAGCGTGCCGGCGAGGTAGACGACGAACAGCAGCCCGACGACGGTCTGGGACAGGGAGAACGGCGCCTGCAGGAGCCGGAACCCGAGGTAGTTGTAGACCGTGACGAACCCGCCCATGAGGAGCAGCGCCTGCGCGTAGAGGACGAGCAGCGCGGGGTCGGACAGCGCGCGTCGCAACCGGTCCCGCAGCGGCGGGCCGGTCACGCGGCGGTGCCGGACGAAACCCCGCGACCGCGGGACGAGGAGGCAGAACACGGCCGTCGCGGAGATCCCGACGAGGGCGACGGCGGCCACGCCCCACCGCCAGCCGAACAGGTCCGCGACGCCGGAGGACACGATCCGGCCGGTGAGCCCGCCGACGGAGTTCCCCGAGACGTAGGCCCCGGCGGCGAGCGCGACCTCGCGGGCGTGGACCTCCTCGGCGAGGTAGGCCATGGCGACGGCGGGCAGCCCGCCGAGCGCGGCGCCCTGCAGGGCCCGCAGGACGAGCAGCGGGCCGAGCGAGGCGGCCAGCGGGACGGCGAGGCCGAGCAGGCTGGCCAGGACGACCGAGGCGACCATCGCGGGGACCCGCCCGACGCGGTCGGCGACGGCGCTCCAGCCGACGACCGAGACGGCGAGCGCCCCGGTCGCGACGGACACTCCGAGGGCGGCCTCGGAGGCGCCGAGGTGCAGACCGTCCGCGAGCGCCGGCAGCACGGACTGCACCGAGTAGAGCTGGGCGAAGGTGGCGACCCCGGCGGCGAACAGCGCGACGACGATCCGTCGGTAGCCGGGGGTGCCGCGTTCGTGCCCCAGCCAGGGCGGGGTGCCGGTGCGGGCGTCGAGACTCACCCCTCGACGGTAGGAACGGTCGACCCATGCGTCCAATGCCTCGATCGGGCCTGAATCATGCACACTTCACGGGTGGACCAGGTGGAGGCTCTGGCGGGGCCGTGGCGGGTGCTCGCGGCCGTCGGCGAGACCCGGCACGTCACCCGGGCGGCGGAGGTGCTGGGGTTGCAGCAGCCGACGGTGAGTCGCGCGCTGGCCCGGGTGCAGCGGGCGGTCGGGGTGCCCCTCGTGGTGCCGGACGGCCGGGGCATCCGCCTGACGGCCGCGGGGCGGGCGCTGGCGGACGTGGCCGGGCGGGCGCTGGCCGAGCTGGACCGCGGGGTGCGGACCGTCCGCGACGACGACGCCGTCGACACCGGCCGCGTCTCGCTCGGGTTCCTGCACACGCTGGGCGCGGCCGCCGTCCCCGGGCTCGTCCGGGCGTTCCGGCAGGAGCACCCCGGCGTGCGGTTCCAGCTCCACCAGGGGGCGGCGGGCGGCGTCCTGGACCAGCTGACCGCCGGGGAGGTCGACCTCGTCCTCACCTCCCCCGTCCCGGACCGCCCGGGCCTGCGCAGCGATCCGCTCGTCGAGCAGCCCCTGGTCGTGGGGTTCCCGGAGGACCACCCGCTCGCCGTCGCGGGTCCCGTCGACCTCGCGGCCGTCGCGGACGAGGAGTTCGTGCTGTTCGAACCCGGGTACGGGCTGCGCGAGGCCGCCGAGGTGCTCTTCGCCCACCACGGCGTCGTCCCCCGCGTGGCGTTCGAGGGGCAGGACAGCCACACCCTGCGCGGCCTGGTGGCCGCGGGTCTCGGCGTGGCCCTGCTGCCGGCGGCGCAGCGCGGCACGTCCGAGGCGTTCGCCGGGGTCGTGGAACGACCGCTCACCGGCCCGGCCTCCACCCGCGTGCTGGGACTGGTCCGGCGCGACGAGGAGCTCCCGCGGGTGGCGGCGGCGTTCCGCGAGGTGGTCCTGGCGCGGCGGGACCTGTTGCTTCCCTGACCCGGGCCGGGTCTCACCGAAACGCTCCCTGACCGAACGGGCAGCCGTATGCTCGTTCGTGCAGGGCGGCGGCGCGTCGTACCTCCCCCCGTGGCGACGCGCCACCGCCCCCTCAGTCCGCACGAGTGAGCACCCCCTGGAACCGGGGGGACGGGGAAGACCGTCGAGGTGCCTCCGGAGGTCACCGTCGGGAGCGCGCCGTCCGGGTCCCGCGGACCGGTCGTGGTCCCGTTCCGCCGGGCGCGCTGACGGCCGGCTGCGTGTCGGGCGGCGTCGGGACCCTCAGCGCCGCAACCGCTCGACCAGTCCGGTGATCCGGGCGGCGATGTCGTCGCGGACGAGTCGCATCCGTTCGAGGCCCTCGACGCCGCGCGCGGACGGTTCGTCGGTCTCCCAGACCTCGACGGGGGTGTCACCGAGGGGTTCCACGTGGGCCTCCGCACCGAGCACGACGACGAGGTCGGCGGACCGGACGTCGTCCTCGGTGAGCTGGCGCGGCACCTCCGCCGTGACGTCGACGCCGACCTCGAGCAGCGATTCCACCGACTGCGCGTTCAGCGTGGTGCCGGCCGCGGTTCCGGCCGAGGACACGGCGACGTCGAGTCCGGCCTCGGCGAACGCCCGCCGCGCCAGTCCGGCCGCCATCTGCGACTTGCCCCCGTTCCGGACGCAGACGAAGAGGACGTGGCGGACCCCGCGCGCGGCTCGCGCCCGCTCCTTGATCGCCGTGATCACCTCCGTCTTGGCGTCCGCGTAGTCGTTCGTGTCCTCCCACCGGCGTGCGACGAGGTCGCGCTTGACCGACTCGTAGAGCCTCCGGTCGGACTCGTCGCGCCGCAGGTGGTCGCGCAGCAGCAGGTACTCCTCGACCGCCCGGTCGCCGCGGCCGTAGACGTGCACGTGGACGTCCCGCTCCGGGGTGCGGACCAGCCGGTGCCCGGGTTCGCGCACGCGCAGCACGTACCCGGCGGCCAGGAGCGGGTCGAGGTAGTCCTCCTCGGCCGTGACGTCGTCGACGACCACGACGAGGTCGACGACGGGTTTCGCGGCGAGGCCGGGCACCGACGTCGACCCGATGTGCTCGACGTCCACGTCCTGCCCCGCCAGGGCGGCCAGGATGCGCGCGCGGTGCTCGCGGAACGCCTCCGCCCAGCGGGGGTCGTGCTCGGCGAGGGTGACGGTCAGCGGTTCGGGACCACCGACGAGGTCCAGCCCGGTGACGTCCGGACGGCGAGGGGGACGGGTGCTCACGGCTCCAGGGTCCCGCGGGCCGGCGTCAGCGGCCGCCGGAGACGTCGAGCGTGGTGCCCGTGACGTAGGAGGCGGCGTCCGACAGCAACCAGACGACGGCCTCGGCCACCTCGTCGGCCTCGCCGCCGCGCCCCATCGGGACGGTCTTCTGCAGTCGCTCGACGCGTCCGGGCTCACCCGAGGAGGCGTGGATGTCGGTGCGGATCAACCCCGGCCGGACGCCGACGACGCGGATCCCGTCGGCCGCGACCTCCTGCGCGAGCCCGACCGTGAGGGTGTCGACCGCGGCCTTGGAGGCGGCGTAGTCGACGTACTCCCCCGGGCTGCCGAGGACCGCGGCGCGGCTGGAGACGTTGACGATCGTCCCGCCGCCGGCCTCCGTCAGGTGCTTGACGGCCTCACGGGCGCAGAGGAACGCCCCCACGACGTTGACGTCGAGCAGCCGGCGGATCCGGTCGACGTCCAGGTCGACGACCCTCGACTGCGGTGCGGTGATCCCCGCGTTGTTCACCAGTCCCGTCACCGGGCCCAGGCCCTGCGCGGCGGAGAACAGGCGCTTGACGTCGGACTCGACGGACACGTCCGCCTGGACGGCGATCGAGGGCGAGCCCAGGTCAGCCGCCGTCGCCGCGACGACGTCCGCGGCCTCCTGGTGGGTGGAGTAGCTGAAGCAGGTCGGCACGCCCCGCGCGGCGAGCGCGAGGACCACCGCCGCCCCGATGCCGCGACTACCACCGGTGACGACGACGGTTCCCTTCACAGACGCACCGTAGCGAACGCTCAGTCCACGAAGACCTCGGCGGTCCACAGGTGCAGCAGCGCGTACCCGCGCCAGGGGCGCCACGTCTCGGCCCGGGCCAGCGCCTCGCGCGCGGTGGTCCGGCCGAGGGCGCGGCGCAGCACGAGGTCGGAGGGCAGGAACGCGTCGTCGTCGCCGAGGACGCGCAGCGCCACGTAGTCCGCGGTCCACGGGCCGATGCCCGGCAGGGCGAGGAGTTCGGCGTGCGCGGTCACCGGGTCCACGGCGGCGACGTTGTCCAGGTCCAGACCGTCCGCGAGGGTCTGCGCCAGGACGTGCAGCGTGCGGGCCCGCGCCCCCGTCACCCCGGTGACGGCGCGGATCGCGTCCGGTCCGGCCGCGGCGAGGACGTCCGGGCGGGGGAAGGCCCGCAGGGCGTCCACGGACTCGCCGTAGGCGGCGACGAGCCGACCGGCGAACGTGCGCGCGGCGGCGAGGGAGACCTGCTGGCCCAGGACCGTGAGGAGCGCCGTCTCCGCCCCCGACACCGCGCGGGGCACGCGCAGCCCGGGGTTGGCCGCGACGAGCGGCGCCAGCAGCGGGTCCTGCGCCAGGTGCCGTTCGGCCTCCTCCTGGTGGCCGTCGAGGTCGAGCCAGCGCCGCACCACCGGCGCCACCTCCTCCGCGTGCGGCCCGTCGAGCACCACGACGTCGCACCGCTCCTGCGTCCCGAGGTCGACGGACGCCTCGACGGGACCGTGGCTGGTCCAGAACACCCGCCGGTGCACCCCGTCGACGTGGGTCTCGGCGCCCGGCAGGGCGTGCGCGAGGAGGAACCGCCGCAGCGGCTCGGCGGCCAGGCCACCGGGGACGGGGAGTTTCACGGGTGCTCCGGGTCGAAGACGGGCGGATCGGCAGGGGCCAGCGCGGAGTCGTCGTCGCGGAACGTGCGGATCCGTCCGACGGGGGTGTGCGGGCCCTCGAACCGTACGGTGACGCGCCCCGCCCCCGATCCCTGGACCCAGCCGGGCCCGAACTCCTCGTGCCGCACGTCCTGTCCCGGTCGCCACCCCGGAGCCGCGGGCGGGCCGTAGGGCTGCGGCGACTCCAGCGGTTCCTCCTCCGCCGGGGCCCCGTCGGCCTCCGGTTCCACCGCGTCCTCCAGGTCCGCCAGCAGGTCGGCCTGGCTGAACTCGCTCAACCCCGACACCCCCACCCCGAGGAGCCGGACGCCGTCCGCGACGTCGACGGTGTCCAGGAGTTCGGTGGCGTTCTGGACGATCTCGCGCGCCGAACTCGTCGCGTGCGCCAGGGTGCGCGAGCGGTTCAGCGTCGAGAAGTCGTACCGGCGCACCTTGACCGTCACCGTCCGACCCGACAACCCGGCCGCGGCGAGCCGCGCCGCCACGCGGTCGGCCATGCGCCGCAGTCGTTCCGCGAGGTCCCGCCGGTCGGTGAGGTCGACGGCGAACGTCTCCTCCGCCGAGACGGACTTCGCCTCGCGCTCGGCCACCACCGGCCGCGGGTCGATCCCGCGCGCGAAGGCCAGCAGGGCCGTGCCGTGCGCCTTGCCCAGCATCCGGACGAGTTCCCCCTCGTCCGCGGCCGCCAGTGCACCGATCGTCTTCAACCCCGCCCGGACCAGCCGGTCCCCCGTGACGGCGCCGACACCCGGGATCGTCCGCACGCTCATCGGCGCCAGCAGGTCCTCCTGCTCCGCGGGCGGCACGACCACGAGCGCATCGGGTTTGCGCAGGTCCGAGGCGATCTTGGCCACGAGCTTGCTGGCTCCGGCACCCACCGACACGGTCAGCCCGGTCCTGGCCCGCACGGCCGCCCGGAAGTCCTCGGCGATGGCGGTGACCGCGGCGACGTCGAGGTCGGGGTGCGCCGCGGAGAGGTCGACGAACGCCTCGTCCAGCGACAGCGGCTCCACGAGCGGCGACAGCTCGTGGGCCAGTTCCATGACCTGGCGGGAGACCTCCCGGTAGGCCTCGAACCGGCCCCCGAGGTAGGCGGCGTTCGGGCACAACCGCCGGGCCCGGGCCGTCGGCATCGCCGAGCCGATCCCGAACGCGCGGGCCTCGTAGCTCGCCGTGGACACCACACCGCGCCCACCGGTCCCGCCGACGACGACCGGTTTCCCCCGCAGCGACGGCTTGTCCCGCTGCTCGACGGCGGCGAAGAACGCGTCGAGGTCGAGGTGCACGACCCCGGGCACGGACGGGTCGGTCACGACCGGCACCCCTGCACGGTTACGCTCCCCCGGTGCTGGACCTGGCGACGACGGACCTCATCCCCCTGTACCTGGCGGCCCTCGTCATCGGGTTCTCCAAGACGTCGATCGGCGGCGCCGGCACGATCGCCGTCGCGATCTTCGCCGCCGTCCTGCCCGCCAAGGAGTCCACGGGGATCATCCTGCCCCTGCTCATCCTCGGCGACCTCTTCGCCATCTCCATCTACCGCCGGCACGCCGACTGGGGCCTGCTGGTCCGGCTCTTCCCCTACGTCGCGGTCGGCGTCGTCGCGGGCGCGGGTTTCGTCCGGGTCGTGGACGACACGTTCATGCGCCGGTCCATCGGCGTCCTGCTCGTGCTCCTCGTCGCGATCCACGTGTGGCGCCAGCGCCGGTTGCGCAAGAACACCGACGTCGTGCCGATGTCGCCGAGCCGGCGCCGGTGGGCGTCGCTGGGGTTCGGGTTCCTCGCGGGGTTCACGACGATGGTCGCCAACGCCGGCGGCGCCCCCATGTCGATCTACCTGTTCACGATGGGCCTGGGCGTCATGTCGTTCCTCGGCACCGGCGCCTGGTTCTTCTTCATCGTCAACTGCTTCAAGGTGCCGTTCAGCGTCGGGCTCGGCCTCATCAGCGTGGACTCGCTCTGGCTGGACCTGCGGCTCGCCCCGGCCGTCGTCCTGGGTGCGCTCATCGGGTGGTGGGTCGCCAAGCGGATGGACATCAAGACGTTCGAGAAGTGGGTGCTGGGCTTGTCCGTCGTCTCGGGGTTGAACCTGCTGCGCTGAACCCGCCGCGCCGAACCCTCTGCACTGGGGCGCTCGATCCGGCAGGCTGGGCCGGTGATCCGGCTGCGGCGGCAGGACGTGGGGACGTGGCGGCTCGTGGCCCAGCGGGTCGTGCCGGTCCTGCCGGACGCGACCGCCGTCGTCACGCACCTCGCCGCCCTGCAGGCGCAGGACCTGCGCGCCGCGGCGACGGCCGTGGCCCTGCGCACGCGGGCCGGCGCAGGGGCCGGTGAGAACACGAGCCTCGCCGACGCCCTGGACGCCGGGACCGTGGTCCGCTCCTGGCCGATGCGCGGAACCCTGCACCTGCTGCGCGCGAGCGACCTGCGCTGGGTGCTCGCGCTGTGCGCGACCCGGACGATCACCGCCACCCGCCGCCGGCGCGAGCAACTGGCCATCACCGACGCCGACCTCGACGTCGCCCGCGCGACCGTCCGCACGCACTGCCCGCCGACGGGCTCGACCCGCGCCGACCTGCTGGCCGCCTTCGAGGCCGCGGGGCAGGGCACCGGCGGGGGACGCGGCTACCACCTGCTGCACCACCTGGCCCTCACGGCCGACCTCTGCCTCGGCCCGCTCGCCGGTCGCGAGCAACTGTTCGTGCCCCTGGACCCGTGGGTCCCACCGGGCGACGTCCCGCCGGACCCGCTGGCGGAGTGGACGCGACGGCACCTGCGCTCGCACGGGCCGACGACGGCGACCGACGTCGCGTTCTGGACCGGTCTGCCGCTGGGCACCGTCCGCCGCGGGTTCGAGGCGGTCCGCGCCGAGTTCGAGGCCGTCGAGGTCGAAGGGGTCGAGCACCTCGTCGACCCCGCGCTGCCCGACCTCGTCGCGGCCCACCGCGGCGCCGCCCGGGGCGTCCACCTGCTGCCCGGGTTCGACGAGTTCCTGCTCGGCTACGCCGACCGGTCCGCGGTGCTGGCCCTCGATCACGCCAGCCGCGTCGCCCCCGGCGGGAACGGGGTGTTCCGCGGAACGGTCGTCGTCGGCGGCCGGGTGGTCGGAACGTGGACGCGTGCCGGCGACGGGGTCGCCGTCGAGGAGTTCGAGGAGTTCTCCGCCGCCCGCCGCACCGCGCTCGCACGGCGCTCCCGGACGTTGCCGTCGGGGTGGCTGGACCAGCGGGGCTGAGCCGGGGACGGAGCGTCGACCGGCCGGGGGCGTGGTCGAGATCGCCGTCCGGCCGTTCTCCTCCGCCGGGACACGGGTGCGACCTACCCTGGGAGTCCGGGTCCGGTCCGTGTCCCGTGCACACCCCGAGAAGGACTCCCGTGCCCGTTCCGTTCCCCCGTCACGCCCGCTCCGTCGCCGCGACGGCCGCTCTGGTCCTCCTCCTCGGGGCCTCCCCCGGCACGGCGGAGGCCGCACCCGGTTTCGTGCCGGACGCCGCCGGGTCCCGCCTCGGCGGCGCCGACCGCTTCGAGACCGCCGCCCTGACGGCGCTGGACGCCTTCCCCGAAGGAGCCCGGACCGTCGTCCTGGCCAACGGGTGGCGCAACGTCGACGCGCTCACGGGGACCTACCTCGCCGGGCTCGTGGACGGTCCCGTCCTGCTCACCGACCGCGACGTCGTGCCCACTGCCACGCTCGCCGCGCTGCACGCCCTCGGCACCGAGGACGTCGTCGTCCTCGGCGACGAGAACTCCGTCGGACCCCGCGCCCTGGACCAGCTCTCCGGGGAAGGGTTCGACGTCGGCGACGTCCTCGCCGGCGAGGACCGCTACGACACCGCCGCCCAGGTCTACGAGTCGGGCCCGGACGACGGCGAGACCGTCTACCTCGCCCGCGGCGACTTCCCCGCCGGTCAGGTCGCGGCCGACGCCCTCGCGGCCGGACCCTTCGCCTACCAGGGCCGGGCAGTGCTGCTCACCGCCGCCGACGCCCTGCCCGACGTCGTGGCCGAGGCCCTCCTGGACGGTCAGCCGCGCAGCGTGGTGTTCCTCGGACGCGGCATCTCCCAGGACGTCCGGGACGAAGTCCGCGACCTGCTGCCGAACAGCTACCAGGAGACGGTCGGCGGTCGCGACCGCACCGAGACGGCCGCGCTCCTGGCCCGGTCCGGGACCACGTTCACCATGGGCGCGACAAGCAACGTGGCCCTGGCCAACGGGTACACCGTCGACGCCCTCGGCGCCGGCGTGTGGGCCGGGCGGCGCAAGGCCCCCCTGCTGCTCACCGCCGGAACCGGCGCCCTGGGCATCGGGACGGAGAGCTACCTCCGGGACTGGGGCTCGGCGATGACCTCCGGGACGGTCTTCGGCTCGGTGGCGAGCGTGCCGGACGCGCTCGCGGTCCGCGCTCGCGAGCTCGCCCGGGGCACCGCACCGGAGCTGCGCCCGGTCACGGCCGTCGACGTGGCCACCGGGCACCTCGCCCTCGGGCGCTACTCGCCCGTGGGGGACGACCGGGACGCCTACTGGGTCGTCGACGGCGAGCACGTGCCGTACGCGCGGTTCCTCGCCGCCGCCCGGGTCGGTGACGCCGTCCTGGTCCGGTCGAACACCCCCCGGTGGGAGGGGTACACCCTCACCCTCGTCCACCGGACGCCGCAGGACTGGACGTCGGGCCCCGTCACCCCCACCGCCTCCGGGTTCGCCGTGCTCGACCCCGAGACGGCGGTCGCCCTCCGCGACGTCCCGGCGGCCGACCTGGTCCCGACCGCCATCTACACCGTCGACGGCGTCGCCGCGACACGGGCCGACTTCCTCGCCGACCTCAGCACCGGCGACACCGTCGTCCTGGGCCCCGGCGCGGTGCCCTCGTCCTACGCCCTCACCAACGGGTCCCTCGAGGGCCAGGTCCTCGACGTCACGGCCGACTCCGTGCTCCTCGACACCCGCGGCGGAAGGTTCCACCTCCCCCGCCCCACCGCGCAGACGCAGGTGTCGGTCGACGGAGCACGGTCGACGCTCTCGGCCTTCGACCGCGACCTGTCCGTGGAGGACTGGATCGTCGACGCCGCCACCCGCCAGGGCCGCACCACGGTGCTGCGGAACATCCCGCCGAAGGAGGTCTACGGCGACTTCCACTCCGGGACCCTCCTGACGCAGGCACCGGGTCCCGGCGAACCGTCGAGCGCGTTCTTGCAGGTGGACCTGCGCGACGGCGGACCCCCGGCCGTGCTCGAGGTCCCCTGGGACTGCGACGTCCAGGTCAACGGCCGGCCGAGCACCGCGGCCGCGGCGAACACGCGGCTGGGCTACGGCGTGTTCGTCCGTCTGCAGAGGGCCGACGCCGCCACCGGCACGCGTTGCGGGTTCGCGGTTTCGTGACCGCCCGGGTCACCGGAGTGCGGCAGCGTGGTGCTCCAGCGCGAGCCCGAGCCAGAACTCCACCCGGTCGTCCGAGGCGGGGACGCTGAGCCAGGACGGGCCCGTGTCCCGGCCCGCGCCCATCTCGGCGCGGACCGCTCCCTCTCGCGCCACGAGGTCCGCCGACCGCTCCGGGTCGACCTTCACCAGCAGGCTGCCGTCGCCGCGGACGCTGACGACCATCCGGTCGTCCACCATGACCGAGGTCCCGCCGAACATGCGGCGCTCGCGGACGTCCCTGCCCGCCAGCAGTCCCGCACCCGCTCCAGCGCCGTCACGACCGGATCCTCAGAGCCACTTCTCGACGAGGTGGTCGGCGCGGATGTGCCGGATGGTGCCGGAGCGGGCCCGCAGCGCGATCGACTCCGTGCGGATGACCGGGCCGAGCCGGCGCACGCCGCCCACGAGGTTCCCGTCCGTCACGCCCGTCGCGACGAAGAAGGTGTTGTCGCCCTTGACGAGTTCGTCGGCGGTGTAGACGTGGTCGAACTTCAACCCGGCGTCGGTTCCGTGCTGGCGCTCGTCGTCGGTCTTGGGGGCGAGGCGGGCCTGGATGAGCCCACCCAGGGCCTTGATGGCGCACGCCGTGGCGACGCCCTCGGGGCTGCCGCCGACGCCGACGCACATGTCGAGACGACCCTCGTAGGAGGCGGCGTCGATGCCGCCGGCGACGTCGCCGTCGAGGAGGAGCCGGGTCCCGGCCCCGGCCGCGCGGATGTCGGCGATGAGCTGCTCGTGGCGCGGACGGTCGAGGACACCGACGGAGATCTCCGCGACGTCCTTGCCCTTGGCCTTGGCCAGCGCACGGATGTTCTCGCCGATCGGCTGGCGCAGGTCGACGACGCCGACGCCCTCGGGGCCGGTGACGATCTTCTCCATGTAGAACACCGTGTGGGCGTCGAGCATGGCGCCGCGGTCCGCCGCGGCGATCATCGAGATGGCGTTCCGCCGCCCGAGCGCGGTGAGGGAGGTCCCGTCGATGGGGTCGACGGCGATGTCGCAGGCCGGGCCGTTCCCGGTGCCGACCTCCTCGCCGTTGAACAGCATGGGCGCCTCGTCCTTCTCGCCCTCGCCGATGACCACGACGCCGGCGAAGTCGACGGTGCCGAGGAACTCACGCATCGCGTCGACGGCGGCGCCGTCCGCACCGTTCTTGTCACCGCGGCCGATGAACGGCGTCGCGCGGATCGCCGCGGCCTCCGTCGCCCGGACGAGTTCGAGGGCCAGGTTCCGGTCGGGCGTGGTGCGCAGGCTGCTCATGGCAGCCATCATGCCCGTCCCGGCCCCCGGCCCGAACCGGTGACGCAGGACGACTCAGAAGCGGAAGCCCGCCACGAGGTCGCTGAGCCGGCCCGCCGCCCGGGAGACCTCGTCCGCCGTCGCGGCGGTCTGCGCTGCGCTGTCGGTGGTCTGGCCCGCCGCGTGGGCGATGCCGCTGATGTTGGCGGCGATCTCCTGCGACCCGGTCGAGACTTCCGTCACGTTGCGGACCATCTCGCTGGTCGTGGCCGACTGCTGCTCCACGGCGGCGGCGATGGTGGCCTGCAGGCCGTCGATCTGGGCGATGACGTCGGCGATCTGCGCGATGACCCCGGTCGCGGCACCGGCGTCGGCCTGCGTGGCGTTGACCTTGGCGACGATCTCCTCCGTCGCGCGGGCGGTCTGCTGCGCGAGTTCCTTGACCTCACCGGCGACGACGGCGAACCCCTTGCCGGCGTCCCCGGCGCGGGCGGCCTCGATGGTCGCGTTCAGGGCCAACAGGTTCGTCTGCTCGGCGATGGAGGTGATGAGCTTGACGACGTCGCCGATCTCGCGGCTGGAGGCCCCGAGGCGCTCGATCGTCTCGCCGGCGTCCCGCGCGGCGGCCACGGCGGTCGCCGCCGTCTCCGACGCCTGCGCGGTCGATGTCGCGATCTCGCGGATCGCCGAGGTCATCTCCTCGCCGGCCGCCGCGACGGTGCCGATGTTCGCGCTGATCTCCTCGGTGGCCGCGGAGACGACCTGCGACTGCGAGGCGGATTCCGCAGCGCCGGAGGACAACTGCGAGGCCACGCCGGTGAGCTGCCGGGAGGAGGAGGTGAGGGCGCCGGCGGTGGACGTGACGTCCCGCAGCAGCGTCGTCAAGGTGTCCATCGAGTCGTTCGTGGCCGCGGCCAGCCGCCCGACCTCGTCCCGGCCGGGGTTCGGGACGCGGCGGTCCAGCCGGCCCTGCGCCAGGCCCTCGACCACCTCGAGCGTCTGGGCCAGCGGGCGGGAGATCGACCGCGCGATGGACAGCGCGAGCACGACGGCCAGGGCCACGGCGAAGGCGGCGACGACGAGGAGCGCGACGAGGTTGCGGTGGTAGTCCCGCCCGCCCTGGGCGGCCATGGCGGTCGCGGCGGCGGACTCCGCCGTCGTCAGGTCCACGAGCGCGGCCTTCGTCTGCTGCGCGGCCGGCGCGATCTTCTGCGCACCGAGGGCGGCCGCGGCGGCCTGGCCGGAGGACGTGCCGACCGAGATGAACTCCTGCACGGCAGCGCGGTACGTCGCCAGCCCCGTCGTGTAGGCGGACTGCTGGGCGGCCGTGGCCGAGGGCGCGGTGCCCTGGTAGGTCGTCCACGCCTGGTCGAGCGCGGCCTGGTCGGCGTCGAGTGTGGACAGCGCCGCCGTGACGTCGGCGCCGGGCAGGGAGGCGCGCAGCAGGTCCTCGCGGACGGTGCCGAAGGACGTCTCCAGGTGGCCGGCCGCCGCGACGGAGGCGACCCCCGAGGCGGAGAGGCTGTCGAGGTTGTCCTGCGCGGCCCGCAGCTTGAGCGCGGCGAAGCCGGTGGTGAACACCAGCAGGAGCACGACGACGCCGAACCCGGCGACGAGCTTGGTGGACACGCGCAGATCACGCAGACGAGCCGACATGGACGACCTCGAACCTCCCCAGGGGACCCCGCGCTTCGAGGACCCGCGGTTTCATCGACGCAACGGTCGGAGCCCTGAACGTTTCACCGGTGGAGTGACGCGGGCCACAGGCCTCCACCGGCTGCCGCCGTCACCACTCCGCCACCCCTCACCGCCGCACGAACGCGGCCGCCTCCCGCTGCGCGCTGTCGGAAACGCGATCAGCACCTCCGAACACCGCCAGCGTGCTGACGCGACCGGGTCCGGTCGTCAGCGATCGCAGTGCTGACGTCGTCGACGGGGCCAGGTGTTCGGTGGGCGTGAGCAGCAGGGGCCCCGCGAGGACACCCATCGCGGCCGCCCCCACGAGTGCGTCGGGCCAGTTCTCCCCTGTGGCCAGTCCGACCGGTGTTTCCGTGACCGGATCGCCCGTCTCCGGGGCGAAGGCGGAGGCGAGAACCGCGGACGTCTCGTAGCGGTCAGCGCCCACGACCGCGTTGCCGATCGCGTTCTCGTACGCCCGGTCCGGGATGTCGTTCTCCACGGCCTCGGCCGCGGCACCGCCCACGGGGACCGTGCGAGAACCCGAGGGATCGTGTTCGGCGAGGAACCGCGCCGTGCGCTCGGGAAGGTGGTCGCCGTCGGTCAGGAGGACCTGTCCCCCGGTGCGTGCAGCCAGGGCGGACACCGCCAGACCGTCCGGGTAGTTCCAGCCGTTGACGAGGAAGACGGGGGTGGTCTCGTCGGCCCCACCCCACCACTCGACCCGATCCGCGATCTGCGCGGCGGTGTCGAACCTGTCGGACCCGGCGAGCCGTTCCGTGTCCCTGAAGGGCCGCAGGCGGTAGACGTCCTCGTCGATGGTGATGGGGACGGCCCGGCTGTCACCGAGCACGTAGACGCGCGGGGACCGGGTCAGGACACGGTCCAGTTCAGCCCGCAGTTCCGGTGTGAGGTGGTCGCCGGACGTCAGGAACAGGGGCGCCGACAACGTGGAGGCGAGGCGTGCGCCGGCGAGGGAGTCGGCGTAGCTGTCGGCCCGGGCGAGCACCACGGACGTCGCCGTGTGGTCGAAGGGCGCCAAGCGCCGGGAGGCCAGCACCGCGGTCTGCACACGGTCGGGCCCTGCCAGCCGGTGGGTGCCCGGGTCGAGGGGAACCCCGTAGGCCGGTTGGTCGGGTGTCACGGTCAGCACCTGCCTCGCCTCCCGGTCGGAGATGGCGAGGGTCCCGTCGCCGCGGACGGCCAACCCGGTCGGCTGCCCCAGCGGGCTGTCGACCGCGTCGCCCGGCACGGGCGTGCCGTGGGTGCGGCCGGCGACGAGGGTCCAGGCGCCGGCCGAGTCCCGCGAGGTCACGGTGTGCCCGTCGGCGACGTAGAGCGTCCCGTCCACGCCGACGGCGATGGCGGTGGGCGCGTCGACCGGGTGGTCGCTGCCGGGCCCGGCCAGCACGGTCTTCGTGCCGTCGGCGGCCAGGCGCACGACGGCGTTCCCGTCGATGACGTGGAGGGCGTCGTCGGGTCCGACGGCGACCGCCCGGGGGTTCGTGAGGGGAACGGCGGTGCCCGTACCGGCGACCAACCGCAGGAGTCCTGTCGCGGGGTCGATGGCCACCAGGGATCCAGCGCTGGGGTCGGTGGCGTAGACGGTCCCGCGACTGTCGGTCGCGACGGCGTTGGCGTGCAGCGGCGACGCGGACGCGGGCCCCGGCACGGGGATCCCGGGCGCTCGACCGGTCCCGGCGAGGAGGCTGGAACCGTCGTTCCCTCCGAGCAGGTATCCCATGACGGGGTCCGTGGCGTAGACGGTGAAGGCGTCGTTGGTCCGGTGGGTGTGGGACACCGCGACACCCGTGGCGACGAAGTCCGTCGTCCCCTGGGGGAAGACCTGCCACCACGCCCCGAAACCGACCGAGCCCAGGAGGTCTTGCAGGGCGGTCCCCGGCCGCACCCCGGCGGCGTCCTGCCACACCACGCTGCCGACCCACCGATCGGCGATGGCGAACTCTCCGGTGCCGACGCCGGGAGCCTCCCCGACGGCCACTGCCATCGGCCCGGCCAGGTTCGTCGCCAAACGCCCGAAGCCCGTGCTGGGCACGCTCGGGTCGCCCCCCGTGCCGGCGAGGACCGCGAGCCGGGCCGGCCCCGGCTCCCAGGCTGCGGCGGCGCTGGAGGCACCGACGACCGGGGACAGCAGGGACGTCAGCAGACCGACGAGGGCCAGACGAGGCAGGTGACGGATGTGACCTGTGGGGCGGATGCGCACGAGCACCCATCGGGCGCGACCCGCCGGACGTTACCCGGTGGTCGGCACCCGAACCCTCCGGTCCCCAGGTTCCGCGCACACGCGGTTCCGCCCCTCCCGCTTGGCCCGGTAGAGCAACCGGTCGGCGCGCGCGTACAACTCGTCGACGACGTCCGGTCCGACCCCCTCCGTGGCGGCGCCGTCCGTGGCGGACGCCGACCTGGCCGCCACCCCGGCGCTCACGGTCACGGGTGGCGAACCTCCGTCGGCGGCGACGGCGGCGCGCAGGCGTTCGGCCAGCGCGGCGACCTCGTGCGGGTGCAAGCCGGGCAGGAGCACGAAGAACTCCTCCCCGCCGATGCGGGCGAGCAGGTCCTCCCCTCGCACGGTGGCGGCGAGCACACCGGCGACACGCACCAGCACGTCGTCCCCGGCCCCGTGGCCGAGGGAGTCGTTGACCCGCTTGAAGTGGTCGATGTCCAGCAGGACCGCTCCCAGCGGGCCGGGAGGACGCGCGGCCAGGGCAGCCCGCAGCCCCCGGCGGTTCAGCAGACCCGTCAGCGGGTCCCGGGCGGCCAGCGCGTCGGCCCGGTCCCGGGCGGCGACGGCCCGCGCCACCGCGGCGTCGAGCCTGGCCCGCAACGCGAACAACCCGGCGACCGTGAGGGCCAGGACCATGTCGACGGCCGCCACCCGGGAGGCCCGCACCAGGGCGTCACCCGGCAGGTCGGCCGCCAGACCGGTCGCGACGACGAGGGCCAGGGCGAGGTGCCCGAGCATCGAGCGGGCGCTGCAGAACATCGCGGCGTAGAGCGGCCCGACGACGAGGGCGGTGACGGCCGTCTGGCGGAACGCCTCGTCCGCCACGCTCGCGGTGAGGACGGCGATGAGCCCGGTGGCCCACACCGACCACCAGCCCTGCGGCCGTCCGGTCCGGCGGTGCCGGACGACGGCCAGCAGGGCGACCGGCTGGGCCAGGATCCCCGCCCCGAGGACGACGGGAGCGGCCCCCGGTCGCAGCACCTCCGGGACGACGAACACGACCGCCAGGGCCAGCACGAGCAGCGCCGGGGCGCACAGGACCATGAAGACCTGGCTGGCCCGCAGCGAGGGGACGGGGTCGTCGAGGGCCGCGGCGCCGAGCCCGCGGTCCCCGGCCGTCGATCGTCCCCCCACGGTCTCGTGATCGGCAGCAGATCACGCCGACACGAGGACGGGTGGCCCGGTCGGCCCATCGGGTGCCGCCGGACGAGGGAAACGCTCGTCACACGAGCGCAACACGACGGAAACCGGACGCGAGCAGGATCGCTCCCGGGGCGGCGACGGGCCGCCCGGTCCCCCCTGCACGGAGGAGCGTCATGGCGTCCACCGCGAGCACCACGGAAGCACCGGCGCAGCCGCGCCGCCTGTCCGGCCGTCTCGGCGTCGGCTCGATCGTCTTCATGGTCGTGGCCGCCGCCGCACCCCTGACGGTCGTCGGCGGGAGCGTTCCCCTCGGCATCACGATCGGCAACGGCGCGGGGTTCCCCGCCATGTACGCCGTCGGTTCGGTCGTCCTGTTCTTCTTCGCGGTCGGTTTCGTCGCCATGACGCGCTACGTCCCGAACGCCGGCGCGTTCTACACCTACATCGCGGCCGGGCTCGGCCGCCTGCACGGCCTGGGGGGTTCCTTCCTCGCCCTGCTGACCTACCAGACGATCCAGGCCGCGGTGTACGGCTACCTCGGCGCCGCGCTCGGCGGGGTCGTGTCCGACGACCTCGGTGGGCCGGACCTGCCGTGGTGGGTGTGGACCGGGCTGGCCATCGCCGTCGTCGGGTTCCTCGGGTACCGGCACATCGACCTGTCCAGCAAGGTCCTGGGCGTCCTGCTGATCGCCGAGATCGGCATCGTCCTGGTCGTCGACGCCGGAGTGGTGCTGGCCGGCGGTGGCCCCGAGGGGTTCTCCACGGCCTCGCTGACGCCCTCGGGGATCGCCGCCGGCGCACCCGGCATCGGGCTGATGTTCGCGCTCGCCGGGTTCATCGGGTTCGAGTGCACGGCGGTGTTCCGCGACGAGGCGCGCGACCCGGACCGGACGATCCCGCGCGCGACGTACGCCTCGCTCGCCGTCATCGGCGTCTTCTACACGCTCTCGGCCTGGTCGGTCGTCTCGGCCTGGGGCGACACCGGGGCCGTCACCGAGGCCGCGGCCGACCCCGAGGGCATGGTCGTGCAGACCGCGTCGGACTTCGTCGGCGTCGCGGCCGGGGACGTCGTCCAGGCGTTGCTGCTGACCAGCCTGTTCGCCTGCGTCCTGTCGTTCCACAACGTCGTCAACCGGTACGTGTTCTCGATGGCGAACACCGGGGTGCTGCCGCGGTTCTGGGGTCGTTCGCACGCGCGGCACCACTCGCCGCACACCGCGTCGCTCCTGCAGACCGGCGCCTCGGTCGCGCTCGTGGTCGCCTTCGTCGCCGCCGGGCTCGACCCGGTCCTGCAGGTCTACACCTGGATGTCGGGCATCGCGACGCTCGGGTTCATCCTCCTCATGCTGCTGACCTGCATCGCGGTGCTCGTGTTCTTCGCCCGCACCCGCGTCGACGCCCGGGTCTGGAACACGAAGGTCGCACCCGTCATCGGCGTCGTCGGGCTGCTGGTGGCGGCCTACCTGACGGCCGCGAACTTCGGACTGCTCGTCGGCGGCTGGACCGTCGGCGCGGTCTTCCTCGTCCTCATCGTGGCCTCCTACCTCGTCGGGCCGCTGGTCGGCGTCCTGAAGCCCGGCGCGGACCCGCTGGCCGTGGCCGCCTTCGAAGCGCAGCTCGACGCCGCCGAACCCGCGGTCCCGCACCAGGTCCGCTCCACCCCGCACACCGCACCGGACAGCGAGGACATCGCATGAGCCTGCTCGAGACACCCACCACCGACCTGCTCGTCACCACCGTTCCCACCCACCCGCTCGACCGCCTCACCGCGGCCGAGGTCGACGCGGCGCGCGAACTCCTGGGCCCCACGCTCACGCCCACGACGCGGTTCGCCTACCTCGGGCTGCTGGAACCCCCGAAGGCCGCCGTCCTCGCGTTCACCCCCGGCGACCCGGTCGAGCGGACCGTCCGCGCGCTGCTGCTGGACACCGCCACGGGCGTCGGCCGCGACGTGCGGCTCTCCCTCTCGCAGCGCGGGATCGTCTCCGACCGCACGGTCGACGGGGCCGTCGAGGGACACCTGCCGATCTTGGAGGAGGAGTTCGCCGCGATCGACCCGGTCCTGCGGGCCGACGAGCGGTGGGTGTCCACGCTCGCCTCCCGGGGGCTGGCGCCGGAGGACGTCGTGACGGTCCCGCTGTCCGCCGGCCACTACGACGACATCCCGGCCACCGACCCCGGCGCGGCCCGCATCCTGCGCGTCTTCGCCTTCGCCCAGCCCGACCCGTCGGCGCTGCCGTGGGCGCACCCCGTCGACGGGATCGTCGCCTTCGTGGACCTGTCGGCCGGTCGCGTCCTGCACGTCCTGGACCACCAGCGCTTCGAGATCCCCCGCCAGAGCGGGAACTGGGACGAGGCGCCGCACGCCCAGGCCGAACGCACCGACCTCAAGCCCATCGCCATCACCCAACCGGAAGGGCCCAGCTTCTCCGTCGACGGCGACGTCGTCAGCTGGCAGGGCTGGCGGTTCCGCGTCGGTTTCGACGCCCGCGAGGGGCTGACGCTGCACCAGCTCTCCGTGGCCGACCACACCGGGCCGGACCCGAGCGTCCAGCGCGACGTCGTCTACCGGGCGTCCGTCGCCGAGATGGTCGTCCCCTATGCCGACCCCTCCCCCGTGCGGTTCTGGCAGAACTACTTCGACACCGGTGAGTACCTGTTCGGCCGCTTCGTGAACTCGCTCGCCCTGGGCTGCGACTGCCTCGGCGAGATCCACTACTTCGACGCCGTCCTGGCCGACGAGACCGGTCACCCCAAGACCGTGCAGAACGCGATCTGCCTGCACGAGGAGGACTACGGGGTGCTCTGGAAGCACTCCGACATGTTCAACGGGATGGACGAGACGCGCCGCCAGCGCCGCCTCGTCATCTCGTTCTTCACCACGATCGGGAACTACGACTACGGGTTCTACTGGTACCTCTACCTCGACGGGACGATCGAGCTGGAGGCCAAGGCCACCGGGGTCGTCTTCACGGCGGCCCACCCCGAGGGCGGTCTGGAGTTCTCCACCGAGATCGCCCCGGGCCTGGCGGCGCCCTTCCACCAGCACCTGTTCTCGGCGCGGCTGGACATGATGGTCGACGGGCTGAGCAACGCGGTCGAGGAGGTCGACGCCGTCCGGGTCCCGCGCGGGGAGGGCAACCCGTGGGGCAACGCCTTCGCGCGGAAGGCCACCCGGCTGACGAGCGAAGCCGTGGCCCAGCGGGAGGCGAACGGGGCGACCGGCCGGGTGTGGCACGTCCTGAACACGGAGAAGACCAACTCCCTCGGGCAGCCGACGGGGTACGCGCTGCACCCCGAGCACCAGCCGCTGCTGCTGGCCGACGACACGTCGGTGGTGCACGACCGGGCGACGTTCGGGACGAAGCACCTGTGGGTGACGCAGTACGACAGCGAGGAGCGCTACCCCGCGGGGGACTTCGTCAACCAGAACCCCGGTGGCGCCGGACTGCCCGCGTTCGTCGCCGGGGACCGGGACCTCGACGGCCAGGACCTCGTGCTGTGGCACACGTTCGGGCTGACGCACTTCCCCCGGCCCGAGGACTGGCCGGTCATGCCGGTGGACTACGCGGGGTTCACCCTCAAGCCCGTCGGGTTCTTCGACCGCAACCCCGCGCTGGGAGTTCCGGTGGCCCGCAGCAGCCACGACGCCCCGGCGGGCGGGTGCTGCGGCGCGTGAGCACGGCCCGCACCGCGGCGTCCCGGGAACTGCGCGTCTCCCGGGGCGTCGCGGTGGCCGGCGCGGCGGCCGCCGTCCTGCACGTTCCGCTCGCCGTCGCCCACGCGGGATCGTCGCTGCCGCTGGCCGGCGCGCTGCTCGTGATGTCGCTCGTCTGCCTGCCCTGCGCGGGCCACCTGTGGCGGGCCCCCTCCCCGCGGACCTGGGCGGTCGTGGCCGCCGTGGGCGGTGCGGTGCTCCTGGCCCATGCGGCGCTGCTGGCGACGCCGGCCACCGTGTCGCCGGGTCTGGTGACCCCGGCCGGCCACGCCTCCCACACCACGGCGCTCGGGCTCCCGGGCCCGTCCGGCGGCGTCGCGCTCGCCGCCGTCTCGACCCTCACGGCCGCGCAGGTCCTCGGTTGCCTCGTGCTGCTCCTGCGACGCCGGGACGGTCAGTCGACGGTGAGGTAGAAGAAGTCACGCTGGTCGGGGGCGAGGTACCGGTCCGCCTCCCGCGTCATGTCCGGCAGCAGCTTCGCCGGTTCCACCGGTTCCTTCGATCCCGCCGGCGCGGGGACCCAGCTCGAGAACGACACCATGCCGCTGTGCATGTCGAGTTCCATGCCGCGGACCGCTCCGGCCTCGACGAGGGCGTCGGCGAGGTGCACGAGGTCGAGCCCGTTCCCCGCCACGTAGACGAGGTCACCGGCGGCGTCGACGCCCAGACCCGACCGCCACGTGTACTGGCCCTGGTTGTGGGCCGTCCCCCACCGGCCGGACCCGTTGGCGGCCAGTCCCGCCACGGGCGCGCCGTCGGCGACGACGAGGTGCAGGTTCTGCCGGGCCTGCGTGGTCCCGCCGGCGAGGGAGACGTCCGCCCCCAGCAACCCCACCTGCAGCGCGCCCGAACCGCTGATGGTGGCCGTGGCCAGACCGTCGACGAGGGAACGGCTGGACCGCCCGTCCTCGAAGAACCCGCCCGGGGTGTCGTGGAACGTGAAACCCGCGTTGAAGGTCGCGAGCAGGTTCGGCACGTCGCCGGGCGCGACCCGCGCGTCCCCCGGCCAGGAGCCCGTGTCCGGTTCCTTCGTCCCCGCGACGAGGTGCGCCCGGTAGCTGCCCGCGCGGATCCACGCGGCCGCGGCGACCACACCGGGATCGGAGGCGTCCGGCCGGAACCACGTCGAGTAGAGCGCGGGCAGTCCGTCGGAGCCGAGGCGGCCGGCGGTCCAGTGCCCTTCGGCGGGGGACTCCGTGACGGCCCCCCGGACGACGGGAGGGGCACCCGGCGTCCCGGCAGGCACCTCGGGGCCGCGGACGGCGGGGACCGCTCCGTGGGGGACGTGGCGGGAGAACCACCAGTTCTCGGCGAGGTCGACGAGGTGCGCGCCGCCGTGGTCGCGGACCCACTCCACCGCCCGCACGGAGGCCGGTGCGGCGCCGGGAGCGACCATCGCCCGGCCGAACGAGACCCCCGGGACGGCCAGGACGCACAGGACGCACACGGCGACCCAGCGCCCGCGCCGCCGCCGCCGCGGGGCGGGCGGGGCGTCGAGCACCGGGGGTTCCTGCAGTTGGGTCACGACCCCAGCGCACCAGGTCCGGCTGGGGACGGGCTGGACCGCGGGTGGGTGCCCGCCGGTCAGACGGCGGACAGCGTCCCGGTCCCCAGCAGCGCCAGCAGCACCACGCCCAGACCGACGCGGTACCCGGCGAAGACGCTGATCCGGTGGTGGGCCACGAACCGCAGCAACCAGGCGATCGAGGCGTAGGCCACGACGAGGCTCACGAGGGTGCCGACGGCCGTGGCCCCCCAGCCGACCGTGCGGGAGACGTCGTTCCCGGCCGAGACCCCCTCGTAGAGGCCGGCGGCGGTCAGCGCGGGGATGGACATGAAGAACGACAACCGCGTGGCGGTGACGCGGTCGAGTCCGCGGAACAACCCGGCGCTGATCGTCGCCCCGGAACGGGACACGCCCGGCACGAGCGAGAGGCACTGCACGACACCGATGGTGAGCGCGTCCTTGAGGGTGACGGCACCCTCTCCGCGCTGGTGCGCCCGCCGGGCGGCGTACGCCTCCGCCGCCACCATGACGACGCTCCACCCGATGAGGGCGAACGCCACGACCCACAGCGACCGCAACGGCCCGGCCACGACGTCCTT
Source organism: Kineococcus endophyticus (assembly GCF_040796495.1). Taxonomy (NCBI): domain Bacteria; kingdom Bacillati; phylum Actinomycetota; class Actinomycetes; order Kineosporiales; family Kineosporiaceae; genus Kineococcus; species Kineococcus endophyticus. The sequence continues at coordinate 98,388 of NZ_JBFNQN010000006.1, read as the reverse complement.
GGCGAGGAACCCGACCAGGCCCACCGGCACCGACCCGACGACCACGCACCAGGCGAGGCGGTAGTCCGTCCCCCGGTCGGCGGAGTTCCGCAGGCCGCCCACCCACGCCAGGAGGAGCCGGACGATGTCACGCCGGAAGAACCCGATGACGGCGATGATCGCCCCGAACTGGATGATCGCGGTGAACGCGGTGGTGCCGGCGTCGTCGACGCGCAGGCCCAGCAGCTTCTCGACGATGGTGAGGTGCCCGGTGCTGGAGACCGGGAGGAACTCGGTGAGCCCCTCCACGATCCCGAGCACGACGGCCTGCCACAACTGCACGTGCTTCCCCGTTCCTTCCGGTGGACGTCTCAGGAGTTCCGCGGTGACCGGGCGCGCCGGCGACGGACGAGCAGGACCGCGAGCGCCGCACCCACGACGACCGCCACGACGACGGCGCTGCCCTGTCCCAGGGTGTGCGCGGCGCTCGCGTACGACGTCCCCGCGGTCCAGCCGACGAGCACGGCGGCCGCCGACCACACCAGTCCCCCGACGACGTTCCACACCGCGAAACGGCGGTACGGCATCCGGGAGGCACCCGCGAGCGCCGGCGTCACCGCCCGCAGGAACGCGGTGAAGCGGCCGAGGAACACCGCGACGCCGCCACGGTCGCGGACGAGCCGGCGCCCCTTGTCCAGGGCTGCGGCGTGCCGGCGCAGGGGCCGGAGGGACAGGAGGCGGTCGCCGTAGCGGCGGCCCACGAGGTAGCCGACGGAGTCGCCGGCCACGGCCGCGGCGGCCACCACGAGCAGGGTCGTCGTGAGCGGGGCACGTCCGAGGCTGGCGGCCGCGCCGGCGACGACCGCCGCGGTCTCGCCCGGGACGACGAACCCGACGAACAGCGCGTCCTCGACGAAGACGAGCGCGCCCACGACGGCCAGCAACCAGCCGCCCGGCACCCCGAGCAGGGCCGAGAGGAACTCGTGCACAGCGGAACCCACGCGGACACTGTGGCAGTCGTCGGCTGAACGTCAGCTGAACCGGCGTGCCGATCCGGTGGAGGGTCGATGCTGGGCGGGTGCGGAGCGGGAACCTCGAACGGATGCGCGACCGGGTGGTGACCCGGTGGCGCGGTGCGGGCGTCCAGGTGAGGTCGACGGTGGCCGCGGTGCTCGTGCAGGCCCTCGTCGTGCTGGCCGCCGGCGGGCTGCTGCTGCTCCTGCTGCGCGACGACCTGCGCCAGTCGCTGGAGGCGTCGAACCTCGCCACGGCGCAGTCCGTCCAGGCGCTGGCCGGGGTGGACCGCGAGGACCTGCAGGCGGCGATCGACGCGGCGGCCCGCCGACGCGCCGCGGTGCAACTGCTGGACGCCGACGGGAACGTGGTCGCCTCCAGCGCGGACCTGCGGGGGGCCGCACCGCTGCTGGACCCGGCGACCGTGCCGACCGGGACGGGCCACGAGAAGGTCCGGCTGCCGTTCGACGACGACGCATACCTCGTGACGAGCCTGTCGGGGCAGGTCGACGGCCGGCGGTCGACGGTGTTCGTGGCGCAGTCCCTCGGCACCGGGGAGGACACGCTGCACGCCGCGGCCGCCGGGTTGGCCGTGGCGGGTCCGCTGCTGCTGCTCGCGGTGGGGTTCGCGACGTACGTGTTCGTGGGGCGGGCGCTGCGTCCGGTCACGCGCATCCGACGCACGGTGGAGGGCATCAGCCACCGCGACCTGTCCGAGCGGGTGCCGCGCCCGCCGGGGCAGGACGAGGTGGCCCGGCTCGCGACGACGATGAACGCGATGCTCGACCGGTTGGAGGGCGGGGAGGCGGTGCGGCGGCAGTTCGTCTCCGACGCCAGCCACGAGCTGCGCAGTCCCGTCGCGACGCTGCGCGCGGCCGCCGACATCGCACTGACGCAACCGGAACGCACCGACCCGGCCGACCTGGCCCGGCTGGTGCGGGGTGAGGCGCAGCGGCTGGACCGGCTGGTCTCGGACCTCCTGCTGCTGGCCCGGCTCGACGAACGCGGCCGGGCAGGGACCGTCGCCGAACCGGAGCGGGAGGAGGTCGACCTCGACGACCTCGTGACGGACGAGCACCGCAGGTTGCGCGGCACGACGGGTCTGGACGTGGCCCTCCACCGCGAACCGGCGCGGGTCCTCGGCGACGCGTCGGCGCTGGCGCGGGTGCTCCGCAACCTCGTCGACAACGCGGTCCGGCACGCGCACTCGTCGGTCGCGGTCGAGCTGCGCCGCAACGGGTCCCGGGCGGTCCTCGTCGTGACGAACGACGGCGCCCCGGTACCCGTCGCCGACCGGGAGCGGATCTTCGACCGTTTCGTGCGGCTCGACGAGAGCCGGGCGCGGGACGCGGGCGGCAGCGGGCTCGGGCTGGCCGTCGTCCGCGACGTCGTCACCGCGCACGGCGGGTCGGTGCGCGTCGAGGACCCCGAGGGCGGGGCGCCGGGGACGAGCTTCCGGGTGGAACTGCCGCTGGCCCCCCTGCCCCCGGACTGACGGTCAGCCCACGGGCTTGTTGCGGTACCGCGTGACGAGTTCCGGGGCCGCGACCTGCAACCGGACGGGCGGCAGGCCCCGGCTCATCAGCTCGAGGTCGTCGCAGACCATGTCGCCGATCGAGGTGAAGGCCTGCGGGATGCCGCCGGCCCGGTGGGCGGACAGGACGGCGGTCTCCAGGGTCCGGAACGGGTCCTCGGCGGGGATGGGTTCCTCGGGCCAGACGTCGATCGCGGCGAGGAACCGCCCCTGCGCCAGCCGCTCGTGCAGGGCGGCGTAGTCCACCACGTTCGCCCGGCTGACGAGCACGAGCCGCGCGCCGGGGCGCAGGAGGTCCAGGGCGGACCCGTCGAGGAAGTGCGCGTTCTCGGCCGTCGCGGTGGCCAGGACGAACACGAAGTCGCTGTCGGAGAGCGTGTCCTCCAGGCTGGAAGGCACGACGCCCGCGTCCTGCAGGACCGCCGCGGGCAGCCACGGGTCGTAGACCCGCACGGCGGTCTCGAACGGGGCCAGCAGCGGCCGCAGGGCACGGCCGAGGTTCCCGAACCCGACCATCCCGACGCGGGCCCGCCGGAGCAGGACCGCGTCGAGGTTCCCCGCGGCCGTGTACTCCTCGGTGCCCGCGCGCACGGCCCGGTCGCCGCGGGTGATGCCGCGGGCCAGGTCCAGCGCGAGCCCGAGGGCGTACTCGGCGACGGCCTGGGAGTACGCGGTCCCGCAACCCAGGACCCGCACCCCCTGGGCGAAGGCGGTGGCGTAGTCGACGTTGGGGAAGAAGTTGCCTTCGACGTTGACGATCGCCTTCAGGCGCTCGGCTCCGCGCAGGCGCTCGGCCGGCAGGTCGGGCTGACCCACGATCGCGAACGCGTCGGGCAGGGCACGGTCCACGGCCCCCGGCGACGGGTCGTCCTCGAGGTCGACGACGTCGAAGAGGTCGTGCAGCCGCCGCAGGGTGTCCGGAGTGAAGATGCGGTCGCGCCGCTGCGGCGCGGGCCGCAGCAGCACCACGGGCTTGCCGGTCACCGGAGCCTGCTGCCCGCGACCCGGAGGCCGCCGTCCACCACGGTCAGGGCGCGCAGGTCGGTGACGACGACGTCCGCGTCGGTGGCCAGCGCCCGTTCGCCCACACCGATGACGGCGCCCACCCCGGCGGCCCGCGCGGCGAGCACTCCCGCGACGGCGTCCTCGAGGACGACGCAGTCGGCGGGCGGCACGCCCAGGGCGGCGGCGGCCGCGAGGTACCCCTCGGGCGCGGGTTTGCCCGCGCTCACGTCGTCCGCGGTGACCATGACGTCGGGCAGCGGCAGACCGGCGGCCTGCAGCCGGGCGCGGGCCAGCGGACGCGTCCCGGAGGTCACCGCGGCCCACGCGCCCGGAGGCACGGCGGCGACGAGCTCCGGCGCACCCGGCACGGGCGGCACCTCACCGGCCGCTTCGAGCTCCAGGACGTTGATGCGATGCAACGACTCCGCCTGCCGGGCCGCGTCCGGGACGAGGAGGGCGACCGTGTCGGCCGCGCGCCGGCCGTGGACCTGGGCGTAGACGCCGTCGGGCTCGAAGCCGTGCTCGACCGCCCAGCGGCTCCACGCCGCGTGGACGCTGGCGTCGGAGTCGACGAGGACTCCGTCGCAGTCGAAGAGGAACCCCCGTGCCGTGACGTCGACGTCCCCGTCCTGACCCACTGCGACCTCCAGCCCTCGCCCCGGGGCCGTCCCCGGGATCAGTCCGGACCCACGATGTCAGGTCGGGGGCGCCGGGAGGAACCGGTACCCGGCCCCGCGGACGGTCTCGAAGAACTCCCGGCCGAGCTTGCGGCGCAGGTACCCGACGTACACCTCGACGGTGTTGTCGTCGCCCTCGTAGAACTCGTCCCAGACGTTCTGCAGGACGTTCGTCTTCGTCAGCACGTCGCCGGGGTGGCGCATGAAGTGCTGCAGCACCTGGAACTCCCGCGCCGTCAGGCGCACCTCGGCCCCGTCGAGGTGGACGCGCTGCTGCGCCGGGTCCAGCGTCAGCCGCCCCGCGTCGAGCACGGCCGGACGTTCCGGGGCCCCACGGCGGACGAGCGCGCGCAGCCGGGCGACCAGGACCTCGAAGGAGAACGGTTTGCGCAGGTAGTCGTCGGCGCCGAGGTCGAAGGCGTCGGTCTCGTCGTACTCCCCGTCCTTGGCGGTGAGCACGAGCACGGGCGTCCAGACCTGCCGGCTGCGCAGGGTGCGGCAGACCTCGTACCCGTTCAGGCCCGGCAGCATGATGTCGAGCACGAGGACGTCGAACGTCCCCTCCTGCGCCCGCTGCAGGCCCGTGAGCCCGTCGTGGGCGAGCTCCACCGCGAACCCGGCACCGGTCAGGCCCGCGGCGAGCGTCGTCGCCAGGGTCACCTCGTCGTCCACGAGCAGGATGCGCACCCGCCCATCATGCCGAGCGTGCACCCGCCGGGCGGGGCGACAGATCGACCGCGCCGGTCCCCCACCCCGCGCGTAGGGTTCCGGCATGGAGTACCGCCACCTCGGCCGCACAGGTCTGCGCGTCTCGCCGCTGTGCCTCGGCACCATGAACTTCGGCCCCCGCACGAGCGAGGCCGACAGCCACACCGTGATGGACGCCGCGCACGAGCACGGCATCAACTTCTTCGACACCGCGAACGGCTACGGCAGCCACAAGGGCGAGACGGAGGAGATCGTCGGCCGCTGGTTCGCCCAGGGCGGCGGCCGCCGCGAGAAGACCGTCCTGGCCACCAAGCTCTACGGCGACATGACCGACTGGCCCAACGACGGGAAGCTGTCCGCCTACAACATCCGCCAGGCCTGCGACGCGTCGCTGAAGCGCCTGCAGACCGACCACATCGACCTCTACCAGATGCACCACGTCGACCGGGCGACGCCGTGGGAGGAGATCTGGGAGGGCATGTCCGTCCTGCGCCAGCAGGGCAAGATCCTCTACGCCGGTTCCTCGAACTTCGCCGGGTGGCACCTCGCCGCCGCGCAGGCCAGCGCCGCCGAGCGCGGGATCGTCGGCCTCGTCAGCGAGCAGTCGCTCTACAACCTCATGTCGCGCTGGGTGGAACTCGAGGTCCTGCCGGCGGCGGAGCACTACGGGCTCGGCGTCATCCCGTGGTCGCCGCTCGCGGGCGGCCTGCTCGGCGGGGTCCTGGCCAAGCAGGCCAGCGGCGACGAGGGGCGCGGCACGTCGAACACCGACGGGCTCGCGGCGAACCGGGCGGCGATCGAGGCCTACGAGGAGTTCTGCCGGGAACTCGGGGCGGACCCCGCGGACGTCGGCATCGCCTGGCTGCTCACCCGGCCGGCCGTGACGGCACCGATCATCGGGCCTCGCACCGAGCAGCAGCTCACCGGGTCGCTGCGGTCGCTGGAACTGCAGCTCGACCAGGCCGCGCTCGACCGGCTCGACGAGCTGTTCCCCGCGCCGTTCCCCCACGGCAGCAAGCCGGCCCCCGAGGCCTACGCCTGGTGAGAACTCCCTAGGGAGCCGGGATCCGCGACGAACCCCGCAGCACGTCATCGCGGGTCCCGGCCAGGGACAACCGGATCCACCCCTCCCCGCCGGTACCGAACGCCGACCCCGGCGCGACCGCGACGCGACGTTCGACGAGGAACCGCTCGCACCAGCCGGCGACGTCGCCGCCGGACACGTGGGACACGTCGACCCAGAGGTAGAACGATCCCTGCGGTCGCTGGAACCGGATCCCGTTGCCGGACAGCACCTCGCAGACCGCATCGATGTTCGCGCGGTAGTGCTCGCGGGCGTCGGTGACGACCTGCTGGTCGCCGGTCAGAGCGGCGAGGGCGGCGTGCTGGGCGGGGGCGTTGACGCAGCTGACGACGGCCTCCTGCGCGGTGCGCAGCATCGGCGCCCAGTCCAGCGGCGCGACGAACCAGCCGACCCGGGCACCCGTCAGCGCGTACGTCTTGGAGAACGAGAACACCGACAGCACCCGGCCGTCCGGGTCGAGCGACGCGGTCGAGACGTGCGGGACGCCGAACGTGAACCGTTCGTACACCTCGTCCGAGACGACCCACAGGTCGTGCCGCCGAGCGAACTCCACCAGTTCCGCCACGACGGGCGCGGGGTACACCGTCCCCAGCGGGTTCGACGGCGAGTTCACGAGCAGCACCCGCGTCCGGGGTGAGACGGCGGCCTCGAGCGCGGCGAGGTCCGGGCGGAAACCGTCGTCGGGGTCGAGGCGGTACGGGACGGGCACGGCCCCCACGTGCCGGGCCGTCATCGAGAAGTTCACGTACCCCGGGTCCGGGACGAGCACCTCGTCACCGGCCCCCAGCGTCAGGGACAGGACCTGGTGCAGCGCCTGCATCCCGCCCGCGGTGACCCACACCTGCTCGGGGTCGACGTGCAGGTCGTTCTCGCGGGCCAGCTTCGCCGCGATCGCCGCCCGCAGCGCGGGGATCCCCCCGTTCGGGGTGTAGTCGGTGACGTCGTCCTCCCAGGCCCGGGCGCCGGCCGCGAGGACGTGCGGCGCCACGGGCAGGTCGGGTTCCCCGACGTTCAGCAGGACGACGTCGTCGAGGCCCCGGGCCAGGTCGTAGATCCGGCGGATCGGCGAGGCGGGGATCGTCAGGGCGTGGGGAGCGATCGCGGGCACGGTCCGATCCTCACAGGTGCCCGAGCAGAGCGGTGACGTCGGGCAGCACGAGGTGCGCCCCGGCCTCCTCCAGAGCGGGCCGGTCGTGGGCGCCGGTGAGGACGCCGACCACGAGACCCGCCCCTGCGTTCAGCCCTGACCGCACGTCGCTGACGGTGTCGCCGGCGGCCGCGACGGCGGAGATCGCCGACACCTGCGTCCGCAGGGCGGCGGCCAGCACCAGGTCCGGCGCGGGCCGGCCGCGACCGACGTCGGCGGGCGAGAGGGCTCCGTCCACGAGGTCGCGCCAGCCGAGGGCATCGACCAGGACGTCCCGGGTGGCGGGGGCGAAACCCGTCGTCAGCACGACGCGGATCCCCCGCCCGGCGACGTCGCGCAGGAACTGCGTCGCGCCGGAGACCTCCTGCACCCCGTCGGCCGCGACGAGTTCCGCGTACGCGTCCTCGAAGGCGGTGGCCGCCCGGGCCGCGGCCGCGACGTCGCCCCCACCGAGGTGGGTGAACACGTCGAGCTTGGACTGACCCATCGTCGCGCGGACGTGGGCGAGCGCCTGCGGCCACGGCATCCCCCGGGCGATGCCCGTGCGCTCGTGGGCGAGGGCGAAGGCGCGTTCCACGACACCGTCGTCCTGCACGGTGGTGCCGGCCAGGTCGAGGACGAGGAGTTCGGTGCGGGTCACGGGCCTTCTCCCTGGAGAGCGGACTGGACGGCGTGCTCGGCGAAGCCGAGACCGGTGGTCATGCCGATGCCCGTCGTCACCGTCGCGACGACGACACCAGGAGCGGGACGGGCGAGCAGGAACTCCTCGGGACCGCTGGCGTAGACGCCCTGCCAGCGTTCGAGGACGCGCGGACGGGGGACGCCGAACAGGTCGGCGGCGCCGTCGAGCAGCAGCTCGTGCGCCTCCTCGGACAGGAACGGGTCGACCCCGGCCCCCCGCCGGTGGGTGTCCCCGACGAGCAGCGACCCGTCGGGCTGCTGCGTGCACATCTGGTTGACGTCGAACGCCGCCCACCGCGGGTGCTCGGCGTGCAGGCGGTCCCGGACGGCGACGGCCTCCGGCAGGTCCGCGAACGCGCGGTACCGCACGAGGGACCACCCCGTGAGCAGTGGCCCGGGCAACGGCGCCGGCAGAGCGGCGTCGACGCGGAGCATGTCGAGCGCGCAGCGCTGCACGTCCGCCGCCTCCGCCAGTCCGGGCAGCAGGTGGTCGAGGTCGTGGTTCACGGCGACCACGACGAGGCCGGCGGTGAGGGTTCCGCGACCGGTGACGACCCGGCCCTCCTCGACCCCGAGGGCGGGGGTGCGCCAGCGGAACCGGACGCCCCGTCGTTCGAGGTGGGCCGCGAGCGCCGCGGCGGCCCGGCGGGGATCGACCTGGAGGTCGGCGGGCAGGTGCGCGCCGCCGACGGCCCGGGCGACGGGGACACGGGCGGTGAACTCGTCGGCGTCGAGCAGGTGCACGGGGGTTCCGTCCGGGGCCTGGTCCGCGGCTGCGGAGAGCAGCGCGAGTTCGTCGGGGTGGCGCGCGACGACCCACGTGCCGTCCTGGCGGACGCGGAACCCCGCGTCGTGGCCGAGTTGGAGCCACCGTTCGCGGGCGACGCTGCCGTACTCCCAGGCGCGACCCGTCTGAGGGGTGAGGCAGACGTGCCCGAAGTTGCGGACGGTCGCCCCGGCGGCCGCGGGCGAGCGGTCCAGGACCGTCACCGACAGCCCCCGGCGCCGGGCGGCGTCCGCGACGCCGAGCCCCACGATCCCCGCCCCGACCACGACGACGTCGCTGTGGTCCGTCACCAGCACCTCCCCAAGCTGTCTACCCAACTCAAGCAGACGAGGAACCAGATGTACACCTCACCCGGGGCGTCGGTACGGTGCCGCGGTGAGCGTCTACCAGCAGATCGCCGACGACCTGCGGGAGCGCATCGCGTCCGGGGACCTGCGCCCGGGCGACGACGTCCCCACCGAGGGCGAGCTGGCCGCCCGGTGGCGCACGTCGCGGGGGCCGGTCCGCAACGCGCTGGCCGCGCTGCGCGCGGAGGGCCTGGTGGAGTCGACGCGGGGCCGCCCGAGCCGCGTCGTCACGCGCCCCGCGCGTCAGCCCGTCGACACCTCGGTCCCGTTCACGCGCTGGGCCCGGGAGATCGGCGCCCGGCCCGGGGCCCGCACGCAGTCGGTGACGCTGCACCGGGCCGACGCCGACCGTGCCCACCTGCTCGGCGTGGAACCGGGTGACCGCGTCGTCGACGTCCTGCGCCTGCGGACGCTGGACGACCGCCCGACGATGCTCGAACGCCTCACCTACGTCGAGGAGGTCGGACGCCTGCTGCTCGGGGAGGACCTCGACGCGGTCTCGATCACCGAGGTGCTGCAGTCGCACGGGTACGACGTCGGCGACGTGGACCACGAGATCGACGCCGTCGCGGCCGACGAGGACGACGCCCGCCTGCTCGACGTCGACGCGGGAACTCCCGTCCTGCGGCTGCGGCGGTTCTCCTACGGCGCGGACGGCCGGGTGTTCGAGGCCGGCGACGACCGGTACCGCAGCGACGTCGTGCGGTTCACCGTCGCGACGGCGGGACGCCGGCGGCCGACGGGCCCGCACTTCGTCCGCCCCGTCGGTCGCTGACCTCTCAGCCCGCCGAGACGTTGCGCTCTAGAACGTCGAGGTAGTGCACGTTGTGCATCAACCCCAGGAGGTTCCCGAACGGGTCCACGACGCACGCCCCCGTGAACCCCTCACCGAACTCCCGCACCGGCTGGAACAGGACCGCCCCCAGTTCCAGCGTCCGGGCCAGCGCGGCGTCGAGGTCGTCGACGTGCCAGTACAGGACCACCCCGCCGGGGCGGTCGACGGCCGGCACGCCGCCGAGGTCGGCGGCGAACTGCGCGTTGAGGATGCCCAGCTCCTGCTGGTGGTCCCCGACGCGGAACTCGGCGTACCAGGGCTGGTCGAAGTACGGGGCGAACCCCAGCAGATCGGCGTACCAGCGCTTGGCGCCCTCGAAGTCCTCGGCCAGCAGCGCCACGGTCGACATCCCTCGCAACATCACGCGCTCCTCGCTCGTCCGGTGTCCGTCGCGGTCCACGCTCCCGGCAGAAGTGCTCACCTCCTGAGCACTTCTGCTGGCACTCTCGTCCTGTGCGCGCCGACCGCCTCGTGGCCGTCCTCCTGCTGCTGCAGAGCCGGGGGCGGGTGACGGCCGCCGAGGTGGCCACCGAGCTCGAGGTCTCCCTCGCGACGGCCCGCCGCGACCTGGAGGCCCTGTCCACCGCGGGGGTACCCGTCTACCCACAGCCGGGGCGCGGCGGTGGCTGGTCGCTCGTCGGCGGGGCCCGCACCGACCTGTCCGGGCTGACCCGCGACGAGGCGCACGCCCTCCTCCTCGTGGCCGGACCCGCGGCGGGCGACCCGGCGACCCGCACGGCGCTGCGCAAGCTCGTCCGCGCCCTGCCGGGAACCTTCCGCGCCGAGGCGGAGGCCGCGGCCCAGGCCGTCGTCGTGGATCCCGGGGCCTGGGGCGACGTCCCCGAGGACCGCCCGGAGCTCGTGGACCGCCTGCAGCGCAGCGTGGTCACCCGCCACCGGGTCGAGCTCGCGTACGCCTCCCGGCGCGGTCGGAGCCGGCGGGTGGTCGAGCCCCTCGGCCTCGTCGCCAAGGACGAGGTCTGGTACCTGCTGGCCGACGGCCCCACCGGCCGCCGCACGTTCCGCGTCGACCGCGTCGAGGGCCTGCAGGAGCTGACCGAGACCTTCGAGGTCCCCGCGGACTTCGACCTGGCCCGCGAGTGGGACCGCGTCGTGGACGAGGTGGAACGGCGGCGGTCGACCACGTCCGCGACCGTCGTCGTGGCGCAGCGCTTCCTGCCCGTGCTGCGCCGGCAGTTCGGGAGGCACTGCACCGACGTCCGCACTGACGTCGACGGCGCGGGTGACGGCCGGGTCCGGTGCCGGCTCGCGGCTCCCACCGCGCTCGACCTCGCCCGCACGCTCGCGGGCTGGGGCGGTGACCTGGAGGTCCTGGCCCCGGACTCCGTCCGCAGGGAACTGGCCCGCCTGGGCCGGGAACTCACCAGGACCTACGACGTTCAACCGACTGTTGGCAGGAACCTGCGGACGTGCCATCGTGACGGCTCGACCACAGGTGACGACGGAGTCTCCAGCAGCGGGGAGTCGGGATGATGGACGAGACGAGCACCGAGGACGCGCTGGCGCTGGCCCGCGAGCTCCTCGCGGACGTCGACCAGCGGTGGATGCACGTCACCACGGCGGCGCGCACGGCCGCGGAGATCGCCCGCACCGTGCCCGAAGAGGACCGCGACCTGCTCGTCGCCGCCGTCGTCCTGCACGACGTCGGGTACGCCCCCGCGCTGCAGCGCACGGGGTTCCACCCTCTCGACGGCGCCGACCACCTCAAGGGCCTCGGCTGGCCGCTGCGGGTCGTGGGCCTCGTCGCGCACCACAGCGGCGCCCGGTTCCTCGCCCGGGCGCGCGGCCTGGAGGACCTGCTCGACGTCTACCCCGACGAGGGCGGGCCCGTCGCCGACGCGCTGCTGTACTGCGACATGACGACGACCCCGGACGGCCGGCGCGTGCCGTTCGCCGAGCGGTTGCGCGACCTGCACGTCCGCCACCGCGGGGCTCCGGCGGTCGAACTCCGGGCCCGGGCCGAGCGCGAACCCTTCCTGCGCGCCGCGGTGGCGCGGGTGCACGCCCGGCTCGGTCCCGCCCGCTGACCGCTCAGACCGTGGCGCCCTCGAACGCCTCGGCCGTCAGCTGCACCGACCGCAGGCGGGCCGGGGTGGAGAGGGCCTGGTGGGCGACGATGAGCTCGTCGGCCCCCGCCTCGCGGGCGAAGTCCTGCAGGTACTCACGGACCTCCGCCGGGGTGCCGACCGCGGAGTAGTGCTGCATCTGCTGCACGTGCTGGCCCGCGGCGGTCTCCATGAGGATGTCGACCTCGGCCTCGGTGAACGTGCGGCCGCGGCCGAACAGGGACGTCGCGAAACGCCGCTGCACCTGCGCGAACGACTCCCGCGCCTCGGCGGTCGTGTCCGCGGCGACGACGTTCACCCCCGCGATGACGTGGGGTTCGGCCAGCTGGTCCGACGGCTGGAACTCGTTGCGGTAGGAGACGACCGCCGCGCGCAGCTGCTGCGGGGCGAAGTGCGAGGCGAACGCGTACGGCAGGCCGAACCGGGCCGCCAGGTGCGCCCCGAACGTCGAGGACCCGAGCACGTACAGCGGCACCGCCGAACCGCCGCCCGGCGTCGCCTGCACACCCGGGACGCGGGACTTCCCGGCGAGGTAGGCCTGGAGTTCGAGGACGTCCTCGGGGAACTGGGCCGACTGCGACGGGTCGCGGCGCAGCGCGTACGTGGTGGCCTCGTCCGAACCGGGGGCGCGGCCCAGCCCGAGGTCGATCCGGCCCGGGTACATGGCCTCGAGGGTGCCGAACTGCTCGGCGATGGTGAGCGGGGAGTGGTTGGGCAGCATGACGCCGCCCGCACCGAGCCGGATGGTGGACGTGTTCGCCCCGACGTGGGCGATGAGCACGGCCGGCGCCGAGGACGCGATGGTGGGCATGTTGTGGTGCTCGGCGTACCAGACGCGGCGGTAGCCGTGCTCCTCCGCGGCCTGCGCGAGCGCGACGCTCGCCGCGATGCTGTCGCCGGCCGACTGCCCCGGGGCGATGGGGGCCAGGTCGAGGACGGAGAGCGCGAGCGACATGGTGCGACCTTTCGAAGGGTGTGGCTTCCGCAGGTGCCAACCGCGCGGACATCCCGTCGATTCCGGGCCGCGGCCCCGCGTCCTGCCAGACTCCGCAGGGTGGACAGCGAGGTGGTGCGACGGTTGCGGGCGAGCGGGAGCGTCTTCGCCGAGCGCGAGGCCGAGCTCCTGCTCGCCGCCGACGGCGACGTCGAGGCGCTGGTGGCGCGGCGGGTGGCCGGCGAGCGCCTCGAGGACGTCCTGGGCTGGGCCGCGTTCGGCAGCCGGCGCTGGGTCGTCGCGCCGGGGGTCTTCGTCCCGCGGCACCGCAGCGCGGCCCTCGTGGACGCCGCGGCCGCGCACGCCCGTCCGGGCGACACCGTGCTGGACCTGGGCTGCGGGACGGGCGCCCTCGTCGGGACGCTCGCGGACCGGGTGCCCGGCCTCGTCGTCCACGCCACCGACCTGCTGCCGGCGGCGACGGCCTGCGCCCGGGTGAACCTCCCCGGTGCGCACGTGCACACCGGCGACCTGTTCGACGCGGTGCCGCGCGGGCTGCGGTGCGACGTCGTGCTCGCCAACGTCCCCTACGTGCCGAGCGCGGAGATCGCGCACCTGCCGACGGAGATGCGCGAGCACGAGGACCGCCGGACCCTCGACGGCGGCCCGGACGGCCTCGACGTGCTGCGCCGCGTGCTCGCCGCGGCCGGCGACCGGCTGACCGCGCGGGGGCGGTTGTTCACCGAGCTCGACGAGGGGCAGACCGGCCGCGCCCTCGCGTGGGCTCGGGACCACGGGTTGGTCGCGGAGGTCCTCCCCGTCGTGTCGGGTGAGGAGGACGACGGGAGCCGGGTGGTCGGCGTGCGGAGGGAAACCCCTCAGGTCGCCATGTCGACGAACCGCGAGTAGTGCCCCTGGAACGCGACGGTGATCGTGTCCGTGGGGCCGTTGCGGTGCTTGGCGACGATGAAGTCCGCCTCCCCCGCGCGCGGGGACTCCTTCTCGTACATGTCCTCGCGGTGCAGCAGGATGACCATGTCGGCGTCCTGCTCGATCGAGTTGTGGACGGCGATGCCGTTGGCGACGAAGTTGTGGCCACCGACGACGGTGGCGTCGTAGACCTGTTCCTCGCCGTCGGGTTCGATGGCGACGATCTCGTCCCACAGCACGTCGTTGACGGCGTGGACGTCGAGGTCGACACGGTCGAGGACGTCCACGACCGTCGCCAGAGATCCCCCGTCGGGCGCCGCGGCAGCCGCCTGGGCGCTGCTCGCCGTCACGGCAGCCCACAACTCGTCGGCCAGCCGCACCGGCGCGTCCAACTGCTCGCGACGATCGACGACGGCGGCGAGCGTCTGCGCCGATTCGGCGGCGAGGCGACCGTCGATGCCGATCTCCTGCAGGAACCGGCGAACGTCGTCGCGACCGGCCACGTCGAGCGTCCAGCCGTGCGGGAACCCACCGCGCCCCGTTCCCCGACGCACGACGGCGGAGATCCCGAAGCGCAGGAGGAGCAGCGCGACGTCGTCCAAGAGCCGCCGCCCGGGATGGGTCAACCGAACGCCCGACCCGACGTCCACGGTGCCGAATTCCGCCGACAGGTGGGCCAGGAAGAGGGCGATCAGCGACTTGGGCAGGTGGAACACCTCTGCGGGGAGGCCTCGCGGCACAGCGGTCCCCTGCAGTCCCAGCTCGTCGAAGAACTCACGGACCGGGTGCTGTGCACCCGGCTCGGCGCTGAGCACCAAACCCGCGCCGTGCGCTCGGACACTCAGCCCCATCGTGGCGGCAGCCGCGGTGACGGCCGCGACCCCACCTTGACGGCCTCCGCGGTAGCTCACCGGCCGGTGGGCCGACACCCGGCCGCCCCCGAGGAGTCTCGCGAGCAGCACCACCCGAGCGTCGTCCCAGGCCGCGAGTCGCTCGGGTGCCGGCACGTGACGAGGTACGGCGAGGGAATCACCCATGGCGAGCTCCCCCAGCGGCTTCCACCCGTCGTACGTGAGGAACGGGTGGTTCGCCGTCGCCCGCACCTCCTTGCCGGACGCCGTGCGCAGCCGGAACACCGGCTTCACGCCGGTGGGGAAGACGTGGGTGAGGTGCCGCCGCACGTAGCGCAGCGACTCGTCGAGCGCCCACACGGGGACGTCGCGCGCCTGGAGGGCGAACAACTCCTCCATCGTCGTCTCCGCGCCGGTGTCGGCGCGCAGGACCCGGGTGTCCGCCGTCAGGCAACCCGATTCGCGAAGGTCCGAGACCATCGGCCGCTTGTCGGTGCGCTGCTCGGGACCACGGTTCAGCTGCGACAACGCGATGACCGGGACCTCGATCTCCTTCGCGAGGAGCTTCAGGGCACGGGAGAACTCCGAGACCTCCTGCTGGCGCGATTCGACGCGCTTGCCGGACGTCATGAGCTGCAGGTAGTCGACGATGACCAGTTTCAGGTCCGCCCGCTGCTTCAGGCGCCGGCACTTCGACCGGATCTCCATGAGCGACATGTTCGGGGAGTCGTCGATGTAGAGCGGTGCCTCGTTGATGGAACCCATCGTGCGGGCGAACCGCGTCCAGTCCGCGTCGTCCATGCTCCCCTTGCGCATCTTCTGCAGCGGGACACGGGCTTCGGCGGACAGCAGGCGCATCGCGATCTCGTTGCGCCCCATCTCCAGCGAGAAGATGACGGACGCGAGGCCGTGCTTGATCGAGGCGGCTCGGGCGATGTCCAGTCCCAGCGTCGAGTTGTGGGTCGGGATCATCGTCCGACCCGCGAGGTACAAGTGCTCCTCGTTGGAGACCTCCACGCAACGCACGGGAACGGAGGGCACAGACCGCACGTCGGTGATGAACCGAGTGTCCCGACGGTGGAAGGTGCGCACGCGGCGGTCCTTGTGCACCAACCGTTTGCGTTCCAGCCGAAAGACATCGTCGTCGGTGCTGAAGGTGACGGTGTAGGAGATCGAGCTCTCCTTCGACCTGCCCCTGACCGGCTTCTCGCTCCATCCGGACCGGTACCCGAGACTGTGCACGAGCTCCCGGAACCCGCACGCGAGACGCCGTGACGTCACCGCGAACTGCACGACGCCCGAGGGCGCAACGGTGCCGTCCGTGTCGAGCAGCCCCGCCAGGAGGGCACGCCGCTGAGCCTCGGAAGCCCGCAAGTACTCGGTGGGAACGTTCTTGTCCCCGAGGACACCGATGGTCCTCAGCCGTGCCTGCAACGTTCCGGTCCCAGCACGACACGCAGCGCACAGCGCGAAGCCGCTCGACCGACGCCCGCACGAGGGGCAGCTGGGCTGAACGCTCCGGCCTCCCACGAGCTTCGCTCTGCCCCCGCAGCTCCGACCGCAGGTCTTCACCTGGGAGGTGCGCGGAACGAACTCGCCTCCGCACACGACGCACGCGCGCGCCTCAACGACGTTCTTGGGGAGGCACAGGGAGTACGAGAGGTTCCCGAGCGGTTTGACCTCGAGACCCTCGGCCTCGAGGTGCACGACGAGTTCCGGGTCCGCTGTGGTGACGCGCGCCGAGGCGCTGTGTCCGTCACCCAACCACGCCCCGAGGACGTAGGGAGGGATGAGGAGCTCGCGTTCGGCCAGAGCGAGCGGAGCCGTGAGGGGCACGGCGTGGTTGAGCCGGTGATCGGCGCTCGTCACCCGGAGGCTCGCCGCGATCTCTCCGGTCGTTCGCACCGAGCCGGGAGTCTTCGCTGCAGACCTCCTGGAGGCGCGAGTCGTCGTCAGCCACTGGTGCTGCTCGTCCGCGACGATCACGCTGCCGTCGGAGAAGTGCACCTCGTAGCAGGGGCGGTCGACCATGACGTCCGTCGCGGCCACGACGGTCGTGGGACGACCGTCCGCGCCGAGGAGCTCGTCGCCGACGGCGACCTCGCCCATCGTCGTCCAGCCCGTCGGCGTCGGCAGCGGCGTGTCGAGAGCCAGGGCCTTGCCCACCGCCGGCCTCGCCGCGATGACGATCATCTGCCCGGGGTGCAGGCCGTTGGTGAGGTTGTCGAGGTCGGCGAAGCCGGTCGGCACCCCGACCATCCCCTCGCCGCGGTGCGAGCTCGCCTCGATCTCGTCGATGGTGCCCTCGATGACGTCCCCGAGGACCGCGTAGTCCTCCTTGGTCCGCTTCTCGGTGACGGCGTACATCTCGGCCTGCGCGCTGTTGACGACGGCCTCGACGTCCATGCCGTCCGAGCCGTACCCCATCTGCACGATGCGGGTGCCGGCCTCGACGAGGCGGCGCAGGACGGCGCGCTCGGCGACGATCCGGGCGTAGAAGGCGGCGTTGGCGGCCGTGGGGACGGTCGAGATGAGGTCGTGCAGGTACGGCGTCCCGCCGACGCGGGTCAGCTCGCCCTTGTTCGTCAGCTCGGCCGAGACGGTGACGGGGTCGGCCGGCTCACCGCGGGAGTACAGGTCGAGGATCGCGTCGTAGATGAGCTCGTGGGCCGGGCGGTAGAAGTCCTGGCTCTTGATGACCTCGACGACGTCGGCGATGGCGTCCTTGGACAGCATCATCCCGCCGAGCACGCCCTGTTCGGCGGCGATGTCCTGCGGCGGCATCCGGTCGAAGGACTCGCCGCGCGACTCCCGCCCGCGCCCGCTGTCCCGTCCTCCGTCACGACCACCGCGACCGCGGCCACCCCGGGGTCCGTCGTCCTCCGGGGGAGGTCCGAAGTCGACCGGGGGCTCGTCGTACGTGGTCACAGCGGCAGGCCTCTTCCCTCGGACTTCCCTCGGAGACGTCACCGTGACGATCCCTCGTCGCAGGTGTAGCGGACGGCTCCGACACGTCCACGCGGCACAGTGACCGACGACCCGGGGACAGGTCAAACCACCCTGTGCACAGGGCGGTGGACAGGCTGTGGACGGGGTAGGGACCGTTGTGCACAGGGGGTGGACAACGCTGGGGACAACGTGGTGACTTCCCGGGTCGTCCCGGGTCTCGATGGCGTTGACCTGCGACGATGCTGCCCACAGGTTGTCCACCAGGTGTGGAGACGAGTTCGTTCGTCCGGACGAGGGGAAGTGGCTTCGGTTGCGGTTCGGTAACGCTCTGTCAAGAGGGCTCAAGGTGACGGAGCGTGATGCCGAGATCCTCCGTTTGGCCGTCCCCGCGTTGGGTGCACTGGTCGCCGAACCGCTCTTCCTGCTCGCCGACTCCGCCATCGTCGCCCGGTTGGGCACCCTGCCGCTGGCCGGTCTCGGCATCGCCGGGGCGGTGCTGGCCACCGCGGTCAGCGTCTTCGTCTTCCTCGCCTACGGGACGACCGCGGCCGTCGCGCGGCGGCTCGGCGCGGGCGACCTGCGGGGCGCACTCGCCCAGGGCGTGGACGGCCTCTGGCTCGCCCTCGGGCTCGGTGTCGTCGTCGCGGTGGCGCTGCGGCTGGGATCCGGTCCGGTGGTGGACCTCCTCGGCGTCAGCGAGCAGGCACGGCCCTACGCGCTGACCTACCTGCACTGGAGCCTGCCCGGACTGCCGGGGATGCTCGTCGTGCTCGCGGCCACCGGGGTGCTGCGTGGGCTGCAGGACACCCGCACCCCCCTCGTCGTGGCCGCCGCGGGCGCCGTCCTCAACGCCGGCCTCAACCTGCTGCTCGTCCACGGCGTCGGCTGGGGCATCGCCGGCTCGGCCGTCGGGACGGCCACGACGCAGCTGCTCATGGCCGTCGCGCTGGCCGTGGTCGTCGCGCGCGGCGTCCTGCGCACCGGGGCCAGGGTCCGCCCCCACCCGCTCGGGGTCCTGCGCAACGCCCGCGACGGCGTCCCGCTCCTCGTCCGGACCGTCACCCTGCGCGTCGCCGCCCTGCTGACGACCTTCGTCGCGGCCGCCCAGGGGGACGCCGGCATCGCCGCGCACCAGGTCGCGATCACCGTGTGGACCACGACGGCCCTCGCTCTCGACGCGCTCGCCATCGCGGCTCAGGCGCTCGTGGGCCGGTCACTGGGAGCGGGTGACGTCGCGGGAGTGCGGTCGACGATCCGGCGGATGGTCCAGTGGGGCGTCGCGGTGGGCGTCGGCCTGGGACTCCTCGTCGGTCTCACCAGTCCCGTGCTCGCCGGGTTCTTCGCCCCCGAGGGCGAGGTGCGGGAGTTCCTCGTGGCCGCGCTCGTCGTCCTCGCCGTCTGCCTGCCGGCGGCCGGGTGGGTGTTCGTCCTCGACGGCGTCCTCATCGGCGCGGGCGACGGGCGCTACCTCGCCGGGGCCGGCGTCGTGACGCTGCTCTGCTACGCGCCCGCCGCCCTCGCGGTGCTCTGGCTCGCGCCGTCGGGACGGTGGGGACTGGTGTGGTTGTGGATCGCGTTCGCCGGTCTCTACACCCTCGCGCGGCTCGTGACGCTGGTGCGGCGAGAACGTCGCGACGCGTGGATGGTCACGGGAGCGGTCGGCCGTTCCTGAAGCGGATCTGAAGAACCGGGTCGACGCGGACCCACGACCGACGCGACAGGTGACCTGCCGCGGACATTCCCGAACCGTTGTGGCGCAGCGCTTTCAGCATTCCTCTAGAACCACCCGAAACCTCCTCGGCCTGTGACATCACCCACAACCGGTGCAGGTGGACAACCTCGGTGATCGTGGCAGTGTGAATCCTTGTCGCGACGAAGAGTAGTGATTCGTTGCGGGAAGTAATCAACGACCGACAGTCAGAACCTGACCGACGAAACCCGAGACGCCGCCCGTCACGCGCATCGAGGAGCCGCCGTGCACGCCCTGCTGAACGCCGCCCGCCGCTTCCCCCAGACCGTCAGCGCCGACCCCGAGCGCTACGCCAAGCTCGCCGCCCCGCAACACCCCGAGGTCCTCCTCATCACCTGCTCGGACTCCCGGGTGGTCCCCGAGGCCATCCTCGGTTCCGGCCCCGGTGAGGTGTTCGAACTCCGCAACGCCGGTGGCATCGTCCCCAGCTACACCCCCGGCCGGCCGGGCGCGGAGCAGGCCACCGTCGAGTACGCCGTGGAGGTCCTCGGCATCCGCGACGTCGTCGTGGCCGGGCACTCCGGGTGCGGCGCCGTGAGCGCCCTCGTGGGCCGCGAGGTCCCGCCCGTGCCCGTCCCCGAGGTCAGCGGCTGGCTCGCCCCGCTGCGCGTCCCGACCGACGACGACACCCCCGAGCGCCTCGACGGCGCGCCCCCGCTCGCCGTGGCCGTCCAGCAGCACGTGCTGCACCAGGTCGAGGCCCTCACGACGCACCCCTCCGTCGACGAGGACGTGACCGTCCACCCGTGGTTCATCGACCTGACCCGCGGTCAGGTCCTGCGCCACGACGCCGCCGCCGACGCCTTCGTGGCGCTGTGAGCGCCCGCGAGGGCTCCGTGCCCACCCAGCGGCACCACGGGGACGGCACCCCGCCTGCGTCCCGGTGGAGCGCGTGGAAGCCCCACGCCGGCGCCGACCTGCGTGCCTCCATCGTCGTCTTCCTCGTGGCTCTCCCCCTGTGCGCGGGGGTGGCCGTCGCCTCCGGCGTCCCGGTGGAGCTCGGCCTCGTCACCGGGATCGTCGGCGGCATCCTCGTCGGCTCCCTGCCCGGCAGCAGCCTGCAGGTCTCCGGACCCGCCGCCGGCCTGACCGTCCTCGTCGCCGACATCGTCGGCTCGCAGGGACTGAAGGCGCTCGGCGCCGTCGTCCTGCTGGCCGGCCTGATCCAGGTCGGTCTGGGACTCGCGCGCCTCGGCCGCTGGTTCCGCGCCGTCTCCACGGCGGTCGTCCAGGGCATGCTCGCCGGGATCGGGCTCACGCTCGTCCTCGGCCAGGTCTACCTGCTCGCCGACCGGCCTCAGGAGGGCAACCCCGTCGCCAACGTCGCCGGCTACCCGGCGGCGCTCGCGAGCCTGCCCGGCGACCCGCGCGCGCTGACCGCCCTGGGGGTCGGCGTCGGCTCGCTGCTCGTCCTGCGGCTGTGGAAGCACGCCCCCGCCCGGCTGCGCATCGTCCCCGGACCGCTCGTCGCGGTCCTGCTGGCCACCGTCGTGACGGTCGCGGCCGGGCTGGACGTCGACCGCGTGGAGGTCCAGTCGCTGCTGTCGGTCGTGACGCCGCTGACGCCCGCCTCGCTGGAGGGCCTCGCCCCGCTGGCCGTCCTCGGCGCCGCCGTCACCGTCGCGCTCATCGCCAGCGCGGAGAGCATGTTCTCGGCCTCGGCGATCGACCGGATGCACACGGGCCCGCGCACCGAGTACGACAAGGAGCTCGTCGCGCAGGGCGTCGGCAACGGCGTCTGCGGGCTGCTCGGGGCCCTGCCCATGACGGCCGTCATCGTCCGCAGCTCCGCCAACGTGAACTCCGGCGCCAAGACCAAGGCCTCTGGCGTCCTGCACGGCGTCTGGCTCGCCGTCTTCGCGCTCGCCGCCCCGGCGCTCCTCGGCCTCGTGCCGATGGCCGCGCTGGCCGCCGTCCTCGTCCAGGCCGGGTGGAAGCTCGTCGCCGGCATCCCGTTCCGGACCCTGTGGCGGACCTCGCGCAGCGAGGTGGCGATCACCGCCGCGACGATTGTCGCCATCCTCACGCTGAACCTGCTGGAGGGCGTCGCCGTCGGTCTCGTGCTGTCCCTCGTCAAGGCCGCCGTCCAGGCCAGCAGCCTGCGGACGCGGGTCCGCGAGGAGGCCGACGAGGTGCACCTGGAGGTCTCCGGCTCGGCGACCTTCGTCCGGCTGCCGCAGCTGGCCGACACCCTCGAGGCGGTACCGGTGGACCGTCCGCTGACCGTGCACCTGGCCGAGCCCGACAAGCTCGACCGGGCCTGCCGGGAGGCGCTCGACACCTTCGTCGAACAGCGGGAGGCCCGCGGCGCCCAGGTCAGCGTCCGCACCGCCGACCGGGAGCCGGAGCCCGTCCACCAGGCCTGACGCACCGCACGGACGACGGAGGCCGGCCGCACCCAGGGGGTGCGACCGGCCTCCGGTCGTTCAGCAGACCCGACTCAGGCGGTGGCCTCGACGACGTCGATGGTCACCGTCGCGGAGACGTCCGCGTGCAGGCGGACGAGAGCCTTGTGCGTACCGGTCGTCTTGATCGGCTGCAGGATCTCGACCTTGCGCTTGTCGATCGACGGGCCACCGGCGGCCGAGACCGCCTGCGCCACGTCGGCCGGGGTGACGGCGCCGAAGAGGCGACCGCCGCGGCCGGCCCGGGCGGCGAAGGCCACCGTGCGGGCTTCGAGCGACTGCTTGACGGCCTTGGCGTCGTCGAGCGAGGCGATCTCGCGGGCCTTGCGGGCCTTGCGGATCACGTCGATCTGCTTCTCCGCGCCCTTGGTCCACGGGGTGGCCAGGTTGCGGGGCAGCAGGAAGTTGCGGCCGTAGCCGTCCTTGACCTCGACGACGTCGCCGGGGGTCCCGAGGCCGGTGACCTCGTGGGTGAGGATGAGCTTCATCTCGTGACCCCTTCTCAGCGCGCGGAGCTGCTGTAGGGCAGCAGCGCCATCTCACGAGCGTTCTTGATCGCCTTGGCGATCTGACGCTGCTCCTGGACGGACACGCCCGTCACCCGACGCGCACGGATCTTGCCGCGGTCGGAGATGAACTTGCGCAGGAGCGCCGTGTCCTTGTAGTCGACCGCCTCGATCTTGGCGGCCTTCAGCGGGTTCTGCTTCTTCTTGGGCTTGCGCACGGGCACCTTGGCCATCGTGGTGCTCCCCTCTCGTGAGAGCCCAGGCGTCAGACCTGGGATGGAATGGTGTTCAGAGCTGTCAGAAGGGCGGGTCGTCGTTCGACGCGCCGCCCCAACCGCCGCCGCCGCCCTGGCTCCCGCCGGACGGGCCGGTGGCCCAGGGGTCGTCCTGCTGCTGCGGTGCGCCGCCGCCGGAGTTCCCACCCCAACCGCCGCCGCCACCGCCGCCGTTGCCGCCGCCGGAGAACCCGCCGCCGCCACCGAAACCACCGCCGCCGCCGGAACCACCGCGCGAGGTCTTGTTGACCTTCGCCGTGGCGTAGCGGAGCGAGGGGCCGACCTCGTCGACCTGCATCTCGATGACGGTGCGCTTCTCGCCTTCCTTCGTGTCGAAGGTGCGCGACTGCAGCCGACCGGTCACCACGACCCGCGTGCCCCGCGTCAGCGACTCGGCGACGTTCTCCGCCGCCTCCCGCCAGATCGCGCAGCGCATGAACAGCGTCTCGCCGTCCTTCCACTCGTTCGACTGACGGTCGAAGGAGCGGGGCGTGGAGGCGACCGTGAAGTTGGCCACCGCCGCACCGGAGGGGGTGAAGCGCAGTTCGGGGTCGTTCGTGAGGTTCCCGATCAGCGTGATGACGGTTTCACCCGCCATCAGGCAGCCTCGGCTCGCAGCAGCTTGGTCCGCAGAACGCTCTCGTTGAGGTTCAGCTGACGGTCGAGCTCCTGCGCGACGGCGGGCTCGGTGGTGAGCTCGACGACGGCGTAGATGCCCTCGGACTTCTTCTTGATGTCGTAGGAGAGCCGGCGGCGGCCCCAGATGTCGACCTTGCCGACCTCGCCACCACCCTGGCGAACCACGTTGAGGAAGCGGTCGAGCGAGGGACCGACGGTCCGCTCTTCCAGCTCCGCGTCGAGGATCACCATGAGCTCGTACTGACGCGCGCTCATTCCCCACCTCCTTCGGTCTCAGGCGGCCACGGTCTTTCCGTGGCAGGAGGGTCTCGGTGCGTGTCTGCCCCCCGCCCGCGCCCGTGGACGTGCCACGACGAGGAGGGGAACCCGACGAGTCTACCGGCCCCACGGCGTCCACTGTGCCGCCGCAGCGCCACACCCCCGCCCGCCGGTCCACAGCGGCCGGTCACCGGGCCCCTGGGGAGCCCGGGACGTCAGGCCACCCGGACGACGAGCGCGTCGGGCGCCCGGTCGAAGTCACCGCCCGTGGGGTCGTCGAGACCGCGGGTGGCCCGCACGGGGTCGTCCGCCGGGCGCCGCACCTCACGGACGACGCACACCACCAGCCACGCCACCGCGGCCGTCCGGGCGAGCAGGACGGCGGCGTACAGCTCGGGCGGCAGCGCGCGGTCGGTGTTCGTCTGGCCCGCGATGTAGAGCCAGACGGCCCCGAAGTAGGCGACCTCCGCGCCCCACCACAGGAGGTGGTCGCGCCAGCGCGGCACGGCGAGCACGGCCAGCGGCAGCAGCCACAGCGAGGCCTGCGGCGGGAAGGACGCGCCCAGCACGCAGAAGCCCGCGACCAGCAGGAACGCCACCTGGGCCAGCCGGGGCCGGCGCGGTGCCCACAGGACGAAGACCGCGACGAGGAGCACCCACACGACCCAGGCCCCGAGCGTCAGGACGACGACGGCTCCGCCGGGCAGCCCGGAGGCCTCCTCCGCCCCGACGGACTGCTGGACGAGCTGGGGCAGCAACCACAGGGAGCCGTAGCCCGCCCGCTGGTCCAGGAAGGACCGCAGCGGGGCGGCCCACGCGGTCGCGGCGGTCAGCGCGACGGGGAGGTTCACCGCGAGCCACACGCCCACCGCCGTCCCGACCGTCGCCGCCGCCGCGCGCCGGCGACCCGTCCGGATCGCGAGGAGCACCAGTGCCACCAGCAGCAGGACCGGGTACAGCCGGGCCGCCAGCGCCAGCCCGAGCAGGACGCCCGCCGCGACGGGACGCCGCCGGCCCCAGCAGGCCAGGCCGGCCGTGGCGAGGGCGACGGCCGCGAGGTCGAAGGACAGCAGCGAGGTCAGCACGAGGACGGGACTGGCGGCGAGCAGCACGGTGTCCCAGCCGCGGCGCCGACCGGTGACGGCGTGCACGGAGACGACGAGGGCGAGGGCCGCGAGCAGGAGCGGCACCGCGGCGGCGTCGAAGTAGGTGCGCTGGGCGGCGACGGTCACCTCGTGCGGCGCCACGCGCGCGACCAGCCAGGACAGGAACGCCGTCAGCGGCGGCTGGTCGAGGTTCACGCCGGCGGAGAAGGGACCGCCGCCGGAGGCAAGACCGGAGGACGTGTAGACGACCGGCAGGTCGGAGTAGCAGGCGTGGACGAACTGGTCGGGGCTGTTCCAGCCCTGCGCGCGGCAGTGGTGCTTGGTGACGGCCCCCAACGCCACGGCGACCGTGGCGAGCACCAGGGAGACGGGCAGCGCCCGCACCCACCAGGGCCCGTCCCCGCCGAGCCGCCGTCCGGCCGGTCCGCCGAGGAACTCGCTGCCCTGGCGGGCCAGCGGGTCCACCGTGGTGGGCGGCACGGACGGCACCTGCGCCTCCGGGGCCGGGCCGGCGTCGGGGGTCTGCGCGCTCACCCCTGCAGCTTCCCCTACCCGGCGGCGGTCGCGCCCGCTGCTCCGCCCGCGGTCGCGGCGGCCGGGTCCGCTGAGGCGTCACCACGCCCCTGGCCCTGGGCCCCGGTCCCGCCGTCCCCGCCGGTGGCGGTGGCGCTCGGGCGACCGGTCTCGGTGGACCGGCCGGACCCGGACGTCGGCCGGCTGGTCGCCCCGTCGGAGGGCTCGCCGGACGCCGTCGGGTCGCCGGTCGGGCTGTCGGTCGGCGCGTCCGTCGGGGACTGCGTGGCGGTCTGCGTGGGCGTGTCGCTCGGCGTCGGCGCCTGCGTCGAGGTGGACGTCGAGGAGTCCGAGGACGTGGAGTCCGAGGACGAGCCGCGCGAGGTGCCGACGTTCGCCCGGTCCGGGAAGTCGCTCTTCGGGGTGCCCTGGAGGGCGGCGCGCATGAAGGCCGTCCAGATGCGGACGGGGTACGACCCGCCCGTCACCTCACCGCCGCCGAGGTCGAGCGAGACGTTCTTGGTCCCGTCGGCGCTCGTCTGGAACAGGGCGACGCTGGCCGCCATGTCCGGGGTGAATCCGGCGAACCACGCGGCGAGGTTGTCGTTGGTCGTCCCGGTCTTGCCGGCCGCGGGGCGCCCGAGCCTGCTGCCGGCGTACGAACCGGTCCCGGACTTCACGACCTGCTGCAGCGCGTAGGTCGCGTCGGCCGCGACGTCGCTCGGGAACGCCTGCTGCGTCGTGGGCGACGCGGTGTAGGTCCGCGCCCCGGTCGAGTCGTCGATGGTGGCGATGGTGTGCCACGCCGTCCGCTGTCCCTGGGCCGCGAACGTCGCGTAGGCCTGGGTGACGTCGATCGGGTGCGGCGCCGAGGTGCCGAGCACGTTGGAGATGTACTGGTCACCCTCGAGGCCGGGCGTCTCCTGGGGGTAGCCGGCGGCCACCGCGACGTCGCGCGTCTTGGCGGGGGTGACCTCCTCGTTGAGCTGGCCGTACACGGTGTTCACGGAGTGCTCGGTGGCGGTGATGAGGTCGATGCGTCCGAACTGCTCGTTGCCGTAGTTCCGGGCGGGCCAGCCGTCGATGGTCTGCGGGCTGGAGCCGTTGAAGGTGGTCCGCAGCGACATGCCGTCCTCGAGCCCCGCGACGAGCGCGAACGGCTTGAAGGTCGAGCCCGGCTGCGCCCGGGCCTGGGTCACGTCGTTGAACTGGTTGGCGAGGTAGTCGGACCCGCCGTACATGGCGGTCACGCCACCGGTCTTCGGGTCGATCGCCGACAGCGCCACGTGGAACCCCTCGGGCAGCTTCGACGGCAGCTGGTCCTGCACGGCCTGGACGGCGGCCGCCTGGGCCTTGGGGTCGAACGTCGTGACGATCTTCAGACCGCCACGCTCGATGTCCTCCTCCGACAGACCGACCTTGCCGGTCAGCTCGTCCTGCACGGTCTTCAGCAGGTACCCGTTCGTGCCCCGCCACTGGGTGTTCGGCTGCTGCTCGATCGTCTCCGGCAGGCCCGCCTGGGCCCGGTCGGCCGGGGACAGCCAGCCCTCGGAGACCATGCCGTCGAGGACGTAGTCGACGCGGGCCTTCGCGGCCGCGGTCTGCTCCTCCCCCTTGCGGGGGTCGTAGTTGCCGGGACCCTTGAGCAGCGCCGCGAGGAGTGCGCCCTGCGAGACGTTCAGCTGGGAGGCGTCCACGCCGAAGTAGGCCTGCGCCGCAGCCTGGATGCCGTACGCCCCGCGCCCGAAGTACACGGTGTTGAGGTAGTTCTGCAGCGTCTCGTCCTTCGACTGCTGCTGGTCGATCTTCAAGGAGATGAAGAACTCCTCGAACTTGCGCGTGTAGGACTGCTGGTCGGTCAGGTAGTAGTTCTTGACGTACTGCTGGGTCAGCGTCGAGCCGCCCTGCGTCGTCCCGTCGCTGACGTTCGTCCACAGCGCGCGGGCGATGCCCGTCGGGGAGACGCCGCGGTTCTCGTAGAAGGTGCGGTCCTCGGCGGCGAGGACGGCCTTCTGCACGTGGTCGGGGACCTGGTCGAGCGTGACGTTCTCGCGGTTGCGCGCGGCGAACGTGCCCAGCTCGGTCGTGCCGTCGGCGAAGTAGACGGTGCTCGTCTGGGCGTCGGCCAGCTTGTTCGGGTCCGGGACCTTGACCAGCTCGTAGGCCGCCGCGAAGCCCCCGACGGCGAGCGCCACCCCGGCCACGAAGATCCCCAGCACCCAGCCCAGCACGGCCCGGCGACGCGGTCGACGACGGGCCGGCCGGCGACCGGCGCCGGCCCCCTGACGGGCGGCGGGGCGGTGCGGCGGGACGGGAGCTGGGCGTCGCGAAGCCACGGGGGTCTGGTCCTCCAGCGGTGGGGTGGGGCAGCCTTTCCATCGGCAGCTGCCGCTCCAGTATGCGTCGGAGGAGGGGGGCCGCCCGCCGTCCGCGAGGGCCCCGGCCGGTCCGCACGACACCTCCACAGCCCCGCCACGGCGCTCACGACGGGCGCCCACGGGCTCGCTACGGTGTGCCGGTGGCGGTCCTGCGCGAGCTCGGTGGTCTGCTCGGCACCCGTCGCTACCGGCACCTCATGGCGGTCCGGCTGACCGGTCAGGCGGCCGACGGGGCCTTCCAGGCGGGGCTCGCGTCCCTCTTCTTCTTCTCCCCCGAACGCCAGGCGACGCCCGCGGACGTCGCCTTCGCCGCGGCCGTCCTGCTGCTGCCGTTCACCGTCGTCGGCCCGTGGGCGGGGGTCCTGCTGGACCGCCGTCCGCGCCGCTCGGTGCTCGGGTACGGCAACCTGCTGCGCGCTGCGGTCGCGCTCGTCGGTGCGGGGGCGCTGGCCGCGGGGTCCTCCGACGTCGTCGTGGGCGTCCTCGCGCTCGTGGTGCTGTCGGTCAACCGGGCGTTGCTGGCGGGGCTGTCGGCCGCCCTGCCGCACGTCGTGGCGCCCGACCGGTTCGTGCTGGCCAACTCCGTGACCCCGACGGCCGGGACCGTCGCCGCCGCGGCGGGCGCCACGGCCACGGTGGCCGTGACGGCGTCGCTGGGGACGGGGTCGGGCGCCGACGTCGGTGCCCTCGTCGTCGCGGCGCTGGCCTACGCGGCCTCGGGCCTCACCGCCCTCGCCTTCCCCAGGACCCTGCTCGGCCCACCACCGGGCGCGGTCGGCGAGGCGCGCCCGAGCGTGCGGCGCAGCGCGGCCGATGTCGTCGCGGGTGTCCGGCACCTGCGCGAGCGCGTGCCGGCCGCCGCGGCCCTGGGGCTCATCGCCTGGCACCGCTGGTCGTTCGGGCTGACGACGGTGGCCATGGTCGTGCTGTGCCGCCGGGTCCTGGCCGACGCGGACGACCCCTCGGCGGGGCTCGCCGCGCTGGGGGTGCTGCTGGCCGCGGTGGCGGGCGGGTCCGCGCTGGCGGCCGTGCTCGCGCCGTGGGGCGCCGGTGGCGGCCGGGTGCACCGCTGGATCGCCAGGTGCCTGCTGCTGGCCGGCGTCGGGCAGGCCGTGCTCGGGCTCACGACGTCGCAGGTGCTGCTCAGCGTGGCCGCCGCGGTGCTGGGGCTGGGCGGTCAGGGCGCCAAGATCGGCGTCGACACGGTCGTGCAGCGCAGCGTCGACGACGCCTACCGCGGCCGGGTGTTCACGGCCTACGACCTCGTCTTCAACGTCAGCTACTGCCTGGCCTGCGCGGCCGCGGTCGCGCTCGTCCCCGCCGACGGGCGGCTCGGGCTGGTGGCCGTCGTGCTGGGGCTCGGCTACGTCGGGTGCGCGCTGCTGCAGGGACGCGGCCGGAGCCGCGTCACGGTCTGACGCGGCTCAGGGGGTCTGGCCGCCGCGGGGCAGGAACGGGTCGGTCGGGAGGCCCGGCCCGGGGGCCGTCACCGTGGGGTCCACGAGGACCGGGGGCCCGGACGTCGACTGCGTCGTCGTCGGCGTGCCGGGCGGGGTCGACGACGGGAGCGTCGGGGTCGTCGTCGTGGAGCTGGGCGTCGTGGGCGTCGGCTGCGGGACCGGCGGCGTCACCGGCGGCAGCGTCACCGGAGGCAACGTGACCGTGGGGGGCGCGCTGGAGACCGGCGGCGCCGTGCTCACGGGCGGCGCGGGCGTGGGCGGGGGCGGCGTCGTGGTCGGGCCCGTGACCGGGGGGAGCACACCCGTCGTCGGTCCCGGGTTCGTGGCGACGGGCGCGGGCGGCAGGCCCGGCACGCTCGACGGCACGTCCGGCGAGGTCGCCGTCGGGGCGCCGCTCGAGGGTTGCTCCGCCGACGTGCTGCGCCGCGTCGAGGGGGCCTGGCCGCCTCCGCGCGTCTGCTGTCCGGTGCTCGGGGCGGCGCCGCCGGCCGTCGTCGCGGGCTGGGGCACCGAGCTGGTCGGCAGGGTGCTCGACTCCTGCGGGGGCTGGACGATCGCCACGGGGTTCGGGACGTCGCGCAGCTTGCCCTGCTGGACGGCCGTGATGGCCACGGCCGTGCCCGCCGTCGCGAGCAGCAGCGCGCCCACGACGACCACGACCGGCCGCTTCGGCAGCGACCGCGTCGCCTCCGTGGAGGCGACGGGCACGAACTGCGTCGGCGCCGACTGCCCGTCGTAGGGGTCGAGGGAGGCGCGGGGTTCGACGAAGGCCCGCATGCCGTTGACCCACGCCGGCAACCGGTCGGGCCGTTGCGCCGGGTCCGGGGACAGCGCCTGCAGCAGCAGGTCGGCCAGGCCCGGGTGGGGCGCGGTGAGCGGGGCGGCACCGAGCTGCCGGCGGACCAGCGACGGGTCCACCACGCCGTCGGGGGAGGTGGCCGGCGCGGTGCCGGTCAGCACGAACAGGGCCGTGGCCCCGAAGCCGAAGACGTCGCTGGCCGCGGAGGGCAGCGCACCGCCGCGGACCTCCGGCGCCGTGTAGACGGTGTGCGGGGACCGCTGGAGCGGACCATGCCGCAGACCGCCGAGGCTGGCACCGGCCAGACGGACCCCGTCGGCGGGCCAGAAGCCGCCGAGGCGGACCGACCGCGGGGTGATGTCGCCGTGGACGAGCGGCGGGGCGTCCTCGGAGCCGCGGTGCAGCTCGGACAGGACGCTGGCGGCCGTGGCCAGGACGGTGAACCGCTCCTCGACGCCGGCTCCGGGGTCGTCGCGCAGCCAGTCGGCGACGGACCGGCCCGCGGCCTGCTCCAGGACGGCGTAGTTCCAGTCGGCCCCGCCGGCGGGCGCCTGTCCCGGCGCGTGCGGTGCGGGGCCGGAGAACGTGTCGACGACCCCCGCCAGGCGGGCGTGCCGGACGCGGGCCAGGCCCGCGGCGCGTTCGCGCCACAACTCCTCGGGGGAGACCTCCTCCGGGACCGCCGCGTCCTCGTCCCCGTCACGGTCCGGCGCGTGCCGGACCTCGAGGTCCTCGACGGCGCGCGGGCGCAGGGCGGCGAGGGTGAACAGGGCCTCGCCCGCCTGGGCGCGGTGGTCGAGGACGTGCCACGCTTCGTCCGCGCCCTCGGCCTCACCCAGCAGCTCGTAGCGGTCGGGGTCCTCGACCGGCCCGGCGTGGTGACGCACGAGGGACGGGACGTCGGAGGAGGTGAGCCTGTCGTCAGGCCATCCCTCGTTCGTCACCTGCGGCTCCTCCGCACCTCGGCGGCGCTGCGCGCCCTCGCGGGCGGTGCGCCGTGTTCGGAGGCCCATGATGCCCCAACCGGGGCGTCCCGCAGACCCGTTCGGCCCATCCGGCGGCCCGGGGCTTGAGATCCCGGACCCGGCGCGCTACGCGAGCGCGGCCAGGACGGGCTCGAGCCCGTCCACCTGCACGGCGGGCCGCGCACGGTCGTCCCAGTCGGCGGCCTCCAGACGCAGCCGCTGGGTCACGACGGGTGCGTCCCGGCGGACCACCGTGCGCTGCCCGTCGTCGGTGTAGCCGAGCCGGCGCGAGACGCCCAGGGACGCGGGGTTGTCGAGGAAGGCGTCGCTGCGGGCGCGCACCGCCCCCAGGCCCGCGAAGGCCAGGTGCAGGACGGCCGTCCGCATGAGGGTGCCCGTCCCGCGCCCCTGGTGCTCGCGTCCCAGCCACGACCCGGTGGTCACCTCGCGCAGGACGCGGAAGTCGCGGGCCTCCAGCGACTGCGTGCCGACGACGGCCCCCGCGCGCCGGACGACGAAGTCGATCCGCCAGTCCTGCGGCGTCCACGAGGCCCAACCGCCGAGCTGCCAGCGCAGGGTGCGCCGCGCCCGTTCCTCCGGCTCGCAGTCGCTCCACGGGAACGCGAACGGCATGGCGTCCTCGGCGTGCACCCCGCGCGCGGCGACCCGGGACAGCTCGACGACGCCCTCGAGGTCTCCCGTGCGCAGCTCGACGTCCCCGTCGGGGTCGGGGACGGTCAGGCGCAGGGCGGCGAACGGGTGCAGGTCGGCGGGAAGCACCCTCCCGATGCTGGCCCGCGCGACCCGCCGGCCGCCACCGGATTCCCCCACGGGTCAGGACGGCTGGTCGAACACCGTCACCCGCGGCGGGACACCGTCGAACGCGCTCACCTCGACGGTCGCGTGCTGGCCGGTGCAGGCCTGCGCCAGGCGCGACGAGCCGACGTCGCGGGTGAGGACGTTGACGTTCCCGTGCCCGCACGTGACGCCCGCGGCCGCGCCGGCGACGGGGTCGAACCAGGCGCCCGTGGACATCTGCACGACGCCGCGGCGGACGGCGTCGGACAGCACGAGCCCACCGAGGCAACTGCCCCGGCGGCTGCGCAGCACGACGACCTGACCGGCGCCCAACCCGCGGGCGGCGGCGTCGTCGGGGTGCATCCGGACGGGTTCGCGGCCGGCGACCTTCCCCGCCTGCGACGTGGCGCCGTGGTCGAGCTGGCTGTGCAGGCGCGTCGCCGGGTTGTTCGCCACCAGGTGCAGCGGGAACTCCGCGTCGGGGACCTCCTCGGGCTCCAGCCAGACCGGGTGGCCGGGGCAGTCGTCGTAGCCGAACCCCGCGACGGTCTCGGAGTGCAGTTCCACCCGGCCGCTCGGCGTCCGCAGGGGGAACGTCTCCGGGTCGGCGCGGAAGCTCGCGAACATCACCTTCTCGGCGGGTTCGGGCGGCAGCACGAACTCCCCCGCCGCGACGAACTCCGCGTACGACGGGGCGTCGATCCCGGAGCGGGCCGCGGGTCCGGTGCGCCACTCCTCCCACAGGTGCTCGACCCACTCCCCGCCCGTGCGGCCCTCGGTGAACCGTTCCCCGGTGCCGAGGCGCTGCGACAACTCCGCGAGGACGTCGTAGTCGTCGCGGGCCTGGCCGAGGGGTTCGTGGACGCGACCCATGGCGATGAGCCGGTCGTCGTACCGGGCGGCCCCGATGTCGTTGCGCTCCAACGTCGTCGTCGAGGCGAAGACGACGTCGGCGTGCCGGGCGGTGGCCGTCCAGAACGGTTCGTGGACGACGACGGTCTCGGCGGCGCGGAACGCGCGCTGCAACCGGGTGAGGTCCTGGTGGTGGTGGAACGGGTTCCCGCCGGCCCAGTGCACGAGCCGCAGGTGCGGGTAGGTCTCGCGGCGGCCGTCGACGTCGTACTCCCCCCCCGGGTGCAGGAGGGCGTCGGCGATGCGGGCCACCGGGATGCGCACCCGCAGCGGGTCGGCGAACTGCGGGAACGTCGGCAGGGGGTAGGAACCGGCCCGCTTCCCGACCCCGCCGGTGGAGGCGTAGCCGTGGCCGAAACCGCCGCCGGGCAGGCCGATCTGCCCGACCATGGCGGCGAACGCGACGGCCGCCCACAACGGCTGCTCCCCGAACCGGGTGCGGGCCACGGACCAGCTGACGGTGACCATCGTCCGGCCCCGGACGGCCCGGCGGGCGAGGTCCCGCACGGTCTGCGCAGGGATCCCGGTGATCTCCTGCGCCCACTCGGGGGTGAACGGGTCCAGGGTGGCGAGGAACTCCTCCGACCCCGCGGTGCAGCGGCGCAGGAACTCGGTGTCGTGCAGGCCCTCGGCGCGCAGGACGTGGCACATCGCCAGGAGCAGGGCCGCGTCGGTGCCGGGGACGACGTCGAGCCACTGCGCCCCCAGTTCGGCGGCGAGGTCGTCGCGCAGGGGCGAGACGAGGACGAACTCGGCGCCGCGCCGGCGGGCGCCGCGCAACCGGCCGGCCACCTCGTGCCGGCTGATCCCGCCGCTGGCGACCTCGGAGTTCTTCGCGGGCAGCCCCCCGAACGCGATGACGAGGTCGGTGTGCTCCTCGACGCTGGACCAGGACGTGGGTGAGATCAGGGGTTCCTGGTTGCCGACGACGCGGGGCATGAGGACCTCCCCGACGCCGTGGCTGTAGGTCCACGACGAGCGGACCGCGCCGCCGAGGACGTGGGAGAACCGGTGCAGCTGGCTCTGGGCGTGGTGGAACCGGCCGGCGCTGGCCCAGCCGTAGGACCCCGCGTAGACCCCGCGCGGTCCGTGCTCGTCCAGGACCCGGCGGTACTCCCCGGCGACCCGGTCGAGCAGCTCGTCCCACTCCACGGGCAGGAACTCGTCGTGGCCGCGCCGCTCGTCCGGGCCCGGTCCGTCCTCCCACCAGCCGCGGCGCACGTGCGGGCGCAGCACCCGCGCCGTCGGGGTCGCCGCCACGGCGACGTTGGCGAGCAGGGCGGACGGCTCGGGGTCGTCGGGGTGCGGGAGGACCTGGACGCCGCCGTCGGTCGGGACGGCGGAGAAGGCCCCCCAGTGCGAGGAGTGCGGGATGCTCACCACCCCAGTGTCGGGCACCGGCGACTGCACCGGTCGGACGGTTGCGCTGCGCCGATCGGGTGAACGGGGCATCATCGACGGGAGCGGGTGGGACGTTCCATCCGGCGGCCGAGAGAGGTCTCGATGTCCCCACCGAAGGACCGCCCGCCCGCTCTCGACGCCGGCGTCCTGCCCGGTCTCGTCGGCTACGAGCAGGCGGCCCTGGACGCCGCGGGCGTCTCGCTGGTCATCTCCGACGCGCGCACAACCGACCTGCCCATCTGCTGGGTGAGCCCGGCCTTCACGGCGCTGACGGGCTACGCCGCCGACCGGGTGCTCGGCGTGAACTGCCGCTTCCTGCAGACCGACCAGACGAGCGAGAGCTCCCGGGCCCGCATCCGCGAGGCCCTGGAACGGGGCGAGCCGGTCCGCGAGACGCTCCTGAACCGCCGCGCGGACGGCTCGGTCTTCTGGAACGAGCTGTTGCTGGCCCCCATCCGCCAGGGCGGCGGGGACGTCACCCACGTCGCCGGGTACCAGGTCGACGTGACGTCGCGGGTGACGGCGCACGCGGCGCACGACCGCTTCCTCGAGGCCGAGCGCCGCGCGTGGTCTCAGGCCGGCAGGACGCGCGCCTCGCGGTAGCGGTCGACGAGCCCAAGCAGGGCGCGCTCGGTGCTGACGTACCCGGTGAACCCGGCCAGCCGGCTGCGGGTCATGTCGGCCAACACCTCGACGTCGCGGCCGAGGTCGGAGTCGCTGTGCCACCAGGAGGCGACCTTCGTCAGGTCCTCCTCGACCAGGCCGTGCTCGGCCACCAGCCGCGCCCAGACGGGTTCGG
The DNA here is from genome assembly GCF_040796495.1 of Kineococcus endophyticus. Classification (NCBI taxonomy): domain Bacteria; kingdom Bacillati; phylum Actinomycetota; class Actinomycetes; order Kineosporiales; family Kineosporiaceae; genus Kineococcus; species Kineococcus endophyticus. The sequence goes on along the minus strand of NZ_JBFNQN010000006.1, from coordinate 63,875 downwards.
CGTCCCGCATCTGCTCGGTGAGGGTGAGGGGTTCGGTGCCCGGGCCCTGCGCTTCGACGCCGAGGTGCCCGGCCAGCCGCGGCCACAGCCGGCGCCAGCGGACGACGTCGCCGTTGACGACGTTGAACGCGGTGTCGGCCGCCTCGGGGGTCGTCGCGGCCCAGAGCTGGTGGTCGGCCAGCTGCCCGGCGTCTGTCAGGTCGACGACGCCGTCCCACTGGGTGCGCGAGCCCGGGAAGACGAAGGGCCGGCCGGTGGCCCGGACGACGGCCGCGTAGGCCCCGAGGGTCGGGACGAGGTTCATGGCGTTGCCGACGGCGAAGCCGGTGACGGTGTGCGCGCGGTGCACCGACCAGCCGAACCCGTGGCGCTCGGCGGCGGCGAACAGCTCGTCCTCCTGGGCGTAGTAGAAGTTCTCCGCGTCCAGCCGCGGGGCGTCCTCCAGGAACGGGGTGTCGGGCAGGTCCCCCTGGCCGTACGCCTCGAAGGGGCCGAGGTAGTGCTTGAGCCCGGTGACGAGCGCGGTGTGCCGGACCGACCCCTGCGCACCGAGGACGGCGAGCAGGTCGCGGACCATGCCGCCGTTGACGCGGACGTTCTCGGCCTCGGTCTCCTGCCGCGCCCAGGCCGTGACGAACACGTGGGTCGGGGCCAGACCGGCGAGCTCGCGCTCGAGGCTGTCGCGGGAGAACAGGTCGGCCCGCACGTGCTCGACCCCGTCGACCGTGGGCGGACGCCGGGACAGGCCCGAGGTGCGCCAGCCGGCGGCGACGAGCTGCTCGGCCAGGGCGGTGCCGGTGATCCCCGTGGCGCCGACGACGAGGGCGTGGGCACCGTCCGGCGGGGTGCGCACGGGGACGGGGGCGCGGTCGGGGCGGGGCGAGGAGGCGGCCATGACCACCACGGTAGGCATATCTGCTCCTCCACCGCTCACTGGAGTGCTCACTACAGTGGAGGGGTGGACGACCGCGGCACCGCCGACACCACCCGAGGGTTCGGTGCACGACTCGCGCACGAGCTGCGGTCCGCCCGGCTGGACCGCCGCCTGAGCACCGCCGCGCTGGCCGAGGCCGCCGGGGTCTCGCGCGGTGCGGTGCTGAAGGTGGAGAGCGGGGCGTCGCAACCCTCAGCGGCCCTGCTCGGCAGGCTCTGCGGACCGCTCGGGTTGACGCTGTCGGAGCTCTTCACGCGCGTCGAGGGACCCACCCGGGAGGACGAGCGGGTCGTGCGCGCCGCCGACGCCCCCGTGTGGACGGACCCCGCCAGCGGGTACCGCCGCCGGTCCCTGTCCCCCGCCGGCGGCCACCTCGAGCTCACGGAGATCGAGCTGCCCGCCGGGGCGGCCGTGACCTACCCGGCCGCCGCGTACGCCCGCATCCACCAGCAGGTGTGGGTCCTCGACGGCACGCTGGAACTCGTCGAGGGCGTCGTGACGCACGTCCTGGCGGCCGGCGACGGCGTTCAGTTCGGCCCCCCGACCGACTGCACCTTCCGCGCTCCGGACGACACGACGGCGCGCTACCTGGTCGTGACCGCGCCCCGTTGACGTCGGAGTGCGACGATCTCTGCACGCTTGGTGACGATTCAGCCACGATGCTGGATTCACCCGGTCGGAGCACTCAAGGAACGCGTCCCACCTGCCGAGGAGGTGGTCATGATCGCGAGACTGCAGCAGGGCCGGACGGGTGAGCCCGACCGGACCGCCCGTCCCGACGCCCCCGTGCGCGGCGGCGGCGTCCGGCTCGCGGTCACCACGGCGCTCCTCGTCACCCTCCTCACCGCGCTCATGCCGGTGCTGGCCGACACCCAGGACCTCTCCGAGGTCGTCTGGTGGCCGGCGGCGGGGGCCGCGCTCGGGCTGGCGGCACGTCGGCCGGCCCGGCGGTGGTGGTGCGTCGCCGGGACGCTCGTCGGCTCGGTCCTCGCCTGCCAGGTGGTGCCGGTCCAGGGCATCGAGACGCCCATCTTCGCGAGTGCGCAGGCGCTGCAGTGCGGGGTCGGCGCGGCGCTGATCTCCGCGCTCGGCCGAGGGGAGTCTGCGCGCTTGCGTCGGGGCCGGGACGCCTGGCGCTTCACCGCGGGGGCCGGCGCGGGGGTCGCCGCGGCGACGCTGCTCGTCCAGACCGCCGACCGCTCCGACGGCGGGCCGTACGCGCTGGCGCAGCTGCTCGGGATCCTGCTCGTCGCCCCGCTGCTCCTGCTGCCGCCGTCCTCCTGGACCCAGCACCCCGCGGACGGGCGGCGCTCGCGGGCCGCGGCGTCGGAGTGGGCCCTGGTCCTGCTGCTGTCCGCGACCGTCTCCGGGACGGTGTTCTGGAACCACTCCCGCGGCCCGTGGGCGTTCCTCGTCATCGTGCCGATCCTCTGGGGTGCAGCACGTCTCGGGGTGGGCCGGGCCCTGTCGTGTCAGCTCGTCGTCGCCGTCGTCGCCACCACCGGGACGGCCCTGGGCCGCGGCCCCTACGGCAGCGGCGTCCAGGGGTCGCTGGCCCTGCAGGCCCTCCTGTTCGTCTCCGGCGCCGTCGCGCTCGTCATGTCCCTCGTCGTGCGCTCCCGCGAACGCGCGACCGTCACCGCCGAGCGCCGCGAGGAGGTGTTCCGCCGCACGTTCGACGACGCCCTGCTCGGGGTCGCGCTGCTGCGGCTGCGCCCGGACGGGTCCGCCGTGGTGGCGCGCGTCAACGAGCGCCTGCAGTCGATGCTCGGCACCGACGTCGCCGTCGGCTCGGACTGGGCCGAGCAGGTCCACCCCGACCACCGCGAGGTCTTCGTGGAGGCCGTGGCGGAGATGGCGCTCGAGGTCGGCGAGGGCCGCCAGGCGCACTGGCACGCCGAGCTCCAGCACGGCGACGGCGAGGTCTGGCTCGAGCTGGCCGCCGCCGCGTGGCCCACCCCCGGCGACGACGGCCGGCCCGGCGAGGTCGGCGCCGTCGTCCAGGTCGCCGACGTCACCCAGCGCAGGCTCGTCCAGCGCCGTCTGCGCGAGGCCGCCCTCCACGACCCGCTGACCGGGCTGCCGAACCGCACGCTGCTGGAGGACCGCCTGCGCCACGCGCTGTCGGCCGCCGCCCGCAGCGGCGACCAGGTCGCGCTCCTGTACTGCGACCTCGACGACTTCAAGCCCGTCAACGACACCGGCGGCCACGCCGCGGGCGACCACGTCCTCATCGACGTCGCCGACCGCCTCACCGCGGCCGTGCGCCCCGGCGACACCGTGGCCCGCCTCGGCGGCGACGAGTTCGCCGTCGTCTGCCCCGGCCTGCCGGACGAGGCCGCCGCCGCCGACGTCGCCGAACGCGTCGTGGCCGCCATGCAGGACCCGTTCCCCGTCGCCGGCTGGGAGTTCCGCGTCGGGATCAGCGTCGGTCTGGCGATGGCCGACGCCTCCCAGGACGCCACCCGCGTGCTGCAGCAGGCCGACCAGGCCATGTACGCCGCCAAGGGCTCCGGCAAGGGCCGGGTCCGGTCCGCGCCCTCCCCCCGCACGATCGACCTGCGGACCGCCGGAGCCTGACGCTCAGCCGGGGAAGCGCGGCCAGTCGCCCACGGGCTCGGCCGACGCGACCCCGTCCAGCACGGCGGCGCGCACGCCGTCGGCCGCCACCCGCTGCAGCTCGACGAGCTGCCCGACCCGCGCGGTCCGGTCACCGGCCAGCGGCACGGCGCCCGTGGCGAGCGCGAAGACGGTGTCGCCGTCGGCGAGCGTGTGCACCGGGTCCAGGGCCCGGGCCAACCCGGCGTGGGCCGCGGTCGCCGTCCGCGACGTCTCCGCGGGGTCCAGCGCGGCGTCGGTGGCGACGACGACGAGCGTCGTGTTGAGCGGGGCCGCCGGACCGCGCTCGGCGGGGCCGCCGGCCGGCACCCCGACCGCGTTGACGACCGCGAGCGCCGCCACCACCGCGCCCCCCGCCGGCAGGGCCACCCGGGCCGAGGCCGTCCCCACCCCGCCCTTCCAGCGGCCGCCCACCACGGCCCCCGTGCCGGCGCCCACGACGCCGCGCGCCACCGGCTCCGACGTCGCGGCCGCGGCCGCCTCGAACCCCATCTCCTCGGTCGGGTGGTGGCCGAAGACGCCGCCGCGGCCGAGGTCGAACACCGCGGCCGCCGGGACGATCGGGACGACCTCCCCGGGCGCCGCGCCCACGCGGAACCCGCGGCCGCGCGCGGCGAGGAACCGCTGCACGCCGTGGGCGGTGACGAGGCCGTAGGCGGACCCGCCGGTGAGGACGACGGCGTCCACCGTCGGGACGAGCGTGCGCGGGTCGAGCGCGTCGGTCTCGTGGGTGCCCGGCCCCCCGCCGCGGACGTCGACACCGCCGACCGTGCCGGGCGGGGGCAGCACCACGGTGACGCCGGTGAGCCAGCCGTCACCGCGGCGGGTGACGTGCCCGACCTGCAGCCCGGCGACGTCGGTGAGGGTTCCGGTCACGCCGAGCACGCTAGCCCGACCCCGGGATGCGGACGGTCGAGCGGCGGAGGAGGTTGAGCGCATGACCACCACCGACACCCCCGCCGTGCGGCCCACCGGCATCCACCACGTCCGGCTGACCGTCACCGACATCGTCCGGTCGAAGGCCTTCTACCAGGACGTCTTCGGCGTCGAGCCGGCCGTCGACTTCAGCGCGCAGGCCGGCGACCCGGGCGTCCGCGAGGACCAGGAGAAGCTCTACGGCGGGTGCGTCTTCGCCGTGGGCGACCAGCTCCTCGGCCTGCGGCCGGTGGCCGAGACGGGGGACCGCTTCGTCTCCACGCGCGTCGGGCTGGACCACGTCAGCCTGCAGGTCGGTTCCCGCGCCGACCTCGACGACGCCGCCGAGCGGCTGTCCGCCCGCGGCGTCGAGCACGGCGAGGTCCTCGAGCTCGACCAGGGCATCGCGGTCCTGTCGCTGCAGGACCCCGACGACATCAACCTGGAGCTGACCGCCCCGCTCTGAACCCCGGCGTGAGGCTCAGGGGAACCGGACGGCGAGGAGGGCGCAGTCGTCCTCGCCCCGGTTCCCGACCAGCTCCTCCAGCAGCGTGTCCAGCAGCACGTCGAGGTCGGTGGAACGGTTGCCGCGCAGAGACTCCCGCACCCGCTCGATGCCGCCGACGAGGCTGCGGCCGCGCTGCTCGATGAGTCCGTCGGTGTAGAGGACCAGCGTCGACCCCGACGGGACGTCGACGACGTGCTCGTGGCGCGGGGCGTCGGCGACCAGACCGACGAGGAGGTCGGGCGCCCCGGTCAGCAGCTCCGTGCGGCCGTCGGGGTGCAGCAGCACCGGCGGCGGGTGCCCGGCGTTCGTCCACCGCAGGGTGTAGCCCTCCGGCCCCTCCTCCACGCAGGCCACGACGAGCGTCGCGAGCGCGTCCACGCCCAGCCCCGGCAGGGCCCGGTCCAGCCGCTCCACCGGCCCCGTCGGCGACTCCCCGCGGTCCCAGACGAAGGCCCGCAGCAGGCCGCGGACCTGCGCCATCGTCGCGGCCGCCGCCATGTCGTGACCGACGACGTCGCCCAGCACGAGCGTCACCGCACCCTGCGGCCCGACGACCACGTCGTACCAGTCGCCGCCGATCTGCTCCTCGCGCGTCGCCGGCACGTACCGGCCCCGCACCTGCAGGCGCCCCGTCGACTCCGGCAGCCGGGGCAGCAGCGACTGCTGCAGCACCTGCGCGCGCGAGCGCCGCTCGGCGTCGAGCATCGCCCGGTCCAGCGCCTGCGCCGTGAACCGCGCCAGCGCGCTCCACACGTCGGCCTCGGCCTCCAGCGTCTGCCGCTCCGTCGCCCACACCAGGCACAGCACCCCGATGAGCCGGTCCTGCACGAGCAGCGGCAGGTAGGCCGACGCCGCGAAGTCCGGCATGAGCGCCTTCGTCTCCACGAGCGGGAACGCCGCCCGCAGCTCCTCGACCGAGGCGAAGAGGATCGGGCGGCGCTCGCGGGCGGCCGCGGCGGAGGGGACGGGGGCGTCGAGGTCGATGGTCCGCCAGGCGGGCGCGGTGCCCGGGGGCAGGGTCTCGAGCGTCGTGAAGCGCAGGCGCCCGTGCCCGTCGGGCAGCAGCAGCCCGCTCCAGGCCCCGCCGAGCTCAGTGCTCGTCACGCGGGCGACGGTGGTGCTGACCTCCTCGACCGTCCGAGCGCCGACGAGGGCGTCGCCGAGCCGCAGCAGCAGCCGGTTGCGCTCCTCGAGCACGCGCAGCCCGAGCTCGGCGGAGCAGGCGGCGGCGAGGTCCTTCAGGACGCCGAGCTGCTCGTCGGTCCACCGGCGGGGGGCGCCGTCGATGGCGCACAGCACGCCGACGACGGGGGACCCGGCCTCGGCCAGCCCCGTGCCCGGGTCCGGCAGCCGCAGGGGCGCGCCGGCGTAGGCGACGACACCGAGGTCGGGGATGGCGAGGGAGTCCGCGGTGAGGGGGTCGAGCCGGGCGTCCTCGACGGCGAAGACGGCGCCGGAGGTGACCACGTGCTGGCACAGCGAGTGGCTCAGGGGCGTCTCGCGCTCGGTCTGCCACGGTTCGGGCAGTCCGACGGCTCCGGGGAACACCTGGCCGTGGCGGCTGACCATGCTCACCAGGGCCACCGGGACCCCCAGCGCGAGGGTGCCGAGGCGGGCGAAGCGGTCCAGGTCGACGTCGGGGTGCGCGGGGAGCAGGGTGGTCTCGGCCAGCCCCGTCGGGGTCTGGTCGGTCGCGGCCTTCTGCACCGGTGCATCATCCCTGTCGAGGGGCTCGACGGCACCCGCTCCGGTGGGTCCGGGTTGCCCCGGGGCCCGCGGGTGCCAGAGTTGGACCCGGACGAGCACGGATCGGGGACGAACGAGGTGGCATGACGCGTCTGGAGCTGCGGGCTGATCCGTCGGCTGCTCGGCGCACCCGGTCGTGGTTGCGTGAGCAGTTCGCGACCGTCGCTCTGCCCACCCAGGTCCGGCAGACGCTGGAGCTGCTGACCACCGAGCTGGTCACCAACGCCGTCCGTCACGGCGGCGAACCCATCGAGGTCCGGCTGCGCCACCTCGAGGGGTTGGTGCGGGTGTCCGTCAGCGACGGCGGCGCCGGTCGCCCCCTCGTGCGGCACGTCCCCCCGACGGCCACCGGCGGACGGGGTGTCGCGCTCGTCGACACCCTCGCCCACCGTTGGGGTCTGGACCCGGCCGGGGCCGGGAAGACCGTCTGGTTCGAACTGCCCCTGGCGTAAGTCGACGCGCGGGGTTCGACGCTCGCGTCAGCCGAAGACGTCGGGGTCCGGGCCGGTGCGCTCGTCGCGGTTGAGCCCCGTCAGCGCCTCGACCTGCTCGGCCGACAGCTCGAACCCGGTGACGTCGAAGTTCGACACGATGCGCTCGGGCGTCACCGACTTGGGGATGACGATGTTCCCCTGCTGCAGGTGCCAGCGCAGGACGACCTGCGCCGGGGTCCGGCCGGTCTGCTCGGCGATGCCGGTGACGACGGGGTCCTCGACGAGACCGAGGGCCTGGGCCAGCGGGCTCCACGCCTCGGTCGCGATGCCGTGCTCGGCGTTGAAACCGCGCAGGTCCTCCTGCACGAGGTAGGGGTGGACCTCGACCTGGTTCACCGTCGGCACGGTGCCGGTCTCGTCGAGGAGCTTGCGCAGGTGCGTCTTCTGGAAGTTCGAGACGCCGATGGTCCGGACCCGCCCGGACGCCTTGAGCTCCTCGAACGCCTGCCAGGTCTCGACGTAGTCGTCGGCCTGCTGCGGCCAGTGGATGAGGTACAGGTCGAGGTAGTCCAGGCCGAGCTTGGCCAGGGACGCGTCGAACGCCGCGAGGGTCTTCTCCCGGCCGTGCTCGCCGTTCGCGAGCTTGGTGGTGATGAACACCTCTTCGCGCGGGATCCCGCTGGCGCGCAACGCGTCACCGACACCCGCCTCGTTGCCGTACCCGGCGGCCGTGTCGATGTGGCGGTAGCCCGCCTGGAACGCCTGCAGGACGACCTCGGCCGTCTGCTCCGGGGGGACCTGCCACACCCCGAAACCCAGTTGGGGGATGCTGACGCCGTCGTGGAGCTGGATGCTGGGAACAGTCACCTCCGGAACCCTACGGGGCCGCCTCCAGCCCGGCGAGGTGGACCGAGCACCAGTCCCGGAACTCCGCGGCCGGCAGCGCCGGGGAGTGCAGGAAACCCTGGGTCGTGTCGCAGTCGAGGCGCCGCAGGACCTCGAGCGTGTGCTCGGACTCCACCCCCTCCCCCACGATCCGCACCCCGAGCTGGTGTCCCAGCCAGATCGTCGACGCCACGATCGCCGCCGACCGCGGGTCCGCGGCGATGTCGGCGACGAAGCTGCGGTCGAGCTTGACCTCCTCGACGGGCAGTTCCTTGAGGTAGGCCAGGGACGACCAGCCCGTGCCGAAGTCGTCGATGGACAACCCGACGCCCAGCGCGCGCAACCCCTCCAGGACGGACCGGGTGCGCGGGGAGCGGCTCATGAGGACGGTCTCGGTGATCTCCAGGACCAGGACGGCGGGGGCGACCCCGTGCCGGGCGAGCAGGTCGGCGACGCGGGTCGGCAGGTCGACGTCGAGGAGGTTCGTGGCGGACAGGTTCACGGCCAGGCGCAGCGGCCGCCCGGGCAGGTCCACGGCCCAGGTCGCGGCCGCGGCGAGCGCGTCGTCGAGGACGCGGTGCGTCAGGTGCCCCATGAGGCCGTGCCGTTCGGCCTCGTCGAGGAAGGCGGCGGGGCTCAGCGTCCCGAGGTCGGGGTGGTCCCAGCGCACCAGCGCCTCGGCCCCGCACACCGTCCCGGTGGGCACGTCGATCTGCGGCTGGAAGAGCACCGTGAGCCGTCCGCAGTCCGCCGCGGCGAGCGAGTCGTCGGACAGGCCCAGCGCCGTCCGCAGCTGGGTCATGAGGGTCAGGCTGCTGCGCTGGCGGGCCGGGTCGCTCGCGTCACCGGCACCGAAGGCGCACACCGTGCCCCCGAGCGTCTTCGCCTCGTACATCGCGATGTCGGCGCACCGCAGCAGGTCCGACGGCCGCTGCGCGTCCTCGGGGCACGTCGCGACGCCGATGCTCGCGGCCACGTGGACGCGGTGCCCCAGCAGGTCGTAGGAGCGGACCATCGCCCGGTGCACGGCGAGGGCGTGGGTCAGTGCGTCCGCGCCGGCGTCCGGCCCGCTCGTCCCCGGGAGGACGAGCGCCAGCTCGTCGCCGCCCAGCCGGGCGACGAGGACGGGGTCGGGCGCGGCCTGCAGCAGCTGGTGCACGACCTGGCGCAGCAGCTCGTCCCCCGCCGCGTGGCCGAGGCCGTCGTTGACCTCCTTGAACCGGTCGAGGTCGACGATGGCCAGCGCGAACGGCGTGTCGGTCGCGCACCGGCGTTCCAGGTCGGCGAGCAGCGCGCGCCGGTTGGCGATCCCCGTGAGGTCGTCGGTGAAGGCCTCGCGCCGCAGCGTCGCCAGCTCCAGCAGTTCCTGCTGGGACAGGACCAGCCGGACGATGGCCGCGGTCGCGGCGCCCGCGGTGAGCCAGACGGCCGACGGGCTGAGCCGGTGGACGTGGTCCAGGGCCAGGAGCACGAAGCTCAGGGGCAGCACGACGGCGGGGGTGAGCACGATCGAGAACCGGCTGCGGCGCAGTCCGCCGGCCCCCGTGCGGATGCGCAGGGCCCCGACACCGAGGAAGGCCAACCCCGCCACGGCGAGGCCGTCGACACCCCCGCCCGGGGTGTACCGGCCGGCGAGCGAGACCACGGTGAAGGTCGTGTCGCCCAGCGCCAGGAGGCCGAAGCCGACGGCCAGCGACCACCAACGCCCGCGGGACCGCACGGCGGCCACGACCGTCGCCGCGCAGAGCAGGGCGTCGAGGACGACGAGCATGACCCACGTCGTGACCGCGGCCGACGGCATCCCGCTGGCACCGACGAGGGGCCGCACGACGAACTCCTGCGCGAGCGCCGCCGAGAGCAGGAGGATGCCGAGGGCCTCGGCCACGTAGCCCACGCGCCAGCGCCGCGCGCCCACCCACACGAGCCGGACGCCGGCCACCAGGAGCGTCCCGTACCCGACGGCGTAGCCGAGCTCCAGACCCGTGATGCCCCGCACCCCCCGCTCCAGGAGGGCCTCGGCGACGTCGAACGCGACCTCGGAGGCGCAGTAGGCGCCCACCCCGACGGCCATGAGCGTCCAGAACGGGGAGACCCGGTGGCACCGCCGGGCCCGCCAGACGAAGGCCGCGAGGACCCCCGCCTCGACGACGTTGCCGAGGGTCCCGTCCGCGAGACGGCCGACCCGCACCGGCCACAGGCCCAGGGCGCACCCGGCCGCCACGACGGCGTAGGCACCCGCGAGCACGAGCAGCACGACCGCGGCGGCGTCGGTGCGGCGCGCCGTGCGCCCGTCGACGATGAACTGCCCGTCACCCCCGCTCACCCCCCGAGAGTGCCGTACTCAGCGCAGCTGCGGTACGCCCTCGCGCAGGTCCAGCACCCGGCCGGCGGACAGCGTCGCGGTCAGGTGCTCCGCGGCCGTCCGCACCGCCCGTTCCCCGGCCGCCGGGCCGGGTGTCGCGAGCACGTCGTGCGGCACGCCGTCCACGAGCACCTCCCGGGCGTCGACCCCCGCGGCCCGCAGCGCCGCCGCGAAGGCGAGGCCCTCGTCCCGGACCGGGTCGGCGCCCGCGACGACGACCGTGGTGGGGGCGCAACCGGCGAGCTCGCGCGCCCGGGCGGGTGCGACGTCGCTGCGGTGCCGGGTCGCGCGGTCGGGGACGTACATCCGCCAGAACCACGCGAGGTCGTCCACGGACAGCCCGAGACCGTCGCCGTAGCGGCGGTGGGAGTCGCGGTCGAGGGCGTCGTCGAGCAACGGGCAGAACAGCAGCGCGTGGGCCAGCGGCGGCACCCGCCCCGTGCGGGCGCGCAGGGCCAGGACGGCGGCCAGCTGACCGCCCGCGCCGTGCCCGGCCACGACGAGCGGCCCCGTGAGCCCGGGCACCCGGCCCGCCGCGAGCGCCTCGAGCACGGCCGCGGCGTCGTCGAGCGCCGCGGGCCACGGGTGCTCGGGGGCCAGGCGGTAGGCCAGGCTCAGGACGGTGACGCCCGCCGTCCCGGCGAGGCGCCGGCAGAGCAGGTCGTCGGTGTCGAGGTCGCCGAGGGCCCAGCCGCCGCCGTGCAGGAAGAGGACGGTGGCCGACTGCTCCAGCTCGTCGGGGACGTAGAGCCGCGCCGGCCGCGGCCCGGCGGCGCCGCGGACGGCGAGGTCCTGGGTGCGCACCCCGACATCGGGAGTGGACGGGGCGGGGCGGCGGGCGCGGGCGCGGGCGACGGCCAGCCCGGCGAGGTGCCGCGGGGTGAGCGAGGCGTCGACGAGCGCGCGGGCGGCGTGGAGCCGGGCGGCCTCCACGTCGGTGAGACGGGGGTCGAGCACGGGGGACGTCGGCACGTCGGACTCCTCGGTCTCGCAGCGTCGTGCGGTCTCCCAGCGTGCCCCGCGGGCGACCCCGGTGGGTTTCGTCCCGGTGGCCGTCGTGTTGCGGTCGTGTTGCCAGCCGGACCGGTACGACGGCGGGGTCCCGTGAGGGGGCAGGATCGCGGCATGGACCTCGACGCCTTCACCGCCGCCCTGCCCAAGGTCGAGCTGCACCTGCACCTCGAGGGGACCCTCGAACCGGAGCTCAAGCTCGAACTGGCCCGCCGCAACGGCGTCGACATCGGCCAGAGCACGGTCGAGGAGGTGCGGGCCACCTACGTCTTCGACTCCCTGGCGTCCTTCCTGGCCGTCTACTACCCCGCGATGGACGTGCTGGTGACGCGCGCGGACTTCCGCGACCTCGCGATGGCCTACTTCCGCAAGGCCGCCGCGCAGAACGTCCGGCACGCCGAGGTGTTCTTCGACCCGCAGGTCCACGTGGCGCGCGGGGTGGCGTTCGAGGACGTCGTCCTCGGGTACCACGACGCCGTGGAAGAGGCGCAGCGCGAGCTGGGGCTGAGCGCCGGGTTGATCCTCTGCATCGTCCGCGACCTGCCCGTCGAGAGCGCCGAGGACGTCGTGGAGCGGATGCTGGAGTTCCGCGAGCAGGTCGTCGGCATCGGCCTGGACTCCGACGAGCGCGGGAACCCGCCGGCCAAGTTCGCCCACCTGTTCGCCCGCGCCCGCGAGGCCGGGTTCAAGGTGACGGTGCACTGCGACATCGACCAGGAGGACACCGTCGAGCACCTGCGGCAGGCGCTGGAGGACATCGCGGTGGACCGCATCGACCACGGCACGAACGTCGTGGAGGACCCCCGGCTGCTGGCGCTGCTGCAGGAGCGCGGGACCGGCCTGACCTGCTGCCCGGTCTCGAACTCCTTCGTCACCGACGACAGCAAGGCCCCCGTCATCGCCGACCTGCTGCGCCGCGGGGTGAAGGTGACGGTGAACTCCGACGACCCGGCCTACTTCGGCGGGTACGTCACGGAGAACCTCGTCGCCCTGACGCGCGCGGCGTCGCTCGGACCGGACGAACTCATCCAGCTGCAGCGCAACGCCATCGACATCTCCTGGGCCTCCGACGACGTGAAGGAGGGGTTCCTCGCCGAACTCGACGCGTACGAGGCGCTCGTGGCGCCGCCGCTGTGACCCCTCCGGTTCAGCGGACGTTGGCGAGGAACCCGCCGTCGACCGGGAGGGTGTGGCCGCTGATCCAGGCCGCGTCGTCGGAGGCGAGGAACGCCGCGGCGGCCGCGACGTCCTCGGGTTCGCCGACGCGGCCCAGCGGGTACCAGTGGGCCCACGCGTCCGGCATCCCGGGCTGCCCGTCCCAGACGCGGGTGCGGATCGTGCCGGGGGCGACGACGTTCGTCCGGACCCCGTGCGGGGCGTGGGTGCGGGTGAGGTTCAGCGCGAGCGCCCCGAGCCCGGCCTTGGAGGCCGCGTAGGCCTCGCTGCCCAGCCCGGCGAGGGCGTTGATGGAACTCACGAGGACGACGGCGGAGGTCGGGTGCTCCCGCAGCGCCGGCAGGGCGGCACGGGTGCAGCGGACGGCGCCGAGCAGGTTCAGGTCGAGGTTGGCCGTCCACTCCTCGTCGAGCGACTCCTCGAACTCCCCCTGCGCGAGGGCGAGGCCGACGACGTGCACGAGCGCGTGGGCGGCGAGGCCGTCGAAGGCCGCGCGCACCGAGGCGTCGTCGAGGACGTCGACGGCGCGGGCCCGGTGACCGGTGCCCGCGAGTTGGGGAAGGAGCGCCTCGGCGGCCGCCAGGTCGCGGTCCAGGACGGCGACGCGCGCCCCCTCGGCGGCCAGGCGCACCGCGCAGGCGCGGCCGATGCCGTGCGCGGCCCCGGTGACGACGACGTCGCGGTCGGCGAAGCGGCCGGGGCTCTGGGAGGCGTTCACCCGCCGATCCTGCCGGTCCGCTCGCCCCGGCGCGCGCGGCGGGTGCCGGCCAGCGCGCAGAGGACCGGGAGGGCGGCGAGCGGCGCGACGAGCAGGTAGCCGCCCCGGGCCCCCGCGGCGTCCACGACGAACCCGCCGAGGACGGTGCCGAGGGCCGTCCCCGCCGTGCTCACCCAGGCGAGGGACTCGCTGAGCCGGTGGGCCGGGGCGGCGTCCTCGACGAGGCGGTTCACCGCGACACCGAGGGGTGCGTAGGTGGCCCCGGCGAGGAAGCTCAGGACGAGGATCCCGACGACGCCGGGGACGGTGGCCAGGGAGGCGTACCCCGCGCCGAACAGCGCTGCGGCCGCGACCACTCCCCGCCGCGGGTCGGCCACGGGCGGCAGCACCCCCACCACGAGTCCGCCGACGACGGCACCGAGCGCTCCCGCGCCGAGCACCGACCCCGCGAGCTGGGGCACGCTGCGTTCGGTCGTGAGGGCGACGGCGGACAGGTCGGCGAGCCCGAACACGGCCCCCACGGCGACGCCCGCGGCCAGCACACCGAGGACCTCGGGCCGGGTGACGGGCAGGCCCAGCCGGCGGCGCCCCTCCGGGGTTCCCGTCGGGGCACCGTGTCCCTGGACGGACAGGACCAGGCACCCGGCGGCCCCGGCGGCGCAGGCCAGGACGAGGGCGAGCCGCGGGTCGGCAGCCGCCGCGACGAGGGAGGCCAGGGCGGGCCCGGCGACCCAGACGAGCTCGTCGAAGACCCCCTCGAGCGCGAACGCCGTCGCCAGGCGGGGATCGGCGGCCCCCTCGCGTCGCGGGTAGGTGCGGGCCCAGCGGGTGCGGGTGAAGGACCCCACGGGCGCCACCCCCGCCCCGACGACGGCCGCCGCGAGCAGGACCACGGGGGCCGGTGCGTCCCCGGCGGTCACGGCGACGAAGAGGACCGCCCCGAGGACACCCACGACCGCGGCCGCGCGCAGGGCGACCGCCTGGCCGCGGCGGTCGCCCCACCGGCCCAGGGCCGGGCCGACGAACGCCCCCGTGGCCACGACGACGGCCGACACCGTCGCGGCGAGCGCGAACTCCCCCGTCGAACGGCGCACGACGAGCAGCGCGGCGAACCCCACGACGGCCAGCGGGACGCGGGCCAGCAGTCCGCTGACGGCCAGCAGCAGGTGCGCCCGCGGGCTGAGCACCTCGACGTACGACCGCACCGGACCTCCTGCCGCCGACCCTGGCCCGTTGCGGCACCAGGTGTCAACGGACCGCCGTCCGGTGCACGCCGTCCGACGGGTGCACGCGTCCGCGCTCGACCAGACTGGGGCGATGACGTCGAGCAGTGCGGCCGCGGACCGCGCCCCCTTCCACGCTGACCACGTCGGCAGCCTGCTGCGCCCGCCGGCCCTGCGGGAGGCCCGCGCCCGGCGAGCGGCCGGCGAGATCGACGCCGCCCAGCTGCGGGAGGTCGAGGACGCGGCCGTGCGCGACGTCGTCCGCCGCCAGGCCGAGCTGGGGCTCACGGTGGTGACCGACGGCGAGCTGCGACGCCACTACTGGCACGAGGACTTCATCCTCTCCCTCGGCGGGATCGAGGCGAAGGAGTCGTTCACGCGGGAGTTCCGCACCCTCGACGGGCAGCCGATCGAGGTGCCGCTGACCCGCGTCAAGGCCACCGCGCCGGTCCACCTGGAGCACACCGTGTTCGCGGACCACCTGCAGTTCCTGCAGCAGGCCGCGACCGACCAGGGCGCCGGGCAGGTGCCCAAGCTGACGATGCCGTCGCCCAACCAGGTGCACAACTCCTTCATCCCCCTGGACGGCACCGCGGCCTACGGCGAGGGCGGACCGGGCACCGACGCCGACGCCCGGCTCCGCAGCGACATCGCCGCCGCCTACGCCGAGCAGTTGCGCCGTCTGCACGCCCAGGGCCTGCGGTACGCCCAGCTCGACGACGTGACGCTGACGTTCTTCGGGGACCCGAAGAACGAGGGCACCGCGCAGACCCGGTTGCCCGCGTTCATCGACCTGTTCAACGCCGCCATCGCCGACCGGCCGGACGACCTCACCGTGGCGACGCACCTGTGCCGCGGGAACTACCGGTCCTCGTGGGCGCAGACGGGCGGGTACGAGCAGATCGCGGACGCGCTGTTCAACTCCCTGCACGTCGACGGGTACTTCCTGGAGTTCGACGACGAACGCTCCGGTTCCCTCGACGTCCTGCGGTTCCTGCCCCCGGGCAAGCGCGTCGTCCTGGGCCTGGTCACCACCAAGGTGCCGACCCTGGAGGACGAGGACGCCCTCGTGCGGCGCATCGAGGAGGCCGCGACGTTCGCCCCGCTGGAGCAGCTGGCGCTCAGCGGGCAGTGCGGTTTCTCCTCGACCGAGGAGGGGAACGACCTCACCGAGGACGAGCAGTGGCGCAAACTCGATCTCGTCGTGCGCGTGGCCGAGCGCGTCTGGGGCTGAGAGGGCGGGGTGTGGACATCGTCGTCCACACCCCATCCACAGTGCACGACGCGTGAACCATTGCCGCACAGGGAGTTGGGCGTCGCAGGGTCTAGCCCTACAGGGTTTGTTCGACTACCCTGGAACACGTGACCGGCACCGCCCAGCACGCAGCCCAGGACGCCCTCACGCGCCTGAGTTCCGTCCTGGACGACCTCAACGCCCTGCCGTTGGGAACCCTCGACCGCGACGACGTCGACCACCTCACCCGCACCCTCTACGCCCTCGGCAACCGCCTCGACGCCGCCAAACTCCACCTCCTGCGACGCGCCCTGGAGCACGCCCCCGAGAGTTCGGTGGTGGACCTGCTCGCGACCTCACCGGTGAACCTGTCCCGCACCCTGGCCCGCAAGGACGTCGCCGCGGCCCGGCACACCGACCCCGACGCGCACTGGAACGGGAAGATCGGCGGACTCGACGGGGACCGCGGATCCCTCGCGCGGACGGGTGAGGCCCTGGCGTCGGGCGGCACCACCCTGGCCCACGTCCACGGCGCGGTCACCGCGTTGCAGTCCATCCCCACCCCCCTGCGACGCGGGACCGTGGACATCGACGTGCAGATGGACACCGGGGAGCGGGTCTGGACCACCCAACGCCGCGCCGACCTCATCGACGGGCACTTCGCCACCGTCAGCGGCACCCAACCGCTGGGCACCGCGACCCACCTGAGCGAAGAACTCCTCACCCGCCTGGACCCCGAACGCGTCGACCGGCACGTCCGCGACCTCGAACCGGACTCCGCCAGCCGCCGCACCCTCACCTTCACCCGCCGCCACGGGATGCTGCGGATGACCGTCGACCTCGACGAGGCCGACGCCGTCGTCGTCCGCTCCGCCGTCGAAGCCGCCGCCAAACCCCTGCCCACGGCATCAGGTGACGACACCCGCTCGGTCGGTCAACGCCGCCACGACGGGCTCGTCGACCTCGTCACCACCGGCGCCCACCACCCCGCCAGCAGCACCGACCCGGTCGTCGCGCACAAGGCCACCGTCGTCCTGCGCGCCACCCTCGACGACACCGGGCAGCTCCAGACCGGCACCGCCACCGCCGACACCCACGGCCCCGTCAGCGACGCGACCCTGCGTGCCGCCTCCTGCGACGGCGACGTCACCGTCGCCGTCATGGACCGCCTCGGCCGGCCCCGGTCCCTGCACACCCTGGAACGGCACGCCAGCGACAACCAGCGCCTCATCGTCGCCGAACGCGACCGCGGCTGCATCGCCCCCGGCTGCGGAGCCCCGGCCTGGGCCTGCCACCTCCACCACGTGGTCCACTGGGCCGACGGCGGACCGACCAGCGTCGACAACCTCGTCCTGCTCTGCAGCAGGGACCACCGAGCCCTCCACGCCGGCCGCCTCGAAGCCCGGTTCGGCGAGGACGGGTTACCGGAAACCAGACGCCTCCAACGGGACTTGGGCCAGCTCATGACCCCCGGACCCTGGACGCGGAACAACCACCCCGCCCTGCTGCAGCAGGTGGAGGACCTCACCCGCGCCCTCGAACGGGACGACCGGGCCGCGTGAGCCGTTCGGCCCTGCGCTGGTGGTTGAGGTCGACGATCCGATCCGCTGCCACTGCCACGGGTTCGTGCTCCCACACGCGCACCGGCAACCAGCCGTGCGCGCGCAGGTGCTCGTCGGTGTCCCGGTCGCGAGCGGTGACGCTGGCCAGCTTCACCGCCCACCACGCCGCGTTCGCTCGCGGCAGGTGCAGGTGGACGGGGCAGGAGTGCCAGAAGCACCCGTCGACGAAGAGTGCGATCCGCGACCCGCGCAGCACGACGTCGGCCCGGCGGCGACGGTTCGTCCCCGCGGGTGCGGCGTCGACCAGGTAGCGCAGCCCCCGCCGGTGCAGTTCCCGACGCAGCGCCAGCTCGGGCGCCGTGTCCCGCCGCCGGGTCCGCCGCATGACCCCCGCGGCGGCCGGCGACGACGGCGGGGGCGCCGGGCCGGGCTCGGCCCAGTCAGGCAGGACTCTTCCAGTCGAACGTCTCGATGCGCCAGAACATCCACTCGAACCACCAGCGGAGGTGGTCCGGCTGGATGCACGACCCCGTCGACGCGACGAACGCGCGGAGGTCCGCGTCGTCCAGCAGCAGCAGTTCCCGCCCCTCCCGGACGAGCCCGGTCAGCACCTCGTCGCTCTCGGACGCCAGCATCGCGGCCTGCTGGAACCAGGGGTCCCCCTGTCCGAGAGCCGCGTCGCTGAACCATCCCCCGAGGACGGCGGTCAGCAGCGGCCACGAGGAACTCCACCGGGGGAACCGCTCGTCCACCCGCGGGTCGACAGCGTTCACCCGCACGACGCGGAGGCGGTCTGTCCTCTCCAGGACCACCCCCAGGGCGTGGGACACCAATGGTTCCTCCTCCGCGGAGTCCTCAGCCCCGCGAAGAACCGCACCCACCGGTGCACCCGCGTCGACCACCACGAAGTCCCGCATCGTGGAGGTCTCCGGTAGCGCCACTCGCGCCAGTGCACGCTGCACGAGGTCCTGAGCCCCGGGGGCCAGTTCGGAGGCGTAGGAGCGCCATCCCGGGAGGTAGTTCGGGAGGTCGACGGTGGAGGACGGATCGTCGGCGACCTCGCTCAACCGGCTGTCCAACCACTCGGCCCATCGCGCCCAGGAGACTCCTTCCGGCGGCAGGACTGAATGGACACCGCTGCTCTCCGCGATCTCCCACTCGACGTCACCGGCTCGCGCGCGGGACAGGAACTCAGCCCAGACGTCACGCTCCCGCGCGAAGTCCACGCCGTTCGACGCGAGCAGGTGCTCCAGCCGCTCACGGGGACACAGACCCCAGTCCAGATCCGCGTACGCGAGGGGCACCAGGGAGCCGATCACGACCGGTCGTCCGGGTACGCCGTCAGGACGAACCACGATCCGTCGCGCGCCTTGTTCAACACGACCTTCACCGTCGACACCTCAACCTGCTCGAATCCGCCATTGCCGTCCTTCTTCCAGATGACACCTGCGTTCGACGGCGCGGGGGCCGTCACCAGCACCTCACGCGCACCTGACGCCGCGACCGCGTCGATCTCGGACCGCTGACTCCTCAGCGCCTCCCCGATGACCGCTTCCGCCGTCGCCTGGTCCACGAACCGCGAAGCACGCGGCGGAGTTCTCAACCCCTCCACCCCTTCTTCCACCTGCCCCGTCTCCAGGCGCCGTTTCAAGAACGCATCATCCACGTCCACGTGCCGTCCCAGCGTGTGCGCCGGCAGGAACACTTCGCTCCGCCCGAGGTCCACACCGCCGCACAGGTCGTCGAGGCTCTGCGGCCTCGGAACCCCCTTCGCATCGAGGTGCTCCCTTAGCGGATGCTCCTCCGGCAGCGTCTTGCCGAGCGCCGTCCCGAGCGGCTTGCCGCGCAGACCTCGGCCGACGACCGCCATCCCGAGCGTCGCGCCCGCCGCGCCGTAGCGCCCGTCCCGCCAGTCGTCCCAGGCGACGGCGTCGGCCAACGTCCGCACGGGATGACTGACCGCGTCCAACGCCGCAGACGGGATCTGGCCGACCGTGCCCGCCCACCCCGACCGGTCCCACGACCACCCGGCGGCCAGGTACGCGCCCTCGAGCAGCGCGCCACCGACGGTCCGGGCCGCGTCGTCGACGTGTTCCCCGAGGCGTCGAGGACGTCGGGGCACCTGGTCGACCACCGCGAACACCCGGGCGGCGAAGGTCTGCGTGAGGGTGTCGAACTCCTCGAGCACGACCCGGCGGCTCGCCTCCCACCGGTCCAGTTCGGCCCAGTCCGCGTGCCAGGCGACCAGGTCCCCGATCCCGGCGTCGAGACGGGCCTGCACCTGCTCCCGGCCGACGTCGACCCGCGCGAGCTGACCCTGCAGCATCCCGAGCTCGCGGGAGTACTCCTCGACGAGGTCGGCACCGGCGCGCGCCACGTCCTGCAGCGTCCCCAGGTGCCGGTCGAGTTCCAGGACCCGGTCGGCGAAACCGTCGCGGGCGACGCCGTACCAGCCGCCGAGCGACTCCACGGCCCGGGCGACGTCGACGGACACGTCGGCGGTCCCGTCCGCGGCGGCCCGGGCGGCGGAGGCGGCCGCGTCGGCGAGCGCCACCGACAACCCCGACAACTCGTCCACGCACCACCTCCTCTCCGGTGCGCCGGAAACTAGCCGCGGCAGGAGAACCGCGTCGTTCGTCGTCCACAGGCCGCCGCCCGGGGCCACGCTGCGTCGATCGCCCGTCGCGGACGCTGGTCGCGGGGTCCCGCACCTGGTAGGACAGGCTTGCTGTCATCCACCTCTCGTCGTCACCGCCGACTCCCGGAGCGCCCCGTGGACACCACGCACCTCATCGACCCCGACATCGCCGGCGCCCTCGCCCTGCTGCCGCCCTTGGACCTCACCCCGGAAGGGCTCGGTGCGGTGCGCGCGGCGATGGCCGCAGCGCCGACCCCTCCGTTGCCGGACGGGGTGAGCGAGGAGGAGGTCTTCGTCCCCCGGGAGGGGAAGGAGCCGGTGCGGGTCCTCGTGCACCGGCCCGCTTCCCTCGCACCGGACGCCCCCGGGGTGCTGTGGATCCACGGCGGCGGGTACGTCTTCGGCAGCCCGGACGCCGACCGCGCGCTGTCGGGCACCTACGCCCTGGCGCTCGACGCCGTCGTCGTCTCGGTGGACTACGGGCTCTCCCCGGAGAACGTCGCACCGGGCCCCGTCGAGGACTGCTACGCCGCGCTGCGGTGGTTCCACGAGCACGCCGCCGACCTCGGCGTCGACCGGTCGCGGTTGGCGATCGCGGGTGCCAGCGCGGGCGGAGGACTGACAGCAGGCCTCGCACTGCTCGCGCGCGACCGCGGTGAGGTGCCCCTCGTGATGCAGTTCCTCGTCTACCCGATGCTCGACGACCGCACGGTCACCACGGACGACCCGAACCCGGTGACGGGGCAGTTCGTGTGGACGCCGACGTACAACGAGTTCGGCTGGCGCGCCCACCTCGGCACCGACCCCGGGTCGGCCGGCATCTCGCCGTACGCCGCCGCCGCGCGCGCCGAGGACCTCAGCGGCCTGCCGCCCACGTTCCTCGAGGTCGGTGCGCTGGACCTCTTCCTCGAGGAGGACGTCGAGTACGCGCGCCGGCTCGTGCGGGCCGGCGTCCCGACCGAGCTGCACGTCTACCCGGGCGCGTTCCACGGCTACCAGATGGCCGTCGACGCCCCGGTGACGCGGACGTCGTTCCAGCTCGGCGTGAGCGCGTTGCGCCGCGCCCTGCACCCGGCCGCCGCGGAAACTCCTCGACAGGACGGCACCGACGGTGCCACGGTGGACGGGTGAACAGCAGCCCGTCCTGCACGACGACGCCGGTCCACCTCCGGCGTCGCCGTCAGCGCTGAGCTGACGTCAGCAGAGCCCCGGGGGTCACCCCCGGGGCTCTCGTCGTTCCCGGGGACCCCCACGAACCCGGGAGGAACCCTGTGAACGACCCCGCGAACCACCCCGCACCTGCGGACCACTCGTCCGTCGGCCGCCACCTCGGCCTGTTCGACACCTCACCCCTCGTCGGCCCCGGCCTGCCGCTGTGGCTGCCGGCAGGTGGCGTCGTCCGCGGTGAACTCGAACGCCTGGCCGTCGACCTCTCGCTGGCGACCGGTTGTCGACGGGTCAACACCCCCGTCCTCGGCAAGCGCGCCCTGTTCGAGCGGTCCGGTCACTGGCAGAAGTTCTCCGCCGACATGTTCCCGCCCGTGCGCGTCGGGGACGAGGAGTACGTTCTCCGCCCGGCGAACTGCCCGCACCACACCCAGGTGTTCGCCGCCCGGCCGCACAGCTACCGGGACCTGCCCGTCCGCTACGCCGAACTCGGCGCCATGTTCCGCAGCGAACTGTCCGGCGTCCTCACCGGGCTGCGCCGCGTGCGGCAGATCAGCCTCGACGACGCGCACGCGTTCTGCCGCCCGGACCAGGTCGTCGACGAGGTGCGCCTGGCCCTCGAGACCGTCGAACAGGCGTACGCGCTGCTGGGCCTGCCGGTGAGCCGGTTCCGGCTCTCGCTGCGGGGTCCGGGAGAGGGGCACCTCGGCGACGACGACGCCTGGCGCCGGGCGGAGTCGTCGCTGCGGGACGCCCTGGGCGACCGCCCGTTCGACGAGGCACCGGGCGAGGCCGCGTTCTACGGCCCGAAGGTCGACGTCCAGGTGACCGACGCCGCGGGCCGTGAGGAGACCGTCTCCACCGTCCAGGTGGACCACGTGCAGCCGGAACGGTTCGGGCTCGAGTACGTGGGCCGCGACGGCGAGCGCCACCGGCCGGTCGTGGTCCACCGCGGCCTGCTGGGGTCGGCGGAACGACTGGTGGCGATGCTCCTGGAGGTGGACGGCGGCTGGCTGCCGACCTGGTTGTCCCCGGTGCAGCTGCGCGTGCTGCCCGTCAGCGGGGACCGGCACGGCGAGCACGCGGAGCGGCTCGCGCAGCGGTTCCCCGGCCTCCGCGTGGAGGTCGACCACGACGGGTCGTTGCCACGGCGGGTGCGGGCCGCCCGCGAGGAGCGCGTGCCGTGGGTCGCCGTGGTGGGGGACGCCGAGGTCGCCGCGGACGAGGTCGACCTCGCCGAACGCGGGACCCGCGGCCGGCGGGTCCGGGTGGCCGAGGCCGTCGACCGCCTCCGCGCCGACCTCGCGGCCCGGGAGGCGGTCGGCCGCCGGGCGGGCTGACGTCAGCCCGCGAGCACCGCCGCGCCCTGGCGTCGTCGCGCCAGGGCCGGTTGTGCCGCGAGGACCGCGGCGAGGGCCACGGCCGCGACGAGCGGCACGATCCCGCACACCGCCATCCCGGCGCGGACGCCGACGTGCTCGGTGATCCAGCCGATGATCGGGCCGCCGATGGGCGTGCCGCCCATGAACACCAGCACGTAGAGCCCCATGACGCGGCCGCGGTACTCCGGGTCGACCCAGAGCTGGACGGAGCTGTTCGCGATCGCCTGGAACGCGAGGTTCGTCACGCCCATGAGGACGAGGACGACGGTGAACGTCTCGAGGTTCGGTGCGAAGGCGGCGAGGGTCTGCGCCGCACCGAAGGCCGCGCCGAGCAGGAGGATGAGCCTCAGCCGGGAGTGGCTGCGGCCGCCGGCGATGAGGGCCCCCGCGATCGACCCCACCGCGATGACGATGTTGAACGTCCCGTACATGCCGGCGCCGGCGTGGAAGGTCTCGGACGCCATCGCGGTGAGCACGACGGGGAAGTTCAGCCCGAAGGTGCCGAAGACGCCGACGAGGGCGATGGTCCAGCCGACGTGCGGCCGGTCGCGGACGTAGCGCAGGGCCGAACGCAACTGGCCCTTCTCGCGCGGCAGCGGCGTGGTGCGGTGCAGTTCCGCCGTCCGCATCGAGGCGAGGGTGATGGTGGGCCCGACGTACAGCAGCGCGTTCACGGCGAACGCCCACCCGGAGCCGACCGTCCCGATGAGGATGCTCGAGACGGCGGGGCCGACGAGGCGCGTCGTCTGGAACACGGCCGCGTTGAGGGCGATCGCGTTGCGGACGTACTGCGCGGGGACGACCTCGCCGACGAAGGACTGCCGGGTGGGGTTGTCGAGGGCGACGACGAAACCGCCGACGAGGGCCATCGCGTAGATCGCGCCGACCGTGATGTGGCCGGAGATCGTGAGGACGGCGAGCGTCGTGGCGACGGAGGCGCTGCACAACTGCGTGATCAGCAGGATGGTCCGCTTGGGGTAGCGGTCGGCGATCATACCGCCGTGCATGCCGAACAGCAGGATCGGCAGGAACTGCAGCGCCATCGCGATGCCGACGGCCGCCGGGGAGCCGGTGAGTTCGAGGGTCAGCCAGTCGAGGGCGATGTTCTGCACCCAGACACCGGTGTTCGCGAAGGCCTGACCGGTGGCGTAGATGCGGAAGTTGCGGACGCGCAGGGCGGCGAACGTGCTGCCGGTGCGGCGGGGGCTCTCGGGGCTGGCGGGGGTCGACTCGGTGCTGGCTTCGGCGGCTGCCGGTGTCACGAACGGGTGCCTCTCGTGCTGTCCTTCGGGTGCTGACCTGACCTCGGGCGGCGGCCCGACTGGTGCTCCCGGGCCACTGACGCTGCGTGACCATCATCGGCGACGCGAGGGGTAGGCTGCACCGCAGTTGAAGGCTTATCAGTCATCACGGGTCGTGATGAGCGCGCGACGGGGCGGTGGGCGTGAGCGCCGGACAGGGGCCGACGGGAACCTTCGAACCCGTGCAGCTGCGGACGTTCCTCGCTGTGGCGCAGACGCACTCGTTCACCCAGGCCGCCGCCCGGCTCGGCGTCCGGCAGTCCACGGTGAGCCAGCACGTCCGCAAGCTCGAGGACTCCGTGGGCCGCCAGCTGATCCACCGCGACACGCACTCGGTGACGCTGACACCGGACGGCGAGGCCATGATCGGTTTCGCGCGGTCGATCCTGGCCGCCCACGAGCAGGCCGCGGCGTACTTCACCGGGGCCCGGCCCGTCGGCCGGTTGCGCATCGGCATGTCCGACGACCTGGCCCTCACGCGCCTGCCGCAGATCCTGCGCGACTTCCGGTCCGAGAACCCCCGCGTGGACCTCGAGCTGACGGTCGACCAGTCCGGGACGCTGCACCGGCGGCTGGAGAACGACCGCCTCGACATCTTCATCGGCAAGCGCCCCCGGGGGTCCGGGGAGGGCAAGCTCGTCAAGCGCGAACGCCTGGTGTGGGTGGGCAACCCCTCGACGCGCCTGGACCTCACGCAACCGGTGCCGCTGGCCGTCTACCCCTCCCCCTCGCTCAGCGGGACGGCCATGCACCAGGCGCTCGACCGCGTCGGCATCGGGTACCGCTCGGCGTGCGTGTGCCGCGGCGTCAACGGCCTCATCGCTGCGGTGGCCGCGGGGATCGGCATCTCCTGCCTGGCGAGCTCGCTCGTCCCCCCGCAGCTCGTCGCCCTCGGCGCGCAGCACAAGCTGCCCGAGCTGGGGCAGATCGACCTCGTCCTGCTGACGAACCCCAAGACGCGCGACCGGCCCGCCTCACGCGCCCTGGCCGGCGCCGTCCTGGCCAGCGGTCCCTCGGGGTTGTCGCCCAGCGGCTGACGGGAAGCGCACAGCCGATCCGGTTACGGTGCGAGGGTGCTCGACGGCCTCCACCGCCACCTCCGGGCCGTCACGCGCCCCGACGTGGCCGGGGACGTCCCCGCGCTGCTGCGCTCGGCCGGCCGGGCCGCCCGCGCGGCCGTCGGCGCCGACCACAGCGTCGTCTGCGTGCAGGGCGATCCCGCGCACCTGCCGCGCGGCCGGCTGTACCTCGTCGACGGGGAGGGTTTCCTCGACGTCGACGTGCCCCCTCGGCTCGCCGCCCGGGCCGGAGGGGCCCTCGCCGAGCGCGACCTCGACGTCCCCGGCCTGGCCTCCCCCGCCCCGCACGCGCTCGTGGTCCCGCTGGGTGACGGGACGCCGGGCACCCTCGTCCTCACACGCGCCACGGCCTTCTCGGCCGACGAGGAGGAGGCCGCGGGCGTCCTCGGGCTGAGCCTGGGACTGGCCGTGCAGTCCGCCCTGCTGACGGTGTCCGAACGCACAGCGGCCGGGAGGGCGTCGAGAGGCGCACTGCTGGAACGCGTCACGGGTCTGCTGCAGACGAGCGCCACGACCGCGGAGATCACCGAGCGCATCCCGCCGGCCGTCGTGGAGGTGCTGGACTGC
The DNA here is from genome assembly GCF_040796495.1 of Kineococcus endophyticus. Classification (NCBI taxonomy): domain Bacteria; kingdom Bacillati; phylum Actinomycetota; class Actinomycetes; order Kineosporiales; family Kineosporiaceae; genus Kineococcus; species Kineococcus endophyticus. Next base: position 38,414 of record NZ_JBFNQN010000006.1, on the reverse strand, counting down.
CTGTCGTCGTCCCTCTACGTCGTCGACGGCGACGAGCTCGTGGGTCAGGCGCACCCCCCGCTGCCGGAACCCGTCCGCACGCGGCTGCAGCGGGTCGACCGCGCGGCGGACACCCCCATGAGCGAGGCCGTGCGCACCGGACGCCCGGTCGTCCTCACGAGCGCCGAGATCCCCCGGTACCGCGACCTCGCCGGTCTGGACCCCGAGCGGATCGGCGTCGCCCTCGTCGTGCCGCTCGCGGGCCGCGACGAGCTCGTCCTCGGCACCCTCACCGTGAACTGGGCCGAACGCTCCCCGCTGGAGCACACCGACCTCGACCTCTTCGCAGCCGTCGCCGCCCAGCTCGCCGTCGCCCTCGAACGCGCGCAGCTGCTGGACGCCGAACGGTCCTCCCGCGCCGCGCTGTCCCGCTCCCACGAGGCGCTGGGCCGGCTGGCCCGCGACCTGCAGCGGGGCCTGCTGCCGCAGCGGTTGCCGCACCGCGCGGGGTTGGACGTCGCCACCCGGTACGCCCCCGCGCTGGCCGGGTCGGAGATCGGGGGCGACTGGTACGACGCCGTCGGCGACGGGTCGGACGGCTCCGACGTGGCGCTGATCATCGGCGACGTGCAGGGGCACAGCACCCGCGCAGCCGGGCTGATGGGCCAGGTGCGCACCGCGGTCCGGGCGTACGTCAGCGAGGGGCACGACCCGTCCGCGGCCCTGGAACGGACCAACCGGCTGCTCGTCGACCTCGACGCCGGCCGGTTCGCGACGTGCTGCCTCGTCCGGCTCGACACCGCGACCGGGGTGCTCACGGTGGCCTCGGCCGGGCACAACGCCCCGCTCGTCGTCGACGACGCGGGGTTCCGGGAACTCGCCGTCGACCCCGGGCCGCCGCTGGGCGTCGACCACGGCGCCGTCTACCCCGCCACCCGCTACCGCCTGCTCGGCCGCAGCGTCCTCGTCCTGCACACCGACGGGGTCGTGGAGGTGCTGGGCGAGGGGTCCGACGAGGGTGAGCGGGCGCTGCACGACACGTTGCGCACGGTGGCGGGCCGGGCCACGACCGCCGACGAGCTGGCGACGACGGTCATGGCGGCCATCCCGCACGAGCTCACCGACGACGCCGCGCTCCTCGTGGCGACGTTCGCGGGAGCCGACGTCGGGCGCCTCGACGCCTCGCTGTGGTTGCCGCCGGACATCCGGGCCGTCTCGACCGCCCGGGAGTTCCTGCGCGACCGGCTGACGGCCTGGTCGACCGACGAGCTGCTCGACGAGGCCGAGCTCGTGCTGTCGGAACTGGTGACGAACGCGCTCGTGCACACCGACGGGGGCGCCGGTCTGGCGCTGCGCTTCGACGGGGCGGACCGGCGCTTGCGGATCGCGGTCGAGGACTCCTCGACCCGGTCCCCCCACGGCCGCGACGCCCCGCCCGACGCGCTCGGCGGGCGGGGGCTGTCGATCGTCGACGCCGTCGCCGACGCGTGGGGGGTGGACGTCGGCCAGGCCGGCAAGACGGTGTGGGCCGACCTCGCCGTCGAGTCCGACTGACCACCCGCCCCGCGCTCCGTCCCGTCAGCGCCCGCCGAGCAGGCCCCGGATCTGCTGCACCTGGTCGTCGCCGAGCCCGAGCTGCCCCATGACCCCCTCGAGCCAGTGCGGTTCCCCGTCACCGAAGAGGCCGCCGAGCAGGTCGTCCTCCTCCTCGTCCTCGACGGCCGCGGCGATCGCCGGCCAGAACCCGCGGGCGATGGTCCAGGGGGCGGACTCGGACAGGAGGCCGAGTGCCCCGAGGTCGGAGAGCCGCTCCCGCAGTTCCTCGACGGCCACACCGGCCGCCGGCCCGAGCACGGCCGCGTTGTCGACGAGGGCGTCCAGGGCGGCGTCGTCGAAGGGCTTGCCCGTCACCGCCGAGGCCAGGACGGTCGGCAGGACGGCCTCGGCGATGGAGAACCCCTCGTCGAGGGTGGCCGGGTCGTCGAGGACGAAGCGCCCGACGAGCTGACGGCGCAGCTCGCGCGGCTCCGGGGTGGGGTCGAGCCAGCCGTCGGCCTCGGCGCCGGGCACGAGGAGGGTCTCGTCCTCCCCGTCGAGCAGGTCCAGGCCCAGCATGAGCAGGACCACCTGGCGCAGCCACGGCACGTCCTCGAGCTCCTGCGGTTCCCCCTCGGCGTCGGCCGTGATGGGGACCGGGTGCTCGACGGCGGCCAGGATGGCGGTGACGTCGTCGCCGGCGAGCTCGGCGTCGTCCGGCACCTCCAGGCCGTCGCCGACGTGGGCGAGGACGGCCTGCGCGGCCCGCACGGGGAACGAGGCGAGGACCGTCTCGTCCTCCTCGCCCTCGTCGACGTCCTCCGCGGCGGCCGCGAACACCTCGGAGAGCTCCGGCGGTTCCCCGGCCACGAGGGTCAGGTTCGTCTCGAGGTCGCCGGCGGTCCCCTCCCACCGGCCGGTCTCCCCGAGGAACGTCAGGAGTTGCCACCAGACGGCCTGCAGGTCCTCGGCCATCTCGTCCGGTTCGTCGGTGCCGGCGTCCTCGACCATCGCCGGGACGACGCGGGTGACGAGGACGTCGACGTCCTCGGGGGTGAGCCGGGTCAGCCGCGCCTGCGGCCGCAGGGTCAGCAGGCCACCCGCGCCGACGGTGAGCGCCTCGACGACGGCCTCGGGTCCGACCTCCTCGTCGACGTGCACGTTCTCGTCCAGCCACGTGGTGAACGGGGCGCGGAGGTCTGCCATGGCCTGCCGGCCGAGCGCGTAGGAGGCGGGTTCGAGGGTGTCGTCCACCGGGTCAGCCTGTCATCCCCGCGCCGCTCGGCTCCACCGCCGACGGCGCCCCCGGCGTGAGCATCCCGCGAACGTTCACCCCGCGAGCGTCCTGTCGCGGGGACCAGCAGCGCGGGCGTCGAGGGCGTCGAGGTCGAGGGCGCCCTCGTCGGCCAGCCGGGTCAGGGCGACGTGCACCGACAGCTGCAGACCGCGGACGACGCGCCACGGGCCGCGGCCCGGGACCACCCCGGTCGCGACGAGGTCGTCGAGGCGTCCGGTGGCGACGAGGTCCCGCAGACGGCGTCCGCCGGCCGCGACCTCGGCGGGCACGTGCGAGGTCGCCAGGGCGAGCGCGTGGGCCGCGGCCGGGTCGTGCCGCAGGAGGTGGGTCAGCTCGGCGACCACGAGGCGGCGCCGGGCGAAGGCCGCGTCCACGTCGCGTGCGGAGTCCCAGGCCGGCCACTGCTCCCCGCGACGCCCGTCGGGGCGGACCAGGCCCAGGGCGGTCAGCTGCGCCCGCAACCACGGGGTCCCCTCGGCACGGCCACGCAGGACCTCCTCGGCGTCCTGGACGACGCGGGTCCGGCGCAGGGGCGAGAGCTCGACGGGGAGGCTGAGCCGTGCGGTGTGCGCACCCCTGCCGAGCAGACCGTCCCGGGTCGCGGTCCGCAGCACTGCGTCCAGGGCCGCGCAACCGTCGGGCGCGCCCGTCCACGCGTCCCGTCCGCGGAGGAACTCCACGTACCTGGTCCAGAGGTCGGCCACCGCGCCGGCCTCCGCGCGTCGGTCGAGTCCGTCGAGGTCGGCCCGGCGGTACGCGCACCGGACGAGGGTTCCGACGTCGGCGTCGCCGAGCGACGTGACCACCCGGTCCGTCCGCACCTCGCCGCGGGCCTGCAGGAGGTCGCGTCGTGAATCGCGCCAGGTGCGCAGGTGGGCGGCCAGCTCGTCGGTCCCCAGGTGCGGGAACTGCGCGGCGAGCCACTGCGCGAAACTCCCGTCCACCGCGCGCACGGTGCACTGCTCCTCCACGGGACTCCCCTCGATCGGCGGAGCCCCACCGTAGGCGGGCACGACCACCGCCCCGGGGAGTTGTCCACAGGCCCGGCCGGGGGACCGGGCCTGTGGAGCCGGGGACGTCAGGCGTCCCCGAGGGTCACTCGCCGATCTTCTCGTCGGCCGCCTGCTGGGCCTTGTCCACCTGCTCGGCGTGGCCGCCGCCGGTCTTGGCGTCCGCTGCGTCGCCGGCCTTGTCGATGGCCGCGTCGCTGGCCTTCTCGGTGATGTCGCCGAAGTCGGGCACGGGGTTCTCCTCGGTCTCGTCGTGGTCGTTCCGGTCGGTTCCGAGTGTGGGCCGTGGTGCGCGGTCCGCACCTCGGAGGTTCCCGCGCTGCGCCCCGTCCGGGGAGGTCGTAGCGTCGCCCGTGGTGCAGCAGCCGCCGATCCGCCGTCCTCGTCCCTGGAGCGCGCCGTGGCCCTGCCCCGCAACGTCCTCACCGGTGCCCGCGACGCAGCCGCGAAGCTGCTGACGCACGCGAGGGCGAACCCCGGTTCCTCCTCGCAGACCCTCACCGTGGAACGTCCGGCCGAGAGCGTGCTCGCCGCGCTGCGCGACCCCGCCGTCCTGACGCGCCTGCTCGGCGACCTCGGCTCGGCGACCGCGGACGGTTCCCGCTACGCGTGGACCCTGGGTGGGGAGACCGTCGAGACGGTCCTCACCGAGACCGTGGACGTCCTCCGGTTCGCGCGGACGGCCACGGACGGTGTCGCCGAACCCGAGGACGACACCGAGGGCGGGGCCGACCGGGCCGTCGAGGCGTGGGCCGAGTTCACGGTCGTCCCCACCCGCGACGGAACCCGGTCCGAGGTCCGGGCGAGGTCGCAGCTGCCCGGCGGCACGGCGGACTTCACGGTCCTCTACCGGTTGCGCGCCCTGCTGCAGACCGGGGAGATCCCCACCCTCGGACCCCAGCCCACGACCCGGGAGGAGGACCGCTGATGCGCGCCCTCGTGTGGAACGGGGTCAACGACCTCGCCGTCGAGACCGTCCCCGACCCCCACGTCGTGAACCCGCGCGACGTCGTCCTGGAGGTGTCCCTCACGACGACGTGCGGATCGGACCTGCACTTCATCGACGGCTACCTGCCGGGCATGCGCAAGGGCGACGTGTTCGGCCACGAGTTCACGGGCACGATCGTCGAGGTGGGCCCGGAGGTGCGGGACCGCAAGGTCGGCGACCGCGTCGTCGTCCCGTCCTTCATCGCGTGCGGGAACTGCTGGTACTGCGACCGGCAGCTGTACTCGTTGTGCGACACGACGAACCCGAACGCCGCGGCGCAGCAACCCCTGCTCGGCTACCCCTCGGGCGGCATCTACGGGTACACCCACCCCTTCGGCGGGTACGCCGGGTCGCACGCGCAGTTCGTCCGCGTCCCGTTCGGCGACGTGAACTGCTTCCCCGTCCCCGAGGCCGTGGACGACCTGTCGGCGCTCTTCGTCTCCGACGCCGTCCCGACGGGCTTCATGGGCGCGGACTTCTGCGACATCTCCCCCGGCGACACGGTCGCCGTGTTCGGCGCGGGCGCCGTCGGTCTCATGGCGGCGGCCGGGGCGAAGATCCTCGGCGCCGAGCGCGTCATCGTCCTGGACCGCCTCCCCGAGCGCCTCGCCGCGGCGCGCGACCACGTGGGCGCGGAGACGGTCGACTACTCGGACGTCGACAGCGTGCAGGAGGCGTTGCGGGAGGCCACCGGCGGCCGAGGCCCGGACGCCGTCGTCGAGGCCGTCGGGATGGAGGGCCACGGCACCGGCCTGCAGAACGTCGTCGACCGCGCCAAGCAGGCGGTGCGCGCCGAGACCGACCGGGCGACGCCGCTGCGGGAGGCCGTGCTGGCCTGCCGCAAGGGCGGGGTCGTGGCACTGCTCGGCGTCTACGGCCTCACGGACTCCTTCCCCACCGGCGTCGTGCTCAACAAGGGCCTGACGATCCGGGCGGCGCAGCAGCACGGGCAACGGTACGTCCCGCGCCTGCTGCACCACCTGGCCGCCGGCGAACTGCAGACCTCGTTCCTCGCGACGCACCGCATGCCCCTGGAGGACGCGGTGGAGGGCTACCGGATCTTCAAGGAGAAGGAGGACGGCTGCCTGCGCGCCGTCTTCTCCCCCTCCTGAAGAACCCGGCTCAGGCGGGTCGCACCCAGTCCTGACCGGGCTGCCAGTCCGCGAACGCGTAGTCCGCGAGCGAGACCTGGGCCCCGCCGGCCGTGGCCGCGGCGATCGCCTGGTCGCGGTCGGCGCTGGACCGGGCGTTGAGGTCGCGCAGCGCGGCCTTGAGGTCCTTGACGTCGCCCCCGAGGTACCCCTGGACGATGTCGCCGAGGTGGGGGCTGATGGGCTTCTGCGCCGCCTGCACCTTGGCGATCTGCGGGTTGCGGACGATGGGTTCCGGCGCCCGCTTGACGGTGTCGGCGAACCAGCCGCAAAGCTTCTTGTAGGGCGCGATGACGTCGGCCGACTCGACCACCGAGAGGTCGAAGGGCGGCTGGTCCATGCCGGCTGCCAGGCCCTTCTGGTAGTCCGTCGTCGTCATCGACTCGATGACGGCGTTGGCCTGCTCGGGGTTCTTGGTGTTCCCCGCGATGAAGAACTGCGACGGCGGGGTCCCGCGGTAGGTGGTCGGTGCCGCGCCGTCGGGGGTGAGGATCGGCCCGACGCCCATCTTCTCGACGAAGGCGGGCACGACGTTCTTCGCCCCGCCCGCGCACCAGGGGCCGTCCGGGAAGTAGCCGGCGACGCCGGAGGCCCACCGGGTCCGCGCGTCGGCGACGGTCAGGCTGCCGCTGCCGGCGAGGATGAGCCCGGAGTCGTTGAGCTCCTTCCAGAACTCGATGGCGTTGACGTACGTGTCGTCGTCGTACGCGAACTCGCCCGTCGTGTACTTGGTGCCCTGGAACCCGGGGAAACCGGCGGCTTGCGCCAGGTCGTCCATCTGCTCCCGCATGCGGGCCACGCCGCCGAGGGCCAGGACCATGGGGGCGGCGTCCGAACCGCTCGCCTTGATCTTCTCCAGGTTCGCGCGGTACTCGTCGTAGGAGGCGGGCGGGGAGTCCGGGTCCAGGCCCGCGTCGCCGATGACGTCGACGTTGAACCACTGGGCCGCCGCGTACTGCTGGTAGCTGAACAGCGGCAGCCCGTAGAGCTTCCCGTCGATCGTCGTGATGCCCTCGGCGTAGGCGCCCTCGGGCAGGGCCGCCTTGGCCTGGTCGGACAGGGTGATCTCGTGCAGCCAGCCTTCGGCGACGAGCGCGGGCAGCGGCAGGCCGACGACGTTGCTGTAGATGTCCGGCAGCTGCTTGGACTGGTTGGCCAGCTGCAGCGCCTCGGTGGAGCGGCTGACGTCGTTGTAGGTGTACTCGATGGCGACGCCGAGGGCCTGCGACTGGGTCTTCGCCCACTCCTTGTGGAACTTCTGCAGGGCACTGAAGTGGTCCCACCACCGCAGGGAGGCGGAGGCACCGGGGCCGGCGCCGCTGCCGCTGCTGCCTCCGCAGGCGGCGAGCAGGGCCAGGGCGGACAGTCCACCGCTGCCGGCGAGCAGCGAGCGGCGCGAGATCTGGGGCATGACGGTTCTCCTCGTCGAGAGTGGTCGTGCGGAGGTGGGGAGCGAGCTAGGACTTGACGGCTCCGGCGATGCCTTCGACGAAGTACCGCTGGAGGAAGAGGAACAGCGCGACGATGGGCAGGATCGAGATGACGCCGGCGGCGGCCATCCCGGACCAGTCGGTGGCGTTCTCCCCGACGAACGCCTGCATCCCGACCGACAGGGTCCGCAGGTCGGGGTCGCTGAAGGAGAACACCAGCGGCAGGAAGAAGGCGTTCCAGGTCGACAGGAACGTCAGCAGCGCCACGGTGGCGGTGACGGGCATCGACAGCGGCAGCATGATCTGGAAGAACACCCGCCCGAAACCCGCCCCGTCGACGGTCGCGGCCTCCTCCAGCTCCTTGGGCAGCTGCCGGAAGTAGCCGGCGTAGATGAGGATGGCCGACACGTTGGCCGCCCCCGAGAGGGCCAGCACCATCCCCGTCAGGGAGTTCAGCAGCCCCAACTCCATCGACAGCTTGACGATGGGGATGATCGTGTAGCCGGTCGGGACGAACAGCGTGGCGACGAGGACACCGACGATGACCTTCTGCCCCCGGAAGCGGTAGCGGCCGAGCACGTAGCCGGCGAGGGCGCAGCGGACGACGACGATGACGACCGTCGACACCGTGAGGATCACGGTGTTGACCATGTACCGGCCGAAGTTCGCGTCGGTCCACGCCCGGGAGTAGTTCTCCCACGCGAAGTCCTCCGGCACGAGTTTCAGCCCGGCGGTGAACACCTCCAGCGAGCTCTTGAGCGAGGCCGAGACCATCCACACGAAGGGGTAGACCCAGACGAGCGCGAGGACGGCGAGCAGGAGGAGCACACCCCACCAGGGCGCGCGGCGGGCGATGCGGCGCCCGAGGGACTCGGCGGGCGGGGCTGCGGCCCGCGGGGACCGGGTGAGCGTGGTCACGAGAGCTCCTTCCGGCTGCGCCGTGCCACGACGAGCGCCCAGGCCTGCAGCGCACCGACGACCATGACGAACAGCCCGAACAGGACGGCGGCCGCCGAGGCGAAGCCGAGCTGCGGGATGGAGGCGCTGAACGCCCAGCGGTAGATGTAGATCTCGATGATCTCGGTGGAGAAGAACGGCCCGCCACCCGTCATCGTCTGCATGAGGTCGAAGGCGTGGAACGTGTCCTCGACCGTGAGCACGGTGATGATGAGCAGGAACGGCATGAGCAGGGGCAGCGAGACGTACCGGAAGATGTGGAACGACCCGGCGCCGTCGATGCGCGCCGCCTCGTAGAGCTCGTTCGGGATGGTCTGCAGGGCGGCGAGCCAGTAGACCATCGTGATCCCGAAGAACTTCCACACGTACACCGCGGCGGCCGTGACGAGGGCCGTCCCGGAGTCGCCGAGGAAGTCGATCCCGGTGTCGGCCCCCAGCGCCTTGAGGAACGCCGTGAACGGGCCGCTGGCCGGGTCGAAGACGAACTGCATGACGACCCCGACGATGGCGGTCGTCGTGACCACGGGGAGGAAGTAGACCGTCCGGAAGAAGTTCCGCAGGGGGAGCTTGGGCGAGTTGAGCAGCATGGCCAGCAGCAGGCTGAGCAGGATCCGGGCCGGTGCCACCAACAGCATGAAGACGAGGGTGATCTTCACCGACGACCAGAACGCCGGGTCGGCCAGGACGGCCTGGTAGTTGCTGATCCCGACGAAGCGCTGGCTGGAGGAGAACCCGTTCCACTCCACGAGCGAGTACCAGTAGCTCGCCACGATCGGGTACAGCGTGTAGAGGCCGTAGAGGACGATCGTCGGGGTCAGGAACGCCCAGATCCAGATCGTCTGGCGGCGGGTGTCGACGCCGCGCGGGCGGCGTCGGCTGGTCGCGAGCTCCGTCGGAGCCACGGCCGGAGGCGGGCTGATCGTTCTCGCCATCGAGGGTTCCCTCCCTACCGGATCTGGCTGAGCGAGAAGGTGGCCGGGTCGCCGCCGGTCCGGTGGCCCCGGTCCAGCGCGCTCACCGCCGTCAGCTCGTCCTCGGTGAGGACCAGTTCCGCGGCGGCCAGGTTCTCGGCCAGCCGCTCCCGGCGGCTGGACTTGGGGATGACGACGTGCCCGGACTGGAGGTGCCAGGCCAGGACGACCTGGGCGGGGCTCACGCCGTGGCTGTCGGCGATGCCGACGACGACGGGGTCGGCGAGGTCGGCGCCCTGCCCGAGCGGGGAGTACGCCTCCACGACGATGCCGCGCTCCCGGCAGGCCGCGACGAGGTCGCGCTGCTGGTACGTCGGGTGCAGTTCGACCTGGTTGACCGCCGGGACCCCGTCCAGGGCGTCGAGGTGCTCGACGAGGAAGTTCGAGACCCCGACCGCCCGGACCCGTCCGTCGGCGTGCAGCCGCTGCAGGGCGCGCCAGCTGTCGGCGTAGCGGCCGGCCGCCGGGTTGGGCCAGTGCACGAGGTAGAGGTCGAGCTGCTCGAGCCCCAACCGGGTGCACGTGTCGTCGTACGCGCGCAGCGTGGAGTCGTAGCCCTGGTCGCCGTTGCGCAGCTTGGACGTGACGAACACGTCCTCGCGGGGCAGCCCGCTCGCCGCCAGGGCGGCCCCGACGCCGGCCTCGTTGACGTAGGCGGCCGCGGTGTCGACGTGCCGGTACCCCAGGTCCAGGGCGTCCTCGACGACGCGCTGGGCGTCGTCCGGCGGGACCTGGAAGACCCCGACCCCCAGCTGCGGTACCGCGACGCCGTCAACGAGCCGGACGGCGTCCAGTTCGGGGGCGGTCACCGCGGTTCCAGCACGAGGAGGGACACCGACGGCAGCGGGAGCTCGACGGTGGCCGAGAACGTGCCCCCGCTGACGGTGACGTCGCGGGCGGGTTCGAGTTCCTCCAGACCCTGCCGGGCCTTCACCGCGGCGAGCTGCTCGGCCGTCGGGTTCTGCGGGCTGCCCTGCTCCGTCCACGCGGTGTGCGCGTTGCTGTGGGTGGCGTCGATGCGGTGGTGGTGCAGCGAGTACGTGCCGTCGGGCAGGTTCTCCACCCGCAGCGCGACCGGGGTCGACCGGGTGTCCTCGTGGTACTGGTCGTCGGTGTGCCGCCAGACGAGGACGCTGACGCGGCCGGCGGCGTCGGCGGAGGCCAGGGTGTCGACCTCCTCGGCCATGCTGCGGCCGTCCCCGGCGTCGAGGTCCTCGACCGGGCTCATGGCGTCCGACACCGCGGTGAGCCGGCGGCCGCCGAGGCGGGAGACCATGCGGTAGGCGTTCAGCAGCGGCTTCTCGATCCCGCCGGCGGTGAGGAACGCCCGCGTCCCCTCGAAGTACCGCTCGCCCTCGAAGTAGAAGCTCCACGACGTGGCCTGCTCGACCGTGACGGTCTCGGTCTCGTTGAGGTCGAGGATCTTCTTGAACAGCTTGACCTGGAACACCGGGTAGTACTCGGTGTTCTGGAACTGGAAGTTCGCGTTGTCGTAGACGCTGTAGTGCGCGGGGACGCCCGCGTCGCACTCGTCGACGATGGCGGGCAGGCCGTGGTACTGCGGGAACTCGGCGACGACGCGCTGCATGCGGCGGATCTCGTAGAGCATCTTGTGCGTCGAGGGGTTCTGCTTCTCCGGCGCGGGCGCACCCGTCGGGCCGTAGACGCGCCAGGGGGTGAACGCCGATCCCTTGGTGTGGAAGGAGACGAAGTCGAGGGGGACGTCGTGCTCGGAGGTGTACGACAGGAAAGTGCGCAGGAACTCCACCCCACCACCCGTCACCGCGGGCCCGCCGACCTTCGCGTCCGGCAGGACGCTGCGGACGGCCTCGGCCGTGACGCGGTACAGGTCGCAGAACTGCTCCGGGGTGCCCTTCCAGTAGAAGATGTCCGGTTCGTTCCAGAGTTCGAAGAGCCACTCGCGGACCTCGGCGACGCCGTAGCGCTCGACGCAGTGCTGCACGTGGGCCGCGACGAGACCGCGCCACTTCTCGTAGTCCTTGGGCGGGTACGCCCAGGCGCCGGCCTCGTAGTTGCTGTACACGGTCGGGCTGGGGACGACGGTCAGCTCGTCGGCCTCCGGGGGCAGGAGGTCGCGCGGGGTGAACGCGATCTCCATGAGCACGTGGTGGCCCGCCTCGACGATGGCGTCGTAGGTCTGGTCGGCGATGGTGAAGTCGTAGTACGGGTTCCCGTCGGCGTCCTCGTGGTAGACGTTGCCGTTCCCCCAGTGCGGGATGCCGAACCCGGAACCCGAGCAGAAGACGTAGTGGGGACGGATGAGGAACGGCCGCGGCGACAGGTCGCCGAAGGTGTTCAGGAGGGTCCGGCCGGTGGCCGTGTACGTCCAGTTGATCTCGTCGTAGCCGATGCTCTCCCACAACCGGGTGAGCGGGCCGCGGTCGCTGGCCGCGTCGACGACGACGGTGGCGGACTCGACGTGCGGCGCGTTCGGGTCGCTCGGCGCGGAGCGGGGGAAGTGGTTCGTGTCGGTCGACAGACCGGGGTTGTGAGCAGTGCTGGTGCTCATGGTGGGCCCTCCAGGGCAGGGTTCAGCCGGGTGACGACCGGCGAGTCGGGTGCGAGGTGCTCAGGCGGGGGCGTCGTACGCCCCGAGGGCGCGGTCGCGCGCCTCGGTGATGTGGGCGGCCATCGCCGCGTGAGCGGTGGCCGGGTCAGCGGTGCGCAGACCCTCGAGCACGCGGGTGTGCTCGGCGACGCAGTGGTCGGAGTCGGTGACGCCCCCGCCGCCGAAGAGGCGGAAGCGCTGGATCTGGCCGCCGAGGGCCTGGTAGGCCGAGAGCAGGAACTCGTTGCCGGTGGCCTCGGCGATGATGCGGTGGAAGCGTTCGTCGGCTTCCCAGTACTGGCGGAACTCGTGGAACGCGGGCCCCAGCGGGGCGGTGGCGAGGTCGTGCACGGCCTGTTCGAGGTCGGCCAGCACCTGCGGGGTGAGGCGTTCGGCCGCCATCTCGGCGAGCGCGGGTTCCAGGACGAGCCGGGCCTGCATGAGGCGGACGAGTTCCTCGGGGGTCGCCACGGGCGCCACCCGGTACCCCTTGAGCGCGGTGCGCCGCACGAGCCCGGTGGACTCCAGACGCGCGAGGGCCTCGCGGACGGGGGTCTGCGAGACGCCGAACTCGCGGGCGAGCCCGTCGATCCCCAGCGCCGCACCGGCCTTGAGCTCGCCGTCGATGAGGAGGTCCAGCACGGCGTCGTAGACGTGGTCCGCGAGCATCTGGCGGCTGGGCGCCGGTGCACGACGGGTCCTCGTCTGATCCACGAGCGTCATCGTAGACAGCCTCCCGGGGGCTGATCGGTTCGTGTGGCGGGTGGTGTGGCGGGTGGTGCGGCATCGGTGTCACCTCCTCGGCGCCGCCGTCGGCGCCTGCTCCTCGTCGAGCCGTTCGTGATGTCATCGACCGTAGATCGTGCACGATCGACGGTCAAGAGAATCTCTAGACCTTTTTCGTCGCCCTTGCGTGTTCACTGCTGCGAGTTGTTCGATTTTCTTGAACGTTGTCCCTCGATGAACGGACCGGTGCCGTGGACGGTTGGCCTGAGGCGGTGCAGGACCACCTCCGTGAGCTCGGGGTGGTCGTCGTGGAAGACCTCGACGACCCCACCGGACCCGCCTGGTGGGTCGTCCTCCCCACGGGATCACGACACCGGTACGACGTGGTCCTGCGTGAGCGGCTCAGCACAGCCACCGCAGCGACGGTCCCGTTGTTGGACGGTCCGTCCCTCGTCGTGACGCGGCACGTCGCGGACGCCGCAGCGGAGGTCCTGCGCGGTCGAGGCGCGCACTTCGCAGACACCGCAGGCAACGTCCACCTGCGATGGCCGGACGCCGTGGTGGACGTCCGTGGACGTCGCCCGCCCACCTCTGAGGCCCGCCCGGCCGACCGTCCCCTCCGCGCCTACAGCCCGCGCGGGCAACGCGTCACCTTCTCGCTCCTGTGCGATCCCGGGACCGTCGGGGAGAGCTACCGGACCATCGCTGAGCGCAGCAGGACGTCCCTCGGGACGGTCCAGGCCGTGCTCGAGGAGCTGCAGGGGCAGGGACACCTCCTGGTCGACGGTCGCCGACGGACGCTGCACGGGACGCGCCTGCTCTTCGACCGGTGGGTCGAGGCCTACGTCGTCCGCACAGCTCCCCGCCTCACCCGGGCACGCTTCGACTCCTCCGACCACTCGTGGTGGCGGCATGCGGACGAGGACCTCCGTTCGGACGGTGCGGTGTGGGGCGGCGAGACCGGAGCCCACCTCCTGGACGGGTTCCTCTCCCCTGCTGTTGCAACCGTGTACGCCGACGGCCTTCCGCGGCAGACGTTGCTCGCGCACCGCCTGCGGAAGGCGGACGGGGTCGGTGACGTCGTGGTACGTGAGCGCTTCTGGAACTGGCCGACACCGGCAGAGGGCCATCCCCTGGCACCTCCACCTCTGGTCTACGCCGACCTCGTGGCGACCACCGATCCCCGCTGCCTCGAGGCGGCCGAACGTCTCCGGAGTGGTGATGCTGTCCTACGCCGACTCGACCTCTCCTGAGCTGTCCGTCCTGGCCGGTGCGCTCCAGCCCCTCCTGATGCGGGCTCGGACGACGGGCGTCGACCTGATGGTCGTCGGCGCCATGGCCCGCGACCTGCTCGTGCACCACGCGCAGGGGACCAGGCCGGACCGAGCCACCCGGGACATCGACATCGCTCTGGCGGTGGCGCGGTGGTCCGACCTCGACGACGTGATGAGCAGTCATCCACGAGTGGGCGACTCCCCGCACCGCTTCCTGGTCCGCGGCGTCGAGGTCGACGTCGTTCCCTTCCGCGGCGTGGAGACGTCCAGCAGGACGATCCGTTGGCCGAACGACCACTCATGGCGGTGCTGGGTTTTGAGGAAGCTCTGCGCAGCGCCGTGCTCGTCGAACTCCCGGGTGGCGTCGTCGCACCCGTCGCTTCCCTCCCCGCCCAGTCCCTGTTGAAGCTGCTGGCCTGGAGGGACAGGCGACAGGACACCCGCAAGGACGCGGTGGACCTGCGGACGATCCTGGTGGCCAGCGGTCACGAGAACCACCTCGAGCAGCTCTACGACAACCATCCGGACCTGCTCGAGTCGTACGGCTTCGATCCCGGGGAGGCCGCGGCCCACCGGCTAGGTGCCCAGGCCCGCGCGCTGGTGGACCGCGACGCCGCAGCGACCGTCCTGGCACTGCTGGTCGACGACGAGTTCGTGGACCAGTTGACCGCCGCCGGCGGACCCTCCACCGCCCGCGGCCGGCTGCTGCTCCACGCCTACCGTCGCGGATGGGTCGAGGGAGTCTGATCTCACCCACCACCTCCGCGTGACGTCCCGAGGACACCACCACAGGGCGGAAGCGCTTTCCCTGTGAAAGGGTCAGTCGGTGAGTGGAACGTTCCTCGACGGCGTGCGAACACTGGCCCGCGGAGTCCGCGAAGAGCCCCGCCCCTTCCGCATCGCGATCATCGGTTCGGCGATCTACGGCATCGGCAACGCCGCCAGCGGTTTCCTCGTCGGCCGGGTGACCAGCGACGTCGTGGTCCCCGCTGTCACGGGGTCGGGTTCCGTCGGCGTCCGCGACGTGTGGCTCGCCGGGGGGACGCTCATGGCGGTCACCGTCGTGCTCGTCGGTGGCGTCCTGCTGCGCCGGATCTTCGGCGGCGCGTTCACGTTCGCCCTCCAGGCGCGCTACCGGCGCCACCTGGCCCGCCGGTACCTGGACCTTCCGCTGACCTGGCACCACGCCCACCCCGCGGGCCGCCTGCTGGCCACGGCGAGTTCCGACGTCGAGGCGACGTGGCAGGCCACGATGGTCCTGCCGTTCGCGATCGGCACGGCGGTCCTCATCCTCTTCGCGGGCATCGCGATGGTCCTGGCGGACCCCGTGCTCGCCGCCGTGGGGTTGCTCGTGATCCCGGCCCTGCTGGCCTCGAACATCGTCTACCAGCGCCGCATGTCCCCCCTCGTCGTCGCCGTCCAGCGGCTGCGCGGGGAGGTGTCCGCGACAGCCCACGAGAGCTTCGAGGGCGCCCTGGTCGTCAAGACGCTCGGCCTGGCCGACGAGGAGGTCACCCGGTTCCGCGCCGACGCCGAACGCCTGCGCGACGCCAACGTCGCCGCCGGCCGCACCCGCGGGGCGTTCGACCCCGTCATCGAGGCCCTGCCCTCGCTCGGGACGCTCCTCGTCCTCGTCGTCGGGTCGGTGCGCGTGGCGTCGGGGGCCACCGACGTCGGCGACCTCGTCCAGGTCGCCTACCTGCTCAGCCTGCTCGCGTTCCCGGTCCGCTCCTTCGGGTGGCTGCTGGGCGACCTGCCCCGCACCGTGGCCGGCGACGCGCGCGTGCAGGACGTGCTGCGGGAGGAGGCGCGCACCGAGTGGGGCACGGACCCGGCCCCGGCCGGCGGCCCGCTCACCGTCACCACGACGGGGTTGTCCTACCGGCACCCCGCGCCCGCCCCCGACCCGCTGGCCGACCCCGGGGTGACCCACCACGAACCGCCGCCGGTCCTCACCGACGTCACGCTCGACGTCACGGCGGGTACCACCGTCGCGGTCGTCGGTGGCACCGGTGCGGGCAAGTCGACGCTGGCCGGGCTGCTCGTCCGCCTCGTCGACCCCTCCACCGGGGACGTCCTGCTCGACGGCGTCGACGTCCGCGGCCTGGCCGAGGGACAGGTGGCCGGGGCCGCCGCCCTCGTCCCGCAGTCGACGTTCGTCTTCGACGACACCATCCGCGGCAACGTCGCCCTCGGCCTGGAGGTGTCCGACGACGAGGTGTGGCAGGCGCTGCGGCTGGCCCGCGCCGACGGTTTCGTCGCCGCCCTCCCCCACGGCCTCGACGAACTCGTCGGCGAACGGGGCTCCACGCTGTCCGGTGGCCAGCGCCAGCGCCTCGCCCTGGCCCGCGCGCTCGTCCGGCAACCGCGGCTGCTCGTCCTCGACGACGCGACCAGCGCCCTGGACCCGGCCGTGGAACGCGCCGTCCTGGACGGGCTGGAGGAGTCCGGGACCGGGACGACCGTCGTGGTCGTCGCCTACCGGCCCGCGACCATCGCCCTCGCGGACGAGGTCGTCCACCTCGACCACGGCCGGGTCGTCGACCGCGGACCGGCCGCCGAGGTCGCCGCCCGCGACGAGGGCTACCGGGAACTCGTCACCGCCTACGCCCGCGCCGCCGCGGACCGGGCCACTGCCGAGGCCGCCGGGGAGGGTGCCGCGTGAGCGTCCAGGAGAGCACCGTCGACCGCGGGGTGATCGCTCGCGCCCGGGAACTCACCCCCGAGTTCGCCGAGGGTATCGGCGTCACCCTGGCCATCGCCGCCGCGACGACGCTCGGCAAGCTCGCCGTCCCCGTCGCCGTCCAGCAGACGATCGACACGGGCGTGCAGGCGCAGGGCGGCCCGGACGTCGGCCGCATCGTGGTGCTGTGCGTGGTCGCGGCACTCGTCGTCCTCGTGACGGCCGGCACCGCGTGGATCGTCAACGTGCGGTTGTTCCGCGCCACGGAGGCGGGGCTCGCGACGCTGCGCGTGCGCGCGTTCCGGCACGTGCACGACCTCGCCGTCCTGACCCAGAGCGGCGAGCGCCGGGGCTCCCTCGTCAGCCGCGTGACGAGCGACGTCGACACGATCTCGACGTTCCTGCAGACCGGGATGCTCGTCCTGGTGCTGTCCGCCGGGCAGGTGCTGCTGGCGACGGCGGTGATGTTCTTCTACTCCTGGCAGCTCGCCCTCGTGGTCCTCGGCTGCTTCGTCCCGCTCGTGCTGGCGCGGCAACGGTTGCAGCGCCCCGTGACCCGGGCCTACAAGGCGGTCCGGGTGCGGATGGGCGACCTGCTCGCCGCAGTTTCCGAGACCGTCGTCGGCGCCGACGTCATCCGCGCGCACGCCGCGTCGGAGCGGTCCTGGAAGCGGATCGACGCGGCGATCGAGGCGCACCGCAAGCAGGCGGTCAAGGCGCAGACGGCGACGGCCGTGACGTTCTCCTCGGGCGTGTTCGTCTCGGGTCTCGTCGTGGCGCTCGTCATCGTCGTCGGAACCCTGCTCGGTCTCGACGGGGACATCACCCTCGGCAAGCTGCTGGCGTTCCTGTTCCTGGCGCAGTTGTGGGTCGGGCCCGTGCAGGCCGCGACGGAGGTCCTCAACGAACTGCAGAACGCCCTCGCCGGGTGGCGCCGCGTCGTCGACCTCATCGACACCCCCGTCTCGGTGCCCGAACCCCGCGAACCCCGCGAACTGCCGCGCGGGCCGGTCGACGTGCGGGTCCAGGACGTCGCCTACTCCTACCCCGGCTCGGCCACGGTCGTGCTGTCCGGGGTGACGCTGCACTTCCCCGCCGGCTCGCGCACGGCGGTCGTCGGGGAGACGGGGTCGGGCAAGACGACGCTGTCGCGTCTCATCACGCGGCTGGTCGACCCGGTCGAGGGCACGGTCCTGCTCTCCGGCGTAGACGCGCGCGACCTGCCGTCGGCGGAACTGCACCGCCGGGTCGTCGCCGTCCCGCAGGAGGGTTTCCTCTTCGACACGACCGTCGGGGACAACGTCCGCCGCGGGCGACCCGGCGCGACCGACGCCGACGTCCGTGAGGCGTTCGCCGACCTGGGCCTTGCGGCCTGGCTGGACGGGCTGCCCGAGGGTCTCGGAACTCCCGTGGGGCAGCGCGGGGAACGGCTGTCCGCGGGCGAGCGCCAGCTCGTGGCGCTGGCCCGCGCCCACCTCGCCGACCCCGACCTGCTCGTCCTCGACGAGGCGACGTCGTCCGTCGACCCGGCGACGGAGGTCCGGTTGCAGCGCGCCCTCGAGGGCGTCCTGTCCGGCCGCACCTCGGTGGCCATCGCCCACCGGTTGTCGACGGCCGAGGCCGCGGACACGGTCGTCGTCGTGGACTCCGGTCGCGTCGTCGAGGTGGGCCCGGCCACCGAACTGGCCCACGCAGGCGGACCGTACTCGCGGCTGCACGCCGCCTGGACGGCGCAGCACGCCTGACGTCAGTCGAGGTCGGGCGCGAGCTCGAACAGCGCGTCCTGGTCCACGCCTTCGGCGCTGCCGAGCGCGGCCCGGCCGAACGCGCCGCCGGACAGGTCGGGGAACGCCTCGCTCACGGCCCCGACGCTAGTCGTCGCCGAGCAGCCCGCGCAGCACCCGGAGGTTGTGCTCCTGGTCGGCCGCGAACTGCGCCAGCTGCGGCCCGCCGTGCGGCGCGGCGTCCTGCTCGACGACGAGCCAGCCCGTGTACCCGGTGCGGCGCAGCGCGTCGACGACCCCGGCGAGGTCCACGTCCCCGCGACCCAGGGGGACGTTCGCGTCCGCCCACCAGTCCCGCAGCGACGCCGGCCCGGCCGCGCGCGCCTCCTGCAGGGGCGCGAGCCGCACGTCCTTGACGTGCACGTGGTCGATCCGGTCGGCCCAGCGCTCGGCCGCCTCGACGGGGTCGGTGCCGGCCAGCAGGGCGTGCCCGGTGTCGAGCGTCACCCCGAGGGGCGTCGTGGCGAGGAGCCGGTCGACCTCCCACGTCGACTCCACGAAGGTGCCGAGGTGGGGGTGGAACGTCCGCTGCAGCCCGTGGTCGCAAGCGATGGCGACGGCCTCGGCGAGCAGGTCGACGGCGCGGGCCCAGGCCCGGTCGTCCAGACCCGACGACCGGTCGTGCGGGTCGCGCGCGGCCTCCAGGCCCGGGGCGCCGTCGTCCGCGAGGACGATCCGCGCCGGCGGGGCCCCCGCCGCGGCCGTGCCGAGGGCGTGCCGGTCGACCGTGGCGCGCAGCGTCCGGCACGTGAGTTCGAAACCCGCCCGCCCCTCGGCGGTCCACTCCCCCTGCGCCAGCGGCAGGCCGACGTAGACCCCGGCGGGCGCCAGGCCGTGCGCGGCGAACACCCCCGCGGTCTGGTCGGGGTCGCCCAGGAACCCGGTGTCGCCGAGTTCGCTGCCGGTGTACCCCTGCGTCGCGAGGGTGCGCAGGATCGCGTCCCCGTCGCCGTCGGGAGCACCGGCGTGCGGACCCCAGACCCCGAAGCTGACGGGCGCCCCGGCGATCCAGTCCCCGAGTCCGCTCATCGGACGAGCTCCACGATCCGCTGCAGCGCAGCCAGGTCGTGCAGGGCACCCTCGGGCGCGGAGTCGGGGTGCGGGGTGGACCCGGTGACGGCGGACGCGAACGCCTCGAGCTGGCGCTGGAAGGCGCCGTCGGCACCGGCGGGCGGACGATGCGTGCCGTCCGGACCCGTGACGGTCACCTGGCTCGTCGCGTCGAGGCGGTAGGGCGGGGCCACGTCGACGACGACCTCGCCGGCCGTCGTCGTGATGCGCACGGTCTCGGTGTAGTCGGGACGGTCCGGCGTCCACGCCCAGTCCAGGACGAACCGCGCACCGCCGGTGAGGCGGCCGGTGGCGAACACCGTGGGCGGCGCTCCCCCGTCCCAGGCCAGCAGGTCGACGTGGTCGAACTCCGGGGTGCCGAACCCCAGACCGCGCAGCAGCGACAGCTCGTGGACGACGGACCCGCACAGCACCGAGCGGAACAACCGGCGCAGTTCCGGGGAGGTGTCCGCGCCGACGGACGCGTCGAGCGCCCGGTTCTCGGCGTCGTCGTCGGCCGCGATGAGCGGACCGGCGGACGCGGGCAGCGGGGCGGGCGGCGCCATCCGCAGGTGCTCGACCTGCGGGGCGTCGACGGGGTGCCGCACGCTGATCTGCACGAGGCGGGTCTCGCCGAGGTCGGCGAGAGCCGCCTTGACGACGTCGACCGACCGGTCGTGCACCTTCATGTACCCGACCTGCAGGTGCAACCCGGTCTGCCGCGCGACGGCGATGGCCTCGCGCACCTCCTCGGCGGACAGCGCGAACGGCTTCTCGGCCAGGACGTGCTTGCCCGCCCGCAGCGCGGTGACGGCGTGCGCGGCGTGCCGGCCCGGCGTCGCGACGAGGACCGCGTCGACGTCGTCGGCGGCGAACAGCTCCTCCGGCGTCAGCGCCCGGGCGCCGTAGGCGGCGGCCAGCTCGGCGCACCGCTCGGGGTCGAGGTCGGCGACGGCCGCGAGCTCGTGACCGGGGAGCCGGGCGATGAGCGGCAGGTGGATCGCGCGGCTGATGGTGCCGAGTCCGAGGACTCCCCAGCGCAGGGTCACGGGCGTTCTCTCTTCGTGGAGGTGGTTCAGAACGGACGGTCGAGGACCGCGGGCGGTCCGGCGAAGAACGTGCGCAGGAGGCCGACGGCCTCGTCGTCGCCCTGCAGCAGACCGGCGTACCGGGCGGTGGCCGGGTCGAGGTGCCCGGCGTAGAGGGAGGCGAGGTCGGCGAGGCCGACCCGCACGGACGGCGTTCCGCCCTCGGTCACGGTCCCGACGCCGTCGGCGACGTCCAGCGTGAGGACACCGTGGTCCGCCACGTCCAGGACGACCCGGCCCGTGGCGCCGCGAGGGTACCCGCGACCGGCCAGGGCCGCCGGGACGTCGAGCAGACCGAGCATCCAGGTGGAGTCCTCGACGGCCTCCGTCTGCCGCGGCAGGTGCGCCTCGAGCAGACCGCCGGGCCGGACGAGCGCGTGCACCTCGCGGGCGCTGGGTTCGTCGGCGGCGAGGTCGCGCCACAGGCCGAACTCCGCGGCGGGGTCGGCCCCGACGAGGTCGAGGACGGTGACGGCGTAGTTGCCGCCGTGGCCGGGGCGGACGGGGCGACGCCCGAGGGCGCACCACCCCACGACGGTTCCGTCCCGTTCGGCGACGTACTGCCGCGCCGACCCGGTGTCGGTGTCGTGGTCGAGGACGCCGTTCGTGCGCGCCCCGTGGGCGGCGACGAGTTCGGCGACCCGGGCAGCGTCCTGCGGCGTGGCCTCGCGGTGCGTCAGCGAGCGGTCGCGGGGCAGGTCGCGCAGGTCGTGGGTGCCGATCGCGTAGACCGACCGGCGACCGGCTATGCCGCAGCCGGCCTTGCGGTAGAAGGCGTGGGTGGAGGGGATGAGCGCGACGACCTGCGCTCCGGCCTCCCGGGCGGCGGCGAAGGTGTCGGCGATGAGCGCACGACCGACGCCGCGGCCCCGGGCCGTGACGTCGACGGCCACGCCGGCGAGGGCGGCCGCGGGAACCCGGCGACCGCCCCACCACTGCCCGCCGAGGCGGACGACGGCGGTGGCCAGGACGCGCCCGGTCCCCTCGTCGACCGCGACGCGGTGCAGGTACTGCTCGTGCTGCTCCTGGTGCGCGGTGTCCGGACCGTCCGACGTCCGCCGCCCGGGAGGGTCGGCGGAGAACGCGGCCCCCACGAGGGCCCCGGCCTCCTCCTGCTCCTCCGGGCGGGCGGCGCGCAGGACGGTCCGCGGCATCAGCGGACCGCGCCCTTGACCGAGTCGGCGACGAACTGCTTCGAGAAGGCGAGGAACACGACGATGAGCGGGATGATCGCCAGCACGGCGCCCGCCATGACGACCGCGTAGTCGGTGCCGCGGCTGACGTTCAGCTGCGACAGCGCCACCTGCAGGGTCAGCATGTCCGGGTTGATGAGGACGATCAGCGGCCACACGTAGTCGTTCCAGGCCTGGACGAACGTGTAGATGCCGAGGAAGGCCAGGCCCGGCCGGATGACCGGCAGGACGACGAGGAAGTACTGGCGGAAGAACCCGCACCCGTCCATGACCGCGGCGTCCAGGATCTCGTCCGGGATGGACGTCGAGATGTACTGGCGCATCCAGAAGATGCCGAAGGCGTTGGCCGCCGCGGGCACGATGAGCGCCTGCAGCGTCCCGACCCACCCGATGTTGATCATGGTGATGAACTGCGGGACGGTCGACAGCTGGGCCGGGACCATGAAGAAGGCCAGCATGAGGCCGAAGAGGAACTTCTTGGCCGGGAAGTCGTACTTCGCGAACGCGAAGGCCGCCAGGGAGTCGAAGAACAGCACGAGCACCGTGACCGACACGGCGACGATGGCCGTGTTGGCCATCGAGCCGAAGAAGTTGATGCTCGTCAGCACCGAGGCGATGTTCTCCAGCAGGTGCGTGCCCGGGACGACCTTGGGCGGCGTCGCGTAGTAGTCCGCGTTCGTGTTCGTGGCCATGACCACGGTCCAGTAGAACGGGAAGAGCAGCAGCAGCGAGGCGACGACCATCGGCAGGTGCGCCCACTTGGCCGCGTTGCGGACGCTCTTGCCCTTCTGGACCGGGGCCGGCCGCGACGGACCCTTGCGGTCGACCGTCGCCGTGTCGTGAGCAGCCATCTCCGTCACTTCTCCGCACGGGCGGTGATCCGCCAGTTGATGAGGGTGAACACGGCGACGATGGCGAAGACCCCGTAGGCGATGGCCGCACCGTAGCCGTAGTTGTTGTTGTTGAAGGCCTGTTGGTAGAAGTACAGGACCATCGTGAGGCCGGCCTGCCCGGGTCCGCCGCTGTTCGGGTTGATCGAGGCGTTGGAGCCGAAGAGGACCTGCGGTTCGGCGAAGGTCTGCATCCCGCCGATCGTCGAGACGACGACGGTGAAGATGATGACCGGCCGCAGCAGCGGGACGGTGATCGACCAGAAGGTGCGCAGCGGCCCCGCGCCGTCGAGCTTCGCCGCCTCGTAGACCTCGCCCGAGATGGCCTGCAGACCCGCGTAGTAGATGATCGCGTTGTAGCCGACCCACTGCCAGGTCATGATGACGGCCAGGACGATCTTGATCGTCCAGTACCCGTTGAGCCACTGGACCCCGGACAGGCCGATCGCCTCGAGCACCTGGTTCACGACGCCGACCTGGTTGTCGAAGATCGCCTTGAAGAAGATGACGACCGCGACGATCGAGGTGACGCTCGGCAGGAACAGGATGACCTGGTAGAGGGTCCTGAACCGCTTGACCGAGTTCAGCATCGACGCCAGGCCCAGCGACATGAAGAGCATGGGCACGGTGGCCATGATCCAGATGATGATGGTGTTGACGACGGCCTTGCGGAACGTCGCGTCCGCCACCAGGAACCGGAACTGGTCGAAGCCGGCGAACGTGACCGGGCTGATCCCGTCCCACCGGTGGAAGGCCAGCCACGCCGAGAACGCCAGGGGGAACAGCCCGAACGCCGCGAACAGCAGGAAGAACGGGCTGACGGCCACGTACTGCGGCCAGAACCGCAGGGGGTTCCTCCTGGCTCCGGTCACAGCCGGTTTCTGACCCGGGGGTCGCGACCGGCTGCGACGGAACCCTCGGTCGAGGCTGGCCGAGCTCACTTCACGCCCTGGCGCTGGGCGATGTCCTTGGCGGCGGCGACGGCGTCGGTCCAGGCCTGGTCCGGGTTCTTGCCGTTGGCCTCGACGTTGGTCAGCTCGTTGTAGTAAGCGGCCGACACGGCGGAGTCGGAGGCCGCGACGTACTGCTCGGGGACCTTCTCGCCGGCGGGGCCGAAGATGTCGATCGTCTTCTGGCCGCCGAAGAACTCGTCGCCACCGGTGAGGGCGGGCAGCTTCCAGGCGGCGGGGTCGGCCGGGAAGATGGTGGCGTCGGTGAAGGCCTGGCCCTGGTTGTCGGTGCTCAGGATCCACTTGATGACGTCGAAGGCGGCCTGCTTGTCCTCCGTCGCCGACGGGATCGTCAGGAAGGACCCACCGAAGTTGGTGGGCTTCACCGGGTTGTTGGCGATGCGCCACTTGCCGCTGGTGTCGGGCGCGGCGTCGGAGATGTCGAGGGCGTGCCAGGCGGCGCCGAGGTCCATCGCGATGGTGCCGGCGGCCAGGGCGGGCCCGAGGTTCTGGCCCGCGTTGGCGTTGATGCCCAGCGCCTGCGCCTTGACCGTGGTGTCCCAGGCCTGCTTCATCTCGTCGCTGCCGCCGGTGAAGGTGTTGTCCTTGCCGACGAAGCGGTTGGTCAGCTGGCCGACGATGATCTGGAAGACCGTGGCGAGCGAGGGGACCGGGAAGCTGGCCGGGACCTTGCCGTGCAGCTCCTGGCCGAAGGCGTAGAAGTCGTCCCACGTGGACGTGGCGGCGGCGACGGCCGTGGGGTCGGAGGTCAGGCCGGCCTGCTCGAGGATGTCGGCGCGGTAGAACGTCGCGGTGGGGCCGATGTCGATCGGGAACCCGAGCTGCTTGCCGTCCTCGGTCTGCGCCTCGGCCCACTTCCAGGCGAGCTGCGTCGCGGCGATGTCCTTGGCGCCGAACTCGTTGAGGTCGGTGAACTTGTCGGCCACGGAGCGGAAGAAGGGCATGTCCTCGCCCTTGACGCCCGTGATCTGGGGGATGAAGGAGCCGCCCGTGAGGGTGGTCTGCAGCTTCTGCTTGAAGTCGCCGCCGACCTTGTTCGGCTTGATGTCGTCCTTGGGGAACTGCGTCTTGGACGCCTCGACGACCTTGTCGCTCAGGCCGCCGTTCCAGTACCAGAGCGCGAGGCCGCTCGTGGAGCCGCCTCCGCTCCCACCGGAGCCGCCGGCGCTCGTGGAGCAGGCGGAGAGGGCCCCGGCTCCCAGGGCAGCCAGCCCCGAACCGAGGAGGAGGTTGCGACGGGACAGGTTCATGGCGAGACCTTTCTCGACATCCGGGCGCCGTGATCGAACAGTCATCCTCGGCAGCCAGCACTGGCGTTGTTGCGCGAACGCTACTTGGCAGATGCGCGAACGCGCAAGGTATTCTGTCGATCGTGCAAGCAAAGGAGCGGCGCGAGGCCATCGTCGAGGTCGTCCGCCTGAAGGGTCCCGTGGCGGTCGCCGAGCTCGTCGAGCGCCTGGGACTGTCCGAGGCGACCAT
Organism: Kineococcus endophyticus; assembly: GCF_040796495.1. NCBI lineage: Bacteria > Bacillati > Actinomycetota > Actinomycetes > Kineosporiales > Kineosporiaceae > Kineococcus > Kineococcus endophyticus. Next base: position 13,388 of record NZ_JBFNQN010000006.1, on the reverse strand, counting down.
CCGCCGGGACCTGGTCAAGCTGGACGACGCGGGTCTGCTGAAGCGCGTGCACGGCGGGGCGCGCCCCGTCGACGTGCGCGACGACGTCTACGCCGACCTCGTGGACCGGCAGGCCGAGCCCAAGGAGGCCATCGCCCGGGCGGCGGCCGCCCGCGTGCGGGACGGGCAGTCGGTGCTGCTGGACATCGGCACGACCGTCGGCAGGGTGGCCAAGTACCTGCACGGCCGGCCCATCACCGTCGTCACCCGCAACCTCGCCGTCTACGCCGAGCTGTGCGAGGACCCCGTCGTGGACCTCGTGCTCCTCGGCGGCCAGGTGCGCCCCGCCCACCGCTCCCTCGTGGGGTACCTGACGGAGGAGAGCCTGCGCCAGCTGCGCGCCGACCTCCTGCTGCTCGGCACGAGCGGGATCCGCCGCAGCGGGCACTCGGTCGACACGGTGACCGAGGAGGTCCCCGTCAAGCGGGCGATGATCTCCGCCGCCGACGAGGTCGTGCTCCTGGCCGACGCCTCCAAGTTCCCCGGCAGCGGGACGGCGACGGTGTGCGACGTCAGCGCCTACCGGCACCTGCTGACCGACCGCCTGCCCGACGGCGAGACGAGCTCGGTCCTGCACCACGCAGGCGTCGCGGTCGAGCTCGTGGACACCGCGCCGGTCTCCTGACCGGCGCGGGTCACCACTCGAAGCGGAGGTCCCGGGTCGGGCCGACGGACGGGACGTCCCGCACCTCACCGACGGGGTGGTCCGCCGCGTAGGACGCCGGCCGGACGCCCGCCGCCGCGAGCAGCGTCGGCGTGACCTCGTGGCTGCGCAGCGTCCCGAGGTCGAGCAGCTCCTGCGGCAGCGGCCCGCCGATGCGGTGCAGCAGCAGGAACGAGCGCCGCACGACGACCTCGTCCTCGCCGTGCCCGCCCTCCGGCTTGTGCCCGTGGTCGGTCGTGACGGCGATGAGCCAGTCCTCGCCGAGCTGCTCGTAGCGCTCGGCGACGGCCTTGACGAGGTACCGCACGTGCTCGTCAGCGGCCGCGAGCGCCTCGAGGTACTCCGGCCCGGCCGAGCCGTGCCGGTGCGCCGACTCGTCGGGCCCCTCGAGGTGCACGAACGCGGCGTCCGGTCCCTCGTGGTTGAGGGTCCACGCCGCGCGCGTGCGCACCTGCCGGTCCGCCGAGCGGCACCCGTCGCTGAAGTCGGTGGCCCCGAAGACCTGGTGCTGTCCGCCGACCTGCTGGTCCGGGCGGCTGTGGACGACGGGCCCGGGGCCGCTGGGGTCGACGAGGGCCGGCCACGTGCACGCGGCGAACGTCCGGGCCCGGGGGTCGGCGAAGAAGACCTGGGAGAGCAGGTCGGGGCAGCGCGCGAGGCGGTGGCCCACGAACTCGTTCCACCAGACGTTGTTCTGCTCGTGCGTCGTCCCCGTGAGCAGCGACGACCACCCCGGACCGGAGTCCGTCGGCGGGGTCATCCAGACCGGGACGACGCGGCCGCCGGCCGCGAGCCGCGCCAGGGTGGGCGCGACCCGTTCGGTCGTGCCCTCCACGACGGGGGTCTGCCGGGGCGCGGCCCCGAACTTCGGGTCCGCCGGGTGGTCGGGAGCGGCGAACGCCGGGTCCCCGGCGACGACGTCGGGCAGGGCGAGGTCCAGGCGGACCCCGTCCAGCCCGACGAGGAGCAGCTTCACGACGGGGCGTCCGTCCGGTCCTCGTGCTCCACCGACCAGGACCACGTGTGCGTCCCGGTGGTGATGCGGTACGGCGGCAGCGCGTTCGGGCCGCAGGACGCCGATCCCAGCCCCCGGTGGGCCACGTCGACGACGACCGCGTCGGCGTGGACCGTCACCGTGACCGGCTGGTCGAAGGAGAAGCGCAGGACCCCGGCCGTCGTGGTGACGGCGAGCTCGCGGACGTGGGTGCGGGCACCGTTCTCCTGCGGCCGCACGTACGGTACGGCGAGGTCCGCGACGGGCAGCTCGTGCCAGCCGACGGGGGCGGCGCAGCGGTCCGGGTACGTCTCCCACGGGCCGGTGCCGAACCAGCGCGCACCGATCGCCGCGCCGGCCAGCGGCACCCGGACGCCGACGCGCGGGACGTCGTCGAGCCCGTCGGGCAGCACGACCGTGTCCACGCAGTGCAGACCGCGCTCGTCCCACCGGAGGGCCTGGGTGTGGCGGACCTCCCCCGCCGTGGTCTTGAGCACCGACACGACCGCGGAACCCTCGACGGCGACGACGGCGGGCTGGGCGTCGCGCAGCCCCGCGGCGACCCAGCGCGCCCCGTCACCGGCGATGTCGTCGTTGTCGGTCGGGTCGCGCCACAGCGTGAGCTCGGGCCGGGCGAGGCCCGGGAACTCCAGGGCACCCGTGGCGTCGACGACGACGGGCGACCGCGTCCCCTCCGCCACGTCGCGGGCCCGGTCGGGCAACCGCACGCACGGCCGGCTGACCTCGGCCCCCGCGGGGTTCCACGCCGTGCCCTCGGCCTGGGTCACGACGAGCTGGAGCCACCGTTCACCGGCCCCGGCCTCGGCGAGTTCTGCGGGCACCTCGACCACGGCGGTGCAGCCCGCGGCGAGGTCGGGCAGGTCGGCGGGTGCCGACAGGGACGTGCCGTCGCTGGACTCGAGGACCCACTGCCCGCGCAGGTGGCCCAGACCGGAGAAGTCGAGGGCGTTGCGCACGCGCAGCACCCCGTCCTCCAGGCTCAGCCGCACGGGCGAAGCGAGTTCACGGTGCTCGTACATGGCGGGTTTGGGTGTGCCGTCGGGCAGCACCACTCCGTCGAGGCAGAACGCGCCGTCGTTCGGGGTGTCCCCGAAGTCGCCGCCGTGAGCCCAGCGGAATCCCGCGGCCGGGACGCCGTCGGCGAACTGCCCCGCACCGGCGCGGCCCGCGGGGAGGCGGTCGTCCTCGCGCTGCAGGATGCCGTGGTCGGCGAACTCCCAGATGAACCCGCCCTGCAGACCGGGCAGCGACTCGATCGCCGCCCAGTAGTCCGACAGGGACCCGTTGGAGTTGCCCATCGCGTGGGAGTACTCGCACTGGATGACGGGCCGCAGCGGCGGGTGCTGCGTGACGTGCTCGACCATCTGGTCGAGGTGGGCGTACATCGGGCAGACGATGTCGCTGGCCGCGAAGCCCGCGCTCCAGTCGTCCTTGATGGCGCCCTCGTACTGGACGGGACGGGTCGGGTCGTCGCGCCGGATCCAGGCCGCGACGGCGTCGTGGTTCGCGCCGTAGTCGCTCTCGTTGCCGAGCGACCACACGATGACGCTCGGGTGGTTGCGGTCGCGGCGCACCATGCGCGCCACGCGCTGCGTGAACGCCGGCAGGTAGGCCGGGTCGTCGCAGATCTCGTGCGCCCACGCGTGCGACTCGATGTTCGCCTCGTCGACGACGTAGAACCCCAGCTCGTCGGTGAGGTCGTAGAACGTGGGGTCGTTCGGGTAGTGCGACGTGCGCACGGCGTTGAAGCCGAAGCGCTTGAGGGTCAGCAGTTCCTCGCGCACCTGCGCCGTCGTCACGACGCGGCCCGTGAGCGGGTCCCGGTCGTGCCGGTTCATGCCCCGGACGAAGATCCGCCGCCCGTTGACGAGCAGGTCCGGGCCCACGACCTCCACCGTGCGGAACCCGACGCGCTGGACCTCGGAGTCCACCAGCGTCCCGTCGGCGTCCCGGAGTTCCACGGTGACGTCGTGCAGGACGGGGTTCTCCGCGGTCCACGTCGCGATCCCGGGGAACTCGCCGCGGAACCGGGCCCGGCCGCGGTACAGGGAGATGCGCTCGTCGTCGAGGTCGCGCTGGTGCGCGGCCGCGTCGAACGCCAGCGCCGTCTCTCCGAGGCGGACGTCGATGCGCCATCCCGCGGGTAGGTACCCGCGGCGGGCGCCCTCGCCGCCGTCGCAGCCGACGCGGACGTCGACGGACAGGCGTCCGTCGGCGTCGGCGACGGTCCGGACGTCGGACAGGTGCAGCGACGGCCGCGTGAAGAGGCGGACGGAACGGGTGATCCCGCCGTGCCACCACTGGTCCTGGTCCTCGACGAAAGTGGACGCGGACCACTTCACGACGGTGAGCTCGACCTGCACGGTCGCCCCGGGCGCCGCCCAGGGGGTGATGTCGAACTCGGCCGCGAGGTGGGAGTCCGTGCTGGACCCGACGGGTTCCCCGTCGACGCGGACCAGCAGCGTCGACTCGGCCGCACCGACGTGCAGCAGCACGCGCTGCCCGGCCCAGTCCGCCGGGACGGTGACGTCCCGGCGGTACACGCCGGTCGGGTTGTGCGCGGTCGGCGGGGTCGGCGGCAGGTCCGGCCACGGCATCTGGTCGTTCGTGTACCAGGGCGGATCGGCGACCTCCCCCCACAGCGAGGGTTCGGTCGTCCAGCACCCGGGCACCTGAGCGGTGCGCCAGGTGGTGAGTTCCGCGGCCTCGGGGTGCGCCCGGAGCTGGAACTCCCAGTCGCCGTCGAGGTCGATACAGGTGAACCCGTCGTCGGGGACGGCCCGCCGGAGGGTTCCGACGGGTTCACGACGGCGCCCGACGTGCTCGGGCTCGAGCCACTCCCTCACGCGCGGGCCAGCCGCAGGCTGAGGACCTCGAAGGGGCGCAGCGCGAAGCCGACGGTGCCGTCCTCGAGCAGCGAGGCGACGCCGCGGGCGGCCGCGGTCCCGTCCTGCGCCGGGTCCTCGAGGAGGTCGACGACGGTCGCCTCGGCGATCGGGAACGACGTCCGCAGGACGCCCTTCGCCCGGGCCCCGCGGGACTCGTAGATGCGGACGACGACGTCGCCGGAACCGTCCTGGGCGAGCTTGACGGTCTCCAGGGTCGAACCGTCGCCGGTCACCGTCACCGGCGCCTCGGGCAGTTCGGCCGGGCCGTCGACCTCGCGCAGCGGCAGGTTGACGTCGTACCCGGTGCGGACGGCGTCGGCGATCTGCGCGCCCGGCACGAGGGAGTACGACAGGACGTGCCGGCCCTGGTCGGCCTGCGGGTCCGGCATCTTCGGGCCGCGGACGAGCGAGAGGCGCACGGTCGTGGTGGACCCGCCGTCCTCGCGGGCGGCGCGGGTCGTGTCGTGGCCGTAGGTCGAGTCGTTGGCCACGGCGACGCCGTAGCCCGGTTCGGCGACGTGCACCCAGCGGTGCATGGCCGTCTCGAAGCGGGCGTGGTCCCAGCTGGTGTTCGTGTGCGTCGAGCGCTGCACGTGGCCGAACTGGATCTCCGAGGAGCTCACCGCGGCGTGCAGGTCGAGCGGGAACGCCGCCTTGAGGAACTTCTCCTGCTCGTGCCAGTCGATCTCGGTGCGCACGTCGATGCGGTCGGACCCGGCCGCGAGCACGTACTCCTGCTCGATGCGGGACTTCCTCACGGTGCGCACGACGCGCACGCGGGCCCGCAGCGGACCCTCCTCGACGACCGTGACCTCGTCGGCGTCCACGAGGTCGACGACCCGGTGCTTGTAGTGCAGGTCGACGTCCCAGGCGTCCCAGTTGTTCGGGAAGTCGCTGTGCAGCTGCAGCAGGTTCCCGCGCGTCCCGGGGGCGAGGACCTCGCGGTCGTTCACCTCGTCGACGACGGAGGCCAGCAGCCCGTCGGCGTCGACGACGACCGTGAGGACGCCGTTGGCCAGGACGAGGGTGCCGTCGGCCCGCGTCACGGTCACCGGGGTGGTGTTCTCGCGAGTCGCGTCGGCGAGCACGGCCGCACCGGACGCCGGCACGTGGACGAGCTGGTCGCCGACGACCTCGCTGCGGTCGTGCGGGGCGGTGTTGAGCAGGACGCGCGAACCACTGCCGAGCGCGTGGACGGCCTCGGTGACGAGCGCCTCGAGGTCGGCGCGGACCTGGCCGTAGGTCTGCTCGGCCTCGCGGTGCACCCAGGCGATCGAGGAGCCCGGGAGGATGTCGTGGAACTGGTGCAGCAGCACGATCTTCCACAACCGGTCGAGCTCGGCGTGCGGGTAGGAGTACGAGGGGACGTTCAGCGCGGCCGTCGTCGCCCACAGCTCGGCCTCGCGCAGCAGGTGCTCGCTGCGGCGGTTGCCGGCCTTGGTGCGCGCCTGGCTCGTGTACGTCGCGCGGTGCAGTTCGAGGTACAGCTCCCCGGCCCAGACGGGCGGCGCGGGGTACTCGGCGCGGGCGTCGGCGAAGAACTGGTTCGGGTCCTCGACCTTCACCTTCGGCGAGCCCTCGAGGTCGGCGAACCGGCGGGCGCGCTCGAGCATCTCGCGGGTGGGGCCGCCACCGCCGTCGCCGTGACCGAAGGGGGCGAGCGAACGGGTGCCGCGACCCTTCTCGGAGTAGTTCTCGACGGCGTGCGTGAGCTCCTCGGCGGAGAAGATCGCGTTGTAGGTGTCGACGGGCGGGAAGTGGGTGAAGATCTGCGTCCCGTCGATGCCCTCCCAGCGGAAGGTGTGGTGCGGGAACTTGTTCGTCTGGTTCCACGAGATCTTCTGGGTGAGGAACCAGTCCATGCCGGCCAGCCGCGCGATCTGCGGGTAGGCGCCGGAGTAGCCGAAGGAGTCGGGCAGCCAGACGCCCTTGCAGTCGACGTCGAACTCGTCGCGGAAGAACGACTTGCCGGTGACGAACTGCCGGACGAGGGCCTCACCACCGGGCAGGTTCCCGTCGGCCTCGACCCACATGCCGCCGACGGGGACCCACTGGCCGGCCTTGGCGGCGGCCTGCATCCGGGCGTAGACCTCCGGCGAGCGCTCCTTGACCCACGCGTACTGCTGCGCCTGGGAGCAGGCGAAGACGAACTCGGGGTACTCCTGCGCGAGCGCCGTCACGTTGGCGAACGTGCGGGACGTCTTGCGCTGCGTCTCGCGCAGCGGCCACAGCCACGCCGAGTCGATGTGCGCGTGCCCGACGGAGGACAACGTGTGCGCGCTGCCGACGGCCGGGGAGGCCAGGACGGCGGCTAGTTCGGCGCGCGCCGCGGTGGCGGTGCCGGAGATGTCGTCGAGGTCGAGGGCGTCCAGGGCGCGGTCGAGCGCGCGGGCGATCTCGTACCGTCGGGGTTCGGACTCCGGCAGGTGCCGCATGAGGTCGTCGAGGCACTCGACGTCCACCGCGAGCATCCACACCTCCTCGTCGAGGACGACGAGGTCGGCGACCTTCATCGTGTAGAGGTGCTGCTCCCCCGCGGTCGACTTGTCGCCCAGGGGGGTGGGCTTCATGTCGTCGGCCATGATGTCGGGGTTGGCCGCCATCTCCAGCAGCCAGTCGACGGTCTCCCCGCCCTGCGCGTCGCGGACGACGGGGACGATCTTGTTGTCCGGCGCGACACCCTTGATCGGCACCCCGTCGAGGGAGTGCACGAGCGCCTCGGCCTGGTTCCCCGGCCAGTCGCCGATGAACCCGAGGTCGAACTGCGCCTCGACCCGCTTGCCCGCCCACTCCGCGGGGACCTGCGCCTGCGCGCGGACCCACGTCGTCGACCACGGCCGGCCCCACGTGGTGCCGGTCGAGAACTCGCCGAACTCCCCGACCTCCAGCGCGGCGACGGCGTCGCGTGCAGGCACCGGTTCGTCCGGGACGAGCCACGCCGACAGGGTCATGGGGACGCGCTGCGGGTGGACCGCCGGGCGGATGCGGTGGTTCAGGACGCGCTGGACGCGGCCCTCGACCAGGGAACGGTCGTCGTGCACGGGGGCTCCTCGTTGAGGGGTTCTACGTTCGGGGGGGGCGAGCAGGTGGGTCAGGACCGGCCGAAGACGGCGGCGACCTCGGGGATCCGGTCGATGTACCCGGCGAGCAGCTTCTCGGCGATGTCCACCGAGCGCACGAGGGGGTGCGTCGCGAAGGCCATGAGCGCCTCGGACTCGTCGCCGTGCAGGGCCGCGGCGATGACGTGCCGCTCGACGGCCTTCACCTGCTGCATGAGCCCCAGCTGGTGCAGGTCGGGCGCGGTCGTCGCGAACGGACGGACGCCGGACCCGTCGACGGCCACGGGGACCTCGACGACGGCGTCGGACGGCAGCCCGGCGATCGTGGCGCCGTTGCGGACGTTGAGGATCGCGGTCGACGGCTCGTTGCGGCTGATCGCGGCCATGACGGCGAGCGCCACGCCCGCGTAGCCCTGCTGCGAGGGGTCGGTCTCCGGCGGCTCCGGGTTCTCCGGCGCACCCTGCTCGCCACCCTTGGCCTCGGCCATGTAGCTGGCGCTGCGGTCCAGGACCGTCTCGCGCCACAGCTGCGCGGCGCGGGACCCGGAGCGGGGGAGCTGGTCGAAGAAGTCGCCCTGCGTCTTGAGCAGGAACTCCCCGCGGGTGAGGGAGGACTCGCGGATACGGGCGACGGCCTCGGCGTTGCGGTACCAGTAGTAGAGGTACTCGTTGGGGATCGCGCCGAGCGTCTTGAGCCACGGGGCGCCGAAGACGTGCTGCTCCTCGAGGTGGGCCAGCAGGCCGTCGTCGCCGAGCAGGTCGGGCAGGACGTCGCGGCCGTGGACCTCGACGCGGCGCAGCCAGCCGAGGTGGTTCAGGCCGACGTAGTCCAGGCGCGCGTGGTCGGGGTCGTACCCGAGGAGCATGGCGACGCGGCGGCCGAGACCGGAGGGGGTGTCGCAGATGCCGAGGACCTTGTCGCCCAGCACACCCTGCATGGCCTCGGTGATGATGCCCGCGGGGTTGGTGAAGTTCAGGACGTACGCGCTCGGCGCGAGGCGCTTGACGCGCTCGGCGACGTCGACCATGAACGGCACGGTGCGCAGCGCGTACGCGAGGCCGCCGGGGCCGGTCGTCTCCTGGCCCAGGACGCCGAGGTCCAGGGCGACGCGCTCGTCGGCGCAGCGGCCGGCGAGGCCGCCGATGCGGACGGCGGAGAACACGAAGTCGCTGCCCTCGAGCGCGACGTCGAGGTTCGTCGTCGTCTCCAGCGCCGGGGGTTCGGTGAACCCCTCGGCCAGCTGCTCGAGCACGGCGCGCATGCCCGCGAGGCGGGATTCGTCGGAGTCCTGCAGGGTCACCGTGGTGATCCGCGGGTCGCCCTGGTCGCGCAACAGCGCCTGCCACACGAAGGGGGTGCGGAAACCGCCACCCCCGAGGATCGCCAGCTTCACGCGCCCACCCCTCGCTGCTCGTTCACGCACGCAGACTATGACCGAACGCGCATCCTTGACTAGTCTGTTGCGCAATCCACTGCACGATCGATCACCCGTCCGCGAGGAGCCCGCCCGTGTCCGACCTCGACCTCGTCTTCGGCGGGCGCGTCTTCTGCGACCTCGTGATGTCCGGCGTCGCCGCCCCCACGATCGGCGCCGAGGTCTTCGCCGACGGGTTCACGGTGACGGCCGGCGGGACGGCCACCCGCGCCGTGGCGGGCGCCCGGCTCGGGTTCCGCACCGCGCTCGTCGGCGCGACGGGGACGGACATGTTCGGTGGGGCCGTCCGCTCCGAGCTCGCCGCCGAGGAGCGCCTCGACCTGCGCTGGCTCGCCGAGCTCCCCGACGCCCACACCGCCGTGACCGTCGCGCTGACGAACGCCGCCGACCGCAGCTTCGTCACCTACGAGGAGCGCGCGACGTGGCTGTCCGACGCGCTACCCGTTCCGCTGCCGTCGGTCGGCGCGTGCCACGTCGGGATCGCCGAGGGCATCCCCGCCTGGGTCGCCGAGCTGCGCGCCGCCGGGACGCTCGTCGTCGGTGGCGTCGGGTGGGACGAGACCGAGCAGTGGGACACCGCCGTGCTCGACCGCCTCGCCGAGCTCGACGCCTTCGTGCCCAACGAGGACGAGGCCCTCGCCTACACCCGCACCTCCGACGCGTCCACCGCTCTCGACGCCCTCGCCGCCCGCACGGGTCTGGTCGTCGTGACGCGCGGGTCCGCCGGGGCGATCGCCGTCGACGCCGCGACCGGGGAGCGCTGCGAGGTCGCTGCGCCCCGCGTGACCGCTGTCGACCCCACCGGGGCCGGCGACTGCTTCGTCGCGGCGTTCTGCGGCGGCCGGACCGCGGGCTGGTCGTTGGAGACGTCGGTGGGTTTCGCCGTGTTGGCGGCGTCCCTGTCGGTGCAGCGGCTCGGTGGCTCCGCAGGCGTGCCGACGCGCGCCGAGCTCGCGACGGCGATCGCCTGGCACCGGGAGCACGACAGCCTGCCCGCCGGCGACTGGGGCCGGGTCCTGGAGCACCTGCAGGGCTGACGCTCTGTCGGGGGTGTCTGCCAGGGTCGTCGCGTGATCCCTTCCGCGGCCACCTCGACGCCCCCGCTCCGGCGGGTGGACGACGCCGCGCGACGGGCACTGCTCGCGTGGGCCGACCTCGACCGCTTCGAGATGCCCGAGGTGCCGAAGGACTCGCGGTACCGGGCCTCCGGCCGGCTGCGGGCGGAGATCCTCGACGGGGTCTGGCCGCCACGGCCGACGCAACCGGCCCGGGCCGGGGAGGTGCTCGTCTGCTCGGTGCTCGTGGGCTGCGTCCCCCGCCGCCAGGTCGAGGACGGCCTCCTCGCTGCGTACGCCGACGACCTGCGCCTGACGGAGTCCGTGCGCCCCGCCCGCACCGACGGCCCCCTCACCTACCGCGCGGAGTTCCTCGTCGACGCGGCCGGTGCTCCGGTCGAGGGGTCGCTGCAGTACCACCCGCTCGTGGACTTCACGGCCGCCGTCCGCGGCTCCCTCGGAACCACCGAGGCCCTGCGCCATGTGCAGCGTCGTGAGCAGGCGCTGGCGGAGGCCTTCTCCGAGGTCCTGCACGGCGGGGACCGGCAGCCAGCCGACCACGTCCGCGCTGTCCTCGACCTCGTCGACGACGGCACCGGTCACGTGCGGTTCGACGCCCGCTGGGTGCCGGAGGACCAGGCGGGTTCCCCGCCGCCACGCAGCTTCTACCGCGCCGACCTGCTGCACGTCGCCGCCCACCCGACGTCCCCGGCCGCCGCCACGTTCCTCACCGGCCGTCCCGGCGCGACCCCGGTGGGTGCGGTCGACGTGCTGCGCCGCGACGTCCGCGAGCAGCTCCTCGACCCCCTCGCCCTGCCACGGTCCACCTGGCCGGGGGAGAACAAGCCTCGCCTCTCGCAGCAGGTCGCCGTCCAGTCCGTGCTGACGGGTGACGACCCGGTCTGCGCGGTGAACGGTCCGCCGGGGACGGGCAAGACGACGCTGCTCCGCGAGTTCTACGCCGCCGTCGTCACCGACCGGGCCCGGGTGATGGCCACGTTCGACGAACCGCGGTCCGCCTTCGGTTCGGCGCAGACCGTCCCGCTCACGCAGGGTGGGACAAGGCGGTTCCACCGCGTCGACGAGCGGCTCACCGGCTTCGAGGTCGTCGTCGCGTCCTCCAACAACGCGGCCGTCGCCAACGTGAGCCAGGAAGTCCCGGGACTCGGCGAGATCGCCGGCGTCTGGCAAGACCGGGTCGCGCACTTCCGCGACGCCACGGCACCGGACCCGTCCTCCGGTCGCGGTCGGCCCGGACTGCTCACCGACGACTCCCCCGCCTGGGGACTCGCCGCCGCCACCTTGGGGCGCCGCAGCCTGGGCGCCCGCTTCGGCTCGGTGGTCGGGCGGTACCTCAAGGCCGACGACCCGGGCGAGCACCTCCTCGCGTCATTGCGGCAGGGCGGGTCCCTGGAGGACTGGAAGGCGGCGCAGCACCGGTTCACGAGGGCACTCGCCGCGGTCGACACCCATCTCGCCGGGCTGGCGAGGGCGCGGGACGAGGTGCGCGCCGCTCGAGCGGACGCCGACGACGCCACCGCCCGCTGGACGACCGCACGGGACGCCATCGCGGCGGCCACCGAGCTCTCCACCGCCGCACGCCGCGACGTCCCCGCCGCGGAGGACCGCGCCCGCCTCGCCGCCGAGGCCGTGGTCCGACTCCGCGCCGCCCGGCCCGGGTTCTGGGCCCGCCTCGGGAAGTCGACGGCCGCCCGGCAGGCCGAGGCCGCCTTCCAGCGCGCGGTGACCGACTCCGCGGCCGCCGAGGACCGACTCCGGTCGCTCGTGGACGCAGCCGCTGAAGCGCACACCGCCCACGTCCGGCTCGAAGCGGAGTTCCTGGCCGCCGGGACCGCCCGTGACGACGGCGAGCGGAGGGTCCAGGAGGCTTCCGCCGGTCTGGGGCCTGCCGCGGTCGACGAGGGCTGGTGGTCCCGGTCCCGCGACGAGCAGGAGACGGGCCAGGCGTGGGTGGACGACGACCTGCACGCCTTGCAGGCCGAGGTGTTCGGCGCCGCGATGGCCGTGCACGAGCAGTTCGCCCGCCGCGCCGGCCAGCAGGTGGCGACGAACCTCCGGGCGTGGATGCACCTGCAGTCCGGCGAGGTACGTCAACCCGACGCGACCCGGCTCGCCACCGACGTGTGGCGCTCGTTCTTCCTGCTCGTCCCGATGGTGTCGACGACCTTCGCCTCCATGGCCCGCCTGTTCTCGGGTGTCTCGGCCGGCGCCCTCGGGTGGCTCGTCGTCGACGAAGCGGGACAAGCGACGCCCGCGCAGGCCGTCGGCGGTCTGCACCGTTGCCGCCGGGCCCTGGTCGTCGGTGACCCGCAGCAGCTCGAACCCGTCGTCGCGCTGCCCGACGTCCTCGTCGACCGGCTTCTGGCCCACCACGACGCTCCCCCGGAGCTGTCGCCCACCCGGGGCTCGGTGCAGAGGTCCGCCGACGCGGTGTCCCGCTGCGGCACAGCGCGTCCCGGTGGGTGGGTCGGATCCCCCCTCCTCGTCCACAACCGCTGTCTCGACCCGATGTTCACCATCGCCAACGAGATGGCCTACGACGGCGAGATGGTGTTCGGCCGGACACGTCCCGCCACCGACGGGGTGCTCACGGTCGGCGAGAGTCGCTGGATCGACGTCCCCCACCCGGGAGGGAGCCACTTCTCCCCTGCGGACGGTCTCGTCGTCGACGCTGTCCTGCGAAGCGTTCGTCAGTCGGGCGGCAACGTCCCAGTCGCCGTCATCGCCCCGTTCCGTGACGTGGTCGAGGGTCTCAAGAAGGTGGTGGAGGGTCACGAGAACGTGCAGCTGGGGACGGTGCACACGTTCCAAGGCCAGGAGCGGCCGCTCGTCGTGCTCGTCCTCGGCGGGAAGTCCGTCGGCGCCCGTCAGTGGGTAGCCGGCACGCCGAACCTGCTGAACGTCGCGGTGACCCGCGCTCAGGACCGGTTGATCGTCGTCGGCGACTGGCAGCACTGGCACGACGTCGGCTGCGCCGCCGACCTGTCTCGACACCTGCCGCGCACGTCAAAGTAGCCCCGGAACGCAGAAGAGGGGAGCAGCACCACCCGCAGGCGGTGCCACTCCCCTCAACCTCTCACAAGTGTGAGTGGCCGGCGGTGACCTACTCTCCCACCCAGTCTCCCGAGCAGTACCATCGGCGCTGGTGGGCTTAGCTTCCGGGTTCGGAATGAGACCGGGCGTTTCCCCACCGCTATGACCACCGGACCAC